>NZ_JACTGH010000038.1:0-529 GCF_014498195.1 Helicobacter pylori | reverse complement strand
GCTAACTTTTCGGCGTTGGCTTGTTCTAAGGGGCTTAAATTTGTAGGTGTTGGTGTGGTTTCGTTTAAATTTTCGCTTGTTTTTAATAAATCCTCTTGATCTGTTAGCGGTTTTGGTGTAGGATTATCTGTAGCACCACTATAGGAACTCAACCTATGGGGCACCTTCGCGTTAGCGTTGAGTGAGGTGCTTGAAAATTCTTTATAAACATCATTATTCTTATAATCTCCGTTACTCTTATACATCGTTTTTAAAACTAATTCATTTTTCTTATTGATCGCTTGCTCTACCACTACCGCATAGCCGTTGATTTGTTTAAACGCCGTTATAGCTTCTTGGTTGTATTTGTCTATAGTCCTAAGAATTGCATCAGCGTTATTAACGATATATCTATAATTAGCGATATCTTCGTAAGTGATAGGGCTTTCTCCATTTTTGACATTAACAGAATTAACGCCATGCCTTTTGAGTATGTGGGTAATAGCATCATGATCTAAACTCGATCTTATGTTTTCAGGGTGTTTAAAGT
>NZ_JACTGH010000037.1:0-1052 GCF_014498195.1 Helicobacter pylori | reverse complement strand
GTTCCCCTGAGTTTAAAAGCTTAGGGGTTTCCTTTTCAAGCGGGTTTGTCCTTGACTTTTGGGGCACTGGTCATTTTGTTATAAAATTTATTTTTTTAAGGGGATAGGGGGGCATTTTGAAATAACTCTCCCCTACAACCCCCAACTAAAAACCCCCTAACCCCAAGAAGACCGCCTTAAAAAATTATCACTTGATTAAAACCAAGCTCTTTTATTGTTTGATTGTAAAAAATGCTTTTTAGCCTTTTTTAGGTTTTATTTTTGTTGTAAAACTTATTTTTTTAAAACCCTGATTTTAGCGCTCATTAAATCGTGGTTTAAAGCTTTTTTGATGTTTTCAAATTGGCGTTTTTTGTTTTTAAGGCTAATGATTTCATGATCCACATCGCTTAAAATATTAGCGATAGCGATTTGTTCGTTTAGGGGAGGTAAAATGAGACAAACATTATTAAAACCACTCTTTGATAAATTGTATCGTGTTGAACCTTGCGCTAAATTTTCAAAAGCTTTTCTGCCTATTTCGCTATTAATTAAGTATGATAAAAACAAGCTATCAACTGCCTTGTCAAATATTCTAAAACCAAAACAAAAACTATTCAAAAAAACTTGGTCTATATCATCTAAAAGCACGGCACACATGCCTACCTCTTTTGGAGTTTCTGAAGAAGTATTAAAAAATAAATCATATTTTTTAAAGGAATTTTGTTTTTCATTTGGGTATATTTTTACATTTTCTAGTATAGAAGTATCTATTATGACATTATTTAAAACATTCAAAAATGTAATATATTTAGCATTGCCATTGATAAAATCTTGCTTTGTTTTTCCTACTAATCCACTTATAGTTATTCCAATATCCCCAAGCCTCACTCTTTGCCAAGCTTGATTGAAGCCTTTCAAGCGTTTTCTTTGGCTCAATAGTTCAAAGCTTAAAGCTTTTTTAACGCTCTCTTTTTTAAGAATGAGGGCGTCTAAAGAATAAAGATAATGATCCAAATCGCTTAAAACGTTAGCGATAGCGATTTGTTCGTTTAGGGGGGGTAGGGGGATTA
>NZ_JACTGH010000036.1:0-1126 GCF_014498195.1 Helicobacter pylori | reverse complement strand
CCCCCCTAAAAACTATAAACGTAACTCACATTAAACACCGCAAGGCGTTTGAAAAAGAGAGAGGTATTTAACCCTTTGCCATGCGTTTCATAAAAGGAATTGACCGCTAAAGGGATTTTCAAGCCCATTTCAAAGCCATTATGCCTATTGACATTCACACGAACCCCAAAATTCAAAGGGATTTGGAAAAAACTCGTGTGCATTTTAGCCTGATAATTAATCAAGTAATTGTTGATGAAATCCGTTTGACTCACCCACATGCCTAAACCACTCCCTACCCACGAACTCCCCGCTAAAGCAAAGCCCACATAAAAACCCACGCTCGAATGTTTTTTTGCATTATCAATGAAATTATAAAGATAGTCTATCCCAAGCCCATAGAGGTGGTTATTCATTTTGCCCAAACCATCAAAGCCATTGCCCACAAAACCAAAGTTAGTGTAACCATAGTCATAGAACAAATAATAGCGCAACCCTTGATTTTTTTTCTTAGTGAAGAAATGCTTATAGCCCACGCTTAAACTCACCCCATACATGCTTGAAATGTTTTTAGAATAAGAGCTAGGATCAAGAGCGTTTAAGGAATTTGAAATTTGAGCGATCTGAGAAGATAAAGAAGAGAGCATGTTGTTTTGAGATTGATTGAATTGTAATTCTAAATTTTTTAAGTTTTCTGCTAATTCTAAAGGGTTAGTAATGGGTTCTTGCATTTTTTCTAACGCTTGGGCTAATTGTGGGTTAGATGCAATTCCACCGCTAAGCATGACTATTTTTTCAATGTTTTGAAGGGTGGATTGGAGGTAGTATTGCTCGGCTTGCATTTCAGTGGGGGTTAATTTGGAGTTGTTTTTTAAAGCGTTGTTGATGTAATTAAAGGTGTTTTGCATGTTTGTGATTTCATTTTTGACTTGATTGAGTTTATAGATTTTATTTTGAGCGTTAGAAATCGTTTGGATGCGTTCTTGATTTAAAAAAGGGTTATTATGCTCAACGGCATGACTGATGGAATATTCAAACCCCACGCTCGCATACGCCCCATTTTCTTCAGCGATACCAAAAGATAAGAATAAAGATAGAGATAAAGATAAAGAAAATAAGGTTTTTTGAAATTGCATGGGTGATCCTA
>NZ_JACTGH010000035.1:0-1333 GCF_014498195.1 Helicobacter pylori | reverse complement strand
TAAACCATTAATAAGCAAACACATAATTGAGATACACGCTATAAAGCCTTCGGTATTCTAGCTTAGTGCCTAAAAAAGAATAGTAATTCGTGTTAATGGTGGGGATTTTAATGCCTAGTTCAATGCCATGTTGCGCGGAACGTTCGCTGTCTTTTTTCTTAGCTGTAGCGAGATTGGTTCTCAAACCCAAATTGAACAAGAATTGGAAATTGGAAGTATTGACTTTCGCGCTATAAGGGTTATTGAACGCTGTTAAATTCACGTATTGAGAATTAAGCCATGTAGTCCCTGCGAGTTGGATACCACCAAAAAGACCTACTGAGAGCTTGTTGTTCTTTCTTGTAATGCTATCGTTGATAATATTCACTAACAAATCGCTCCCACCGCCATAAGTCCATACGTCAGAAGACGAATTGAAAAAGCTGGATTTGATGTAGCCGTGGTTGTAATCAAAGAAGCCGTAATACCTTAACCCCCATCTTTTGCTTTCGCCAAAGAATTGCTTATAACCCACTTGCACGCCAAGCCCGTTCAAAGCGCCGTTATTGTTTTGAGAGCTGATCATGCCCACTTTTTTAAAGGGGTTATTGCTCATCGCCGCTAAAGCTTGATTAAGATTGGATTGCTGCTCTGGGTTGATTTGGTAGTTGTATTGACCCGCTGTAGAATCTTTAGGCGACATAACGATGTTTGTTACATTGACCTTATTATAGGGAAGTTTAGAAATCTCTTCGCTCAAATTCTTAGCGTTGTTATAGGCGGTTACGATTTCTGTTTGATTGGATTTTAAATTATAAACATCTCTAGCCACGCTTAAAGCCGAATCAATCCGATTGCCATAATTAGCTACATTGTTTTGAACCGCATTAATTTCTTTATTCAAATTCACATTCTGTCTGTAAGGGTTAGTAGGGGTTTTACCCAAATGCGGCACTTTCAAGTAAGCGTTCTCCAAATACTTAAGTTGGTCTTTAGGAATGGAATTAAAGAGATTGAAGATATTTGAAGCGTTAGAAAGGATTTGCTTTTGGTTTTGAGCTAAAGCGTAAATGTCTTTAGCAAATTCACGATTTTTTTGAGATCCCATAGCTTGAGCTTGCAAGTTAGTAGATAGGGTGTGGTTGCTCTGAGTTAGTTTGAGCGCTTGTTGCAAGATAGGTAGCATCGCCTTGATGTTGTTAAACACCGCATAGTCGGTTACAGGACCAGTGGATGTGATAGCACCAGCACCACCGGCTCTGTTTGAAACACCTGCGATGATGATATTTTTCCACACCATAGAAACCTTGGCCTGTTCGATTAAATCCATAAGCTTTTGCGCGGTTTCAAGAGC
>NZ_JACTGH010000034.1:0-1519 GCF_014498195.1 Helicobacter pylori | reverse complement strand
ATAATCCTACACCAAAACCGCTAACAGATCAAGAGGATTTATTAAAAACAAGCGAAAATTTAAACGAAACCACACCAACACCTACAAATTTAAGCCCCTTAGAACAAGCCAACGCCGAAAAGTTAGCGAAATTAGAAAGCGAAGCCCTACAAAGCGAACAAGAATTTTTAAAAGCTAAAGAGCAAGAATTAAAGCGAAAAGTTGCGTTAAAAAAGAAATTAGAACACGAGCGAGGCAATGCAGGCAACATTGAAAGCCAGACTAAAATAGAAGTAGGAGAGGATATACCTACTCAAATACAAGCGCAGATCCCCAAGAGCCGAGTGAGGTTGAACGAACGAGAGATTTACGATCTAGATTATGCGATCGTAAAAGCTAAAGATCTAAAACCAAGCTTTACCACAGGCGGGACACAAAAGAGAACGGACATGAACGAAGAGCAGATTAAAAGCATTTCAGAGGATTTTGATCCTAAGAAGATATTCGGTAGCGGAGGCTTTGAAGATTTACCGATCGTTCTAAACGACGGACAAGTGATCGCAGGAAACCACAGAATCCAAGGCATGCTAAATTTCACGCCTAAAAGCCGTTTTATTTACGAGAAAGCGATCAAGGAATACTATCACATAGACTTAAAACCGGACGAGTTGTTAGTTAGAGTGCCACACAAGCGCCTAAACAACACCGAGATCAACAATTTAGCGGCTTCATCTAATCAAGGAAGATTTAACAGCGAGAGCGATCATGCGATAGCGGTTTTAAGCCATTATGAAGCGAAATTAAAAGAATTAGACCAAAAATTAGACGCTGATAGCATCTACTCATTAAAAAACATTGTTGCTAAAAACCTTAATTTTGATAAAGCCACTCATCCTAATGTAGGAGATAGTAATCTAGCGTTGCTTATGTTTAACATGCCAAGGACCAAGACGCAAGGGATAGAATTATTAAACCGCTGGCAGAAAGAATTTTCAAACGATATTAAAAGCTATGAAAAGGTTAAAAAAATGTTTGTAGATAACGCCGGGAGTTTTCACAATCTCATCCATGACATGAATTTCCCTAATGTAAGCCTTAACGCTTACTTGAGCGATATTATGGATCGCAGTTTTGCGAATTTAAAGAATTACCAAAGCACGAGCGAGAGCTTGAAAGATTTGAGCGAGAAATTCTATAAAACGAGTTCGTTAGAGATGTTTGAAAAGAGCGAACAAACTACAAGTGATATTAGCGAGATTTTAGGAGGTGCGATCGCTAGGTTTGCGAGGTTTGATGATCCGAGCAAGGCGTTATTTGAAGCTTTAAAGAGCGATAACGTTAAAAAAGGCTTGAAAGAATTTAAGATCGCAGATGTTACTAAAGACATGTTTAACCCTGATAGTAAAGAGTTTAAGGACATTGATATTTACGATTTCACGCATTACCTTTTAATGGTCAATAGAGAGCCAAACGAAAATAACCCTACCTTAAAGCGCTTGATAGAAGCTATTAAAGACATGCAAAAAGAGAGCGAGAAAGG
>NZ_JACTGH010000033.1:0-1544 GCF_014498195.1 Helicobacter pylori | reverse complement strand
TGTTTTGATTGAGGTAGTAATTGGTCTCTATGCCTTGCGGGCTATAGGGGTTGTTCTTTTTACTCACCACATTTTGCAAGCTTTGCGCGTTAGGGACTTTGGAGAGCGCGGTGGTGATGCTGTTATAAGTGTTGCCCAATTCGCTGTATCGGGATTTGAAATGCACCAAAGTGTCAGCGATATTTTGCGCTTGCTCTATTTGCTGTTCTTGAGTGCCAAAATGAGCGATACTGTTGGTTAAATTCGTTATGGTTTGTTCCACATACGCACAACCGGAAGCGAAAGTTTGAGTGGTCACTGTGCCAGGAGCCGAACCTTGTGTGCCACCAGTGCCAGCTGTTGATTTGTTGTTGCATGTGGCTAAAAAGCCTGTAACAAAACTTTTAAAATTCCCGGTAAGATTGTCAGGGTTAATGGCTTGCCCCACTTGATGGGCTAAATCAAGCATTTTGGCTTGCGCGCTAGCGTTAGCGAGCATGCCTTGCGCAAAGCTAGCGTCTGTGAAAGGGTTGAAAGGCTTGCCTCCACTGCTTCCCACTGGAGTTGTTTGTTCATTGGTATTGATGGCGCTCGTTTGATTGACAAGCTCTTGCGCGTCCGTGATCATCTTTTGGATCGCGCTGATTTCATCTTTAAAAATGCACAAACCCCCTGAAGTCGGGTTCATCTGTGGGCCACCCTCTTTATTAGTTACTCTAAACCATGGGCATGCGCTGTTGATGGTGTTGATGAGCGTGCTCGCTTGCGCCAAGAGCGCTTGAGCGCTATCAGGCACTCCGTTCAATGCGTTAGTGATTTCGGTGTAGGCTGCACCCCCACTTGGTTGGACGACTTTTAAACTGATCGTGGTGTTTACTTGTTTGCCGTCTATGGTTTGGGTTTTAGTTGTGCTTCTGCCCTTTCTGCCATCTCCGTTTTGACTGTTACCTTTGATACCAAGTAATAACGGATCGCAGTTATTATTCCCTCCCCCTGAGCATGTGTAGCTATAGCTTACATCAATCTTCCCATCGTTTTCTTTGAGCGCCGGTAAGCCTTTTTTTAAAGCCGTTTGGAGGATTTGATAGGCTTCGTTAAGCTTTTTCATGTTATCAATGCTCATAACGCCCTCCCTTCCAATTCCTAGATTGTTATAACTGCAAGTGATGGAAGTGGATCGATACCCTGGCTCGTTGTTGAAGATGGTGGTTGAAGAAGTGCTTTGTCGATCACCATTACCCCCGCATTGCGTAGCGTAGCCTAAGACATTCCAAAACCCCACCGCCGCATTGATCGCTAAAAGCACGGCTTGATAGGCCGGGGAATTTTTGGTATCGCCGATCAAGTTCTTCGCGCTCGCGCCCAGATTTTCACGAGCCGCATTGATCGCGCTCGGATCAGCGGACAATTTGATCAGGGTGTTTAGGGTGCTGTATCTGGTTAAAAGCTTGCTCAAGTTTTCATAATTATCTGAAAGCTGTTGGATGCCTTTGGTGTTGGTTACCATTTGAGCGGCCTCACCGATTTGATAGCCTACGCTTGTGTAAAAGCCGTCGTCTTCAGCG
>NZ_JACTGH010000032.1:0-1973 GCF_014498195.1 Helicobacter pylori | reverse complement strand
GTGAAACCACCCCTTGCTAAAGCAAGGAGCTTCCTAACTAAAGCGCCCTAATGGACACTAACACGAAAGGCTTTGTTCTTTAAAGTCTGCATGGATATTTCCTACCCCAAAAAGACTTAACCCTTTGCTTAAAATATTGTTCGCAGCGTTGATGTCTCTGTGTTCTCTATACCCGCATTCTAAACACCAATATTGCCTATGATTCAATTTAAGCTTGTGGTTGATATTCCCACAACAATGGCAAGTCTTACTCGTATATTGTGGGGGAACTTTCACTAACAATTTGCCATTATGCTGTTGTTTGTAGTCTAAAAAAGAGATGATTTGATAGAATGAAGCGTTTAAGATAGATTGATTAAGCCCACTCTTTTGTTTAACATTTTTGAGTTTAGCTCTTTTAGTCATGTTTTTTACTTGCAAATCTTCAACTACTATCAATCCAAATTGCTTTGAAAGTTCGCTTGTGATTTTATGGTATCTGTCTGTTTTTTGATGACTAGATTTGTCAAAGGCTTGGTTTAATTTCTTTTGCGTTTTGTAAAAATTACCTCCTAATTGGGTTTTGTTTTGTTTAGACTTTAACACCCTACGGCTTTGTTTTCTTTGTAATCTTTTAAATTTTTCAGAGTATTTTTTTAAAGAATACAATTTGGAATAAGTAGGGATAAGTCGTTTAGTATCCAGCTCTTCATCTATTTCTATCCCTAGTAATTCTTTCATGTCTGTTTGGTATTGCTTAAAGTCCGTTAGTTTTTCATGGTTGTTTATCTCACAAGAACAAGCTATATCAAGGATATTCAAATCTAGCCCCACACCATTTTTAGTGTTTTTGATGGGAGTAATGTCTTGTTCGTATTCCACGCTAAAGCTAACAAAATATTTTCTATGGCTGCAAGAGATACTAATTTGTTTCACTTTAAAATTAGGGGGGAAGTCTCTATGCATGCGCATCATTAAGGGCATTTTCATTAAAGTGAATATCTTAAAGCGGTCATCATCGCTTTCTTTGATAGAGAAACCTTGATTGTTCCACGAAAAAGATTGTTTAGCAGATTTAGAGTTTTTGAATTTAGGAAAGCCCCTGTTTTTAACTTTAAAAGCATCTCTTAAAGCCCTTTCAACATTCATGCGTGATTGTTGGGCTATCACACTACTAAAACTTAACCCCCTAGCGTTCAAGTGGTGTTTAATCGCATGATCTAACTCGCTTGATTTTTTCCACTTTCTTTCTTTGAGAGGTGAATCTTTGTTGGTTTCATATTGCTCTTGCAGTAAATTCAAGCCAATATTATAAGCTTGATTATAGACAAAAAAGCAGTGTTGCAACTTATCTTGTTGTTCTTTAGTGGGATACAAGCGGAATTTAAAACCCTTATTGACTTTCATAGAAGTATTTTAACCTCTTTTTGTTAAAATAGGTCTATGAAAAAAATTGATGATATGAGACACGGAAGACATTGTGTTTTTTTAATGCATGTGCATTTGGTATTTGTTACTAAATACAGGCGTTCAGCGTTCAATAAGGAAGTGATAGATTTTTTAGGATCGGTGTTTGCCAAAGTGTGTAAGGACTTTGAGAGCGAATTGGTAGAATTTGATGGGGAGAGCGATCATGTGCATTTGCTTATCAACTACCCTCCAAAAGTGAGCGTGAGTAAGTTAGTTAATTCTTTAAAAGGCGTTAGCAGTCGTTTGACTAGACAACACCATTTCAAAAGCGTTGAAGCTAGTTTGTGGGGGAAGCATTTATGGTCGCCTAGTTATTTCGCTGGGAGTTGTGGGGGCGCGCCTTTAGAGACGATTAAGCAATACATACAAGAGCAAGAAACACCGCATTAAATTAGCTAACTTTGATTTTTAATAGAATGCACTAAAAAGCGAATGGATCTAGGTGAAACGATATTCAAATACCTAACAGATATGCACTTACATCTCCGCCCTAAAGGACGGAGTTTTTCGTGCTAGTGGGATAA
>NZ_JACTGH010000031.1:0-2056 GCF_014498195.1 Helicobacter pylori | reverse complement strand
CAAAGGGTTAAGTCTTTTTGGGGTAGGAAATATCCATGCAGACTTTAAAGAACAAAGCCTTTCGTGTTAGTGTCCATTAGGGCGCTTTAGTTAGGAAGCTCCTTGCTTTAGCAAGGGGTGGTTTCACAGCTTTCTTCTAATTCTTCATTGATTGAAGTAGTCATTTCTAATTTCTTTTTCTCAAAGAAAGATTTGACATTAGAAGTAATGCTCTCAAACACTAAAAAATATTCTGTTTTATAGATTTCCTTGTTTTCAAATTGTGTGATAATGGCTTTGGCATAAGGGTTGTCGATGTTGGGGCTTTGATTGATAAATTCTTTACGCCTTTTAGCCACAATCCTTAATTGAATGTCCTTACTAATGGTATTGAGAACATTTTGTCTTGTATCAAAATAGCCCTCCAAATCTTTTTGCATTAAATTAGAATAACTTAGTCCTTGTAAAGACATAATAGCGACTAAATTTTCTTGTTTGGTGATAATAAAAGTATCATCATACAAGCCTAAAATATTGCATTCCTCTGCCATAGAATAGGTTTTTGGCACAAAACCTGTTAAAAGCTCTATGGCTTTCTCTTTGCAATATTTAAAAGCGTTTTCTAGCATTAAGAAGACTTTCTTTTTCTTTTAGGGGGCTTAGAATTATTGCTTACATGCAAAATTACATTTTTATGAAAATCATCTACAATGCTTTTAATACCACAAACAAGATCATAAGCGTCATTATATTGCTCGTTTTTCTCTAATAAATTCACACTCTCTTTCAATTTAGAGATAGTTTGCTCTAAGTTGTAAGTAATGGTCATTTTATTAGGTTTTTCTACTACGATTTCTTGTTGCATATTCTTTCCTTT
Organism: Helicobacter pylori; assembly: GCF_014498195.1. Taxonomy (GTDB): domain Bacteria; phylum Campylobacterota; class Campylobacteria; order Campylobacterales; family Helicobacteraceae; genus Helicobacter; species Helicobacter pylori_DO. The sequence goes on along the minus strand of NZ_JACTGH010000031.1, from coordinate 1,200 downwards.
TAAGCATAAAATGAATTAGATTTGGTTTTAATCTTGGAATGAGCGATTAAAATGTCGCTTATATCTTCATCAAAAAACTCCGCTATGCTAAAAACCAATAAAAAGCACGCATACAGCATAAGAGAGTTCAATATATCTAGCCAAGGTGTCATCACAAATGGCACAAAACTTGAGAGCAAAAAGCTCTTAGCATTGAGCCAAAGAAACTTTTCTTTGGAACTGATTTCTTTGAGATTAGAAACTGAAATACCGACTAATTGCATTGATAAGCCTTAGTTACCAACACTAGTCATGAACCATTGAGCTAAGGCTGGGGCTTTAAAAAATATCAGCGTTCCTAAAACAACTCCCAAAATAGTTAATAAGATTTCTTTCCATCTATCTAAGTTTTTCCACACAAAAATACCAATAGCAATGAATATAATCATTAAAATGCCCTTACCTGTAGGGCTTTGGAGTTGTTGTTCAATGCTATTAAAAAATGTAGTCATATCCGCTTGTAATAAAAGTGGTGAAAAACCTAAAAAGGCAATAAGCTTTCTAAAATGTCTTAATTTTTTCATGCAATGTTCCTTTCTTTTTTAATCACGCAAAATTGAGCTATCACTTTATAAGATTGTTGATTGAGCTTAAAATCCAAGTGATAAACAACAAGCTCTTCATCTTTTTCTAAACTTTCTTCATTGACAACTTGTGATAAATGAATGATGTGATTTTTTAAGGCTTGTGTCATTTCGTAGGTAAGAACCTTTAAAACACTCATTTGCTTGATTTGAGCTAAATTCAAAGGCTCTTTGTCTTTTAGTAGGGCAAACTCGCTCTCAAAGGTAAAATGCCCTAAATTGTTTTCTAAAAGTTGCTCTAACAACAAGAAGTCTTTATCCCATAAATAACTACAAGTAAGCTCTGTTTCACTTTCTAACGTTTTTGCGATTATCTCTTGTTCTTTGTTTGAATAAAACTTTTCTAAATGCTTTTTAATGTCTAGCAATTCTTCATCAATTTGTATGGACTTTTTGTCTAGGATTAGTTCAATCATTGTCTTTCTCTCTTTGTAGATGGTTGGCTTTGAAGTGAAACCACCCCTTGCTAAAGCAAGGAGCTTCCTAACTAAAGCGCCCTAATGGACACTAACACGAAAGGCTTTGTTCTTTAAAGTCTGCATGGATATTTCCTACCCCAAAAAGACTTAACCCTTTG
>NZ_JACTGH010000030.1:0-2096 GCF_014498195.1 Helicobacter pylori | reverse complement strand
ACATAATTCAAATACACGCTATAGAGCCTTCTGTATTTGAGTTCAGCGCCCATGAAAGAATAATAATCCGTGTTAATGGTAGGGATTTTCACACCTAATTCCACGCCATGCTGCGCGGCATGATCGCTGTCTTTTTTCTTAGGCCTAGCGAGATTCATTCTCAAGCCTAAATCAAACAAAAATTGGAAGTTAGAAGTGCTGACCTTAGCGTTATAAATGCCATTCATCATGGTCAAATTCACTTGTTGGGAATTAAGCCACGAAGTCCCAGCTAGTGCAAAACCACCAAAAAGCCCCACAGAAAGCTTGTTATTTTTGCCTAAAAAGTTGGTGTTTTTATCGTTGATGAAGTTATAAAGAGTGTCCATACCCACCCCATAAGTCCACACATCAGAAGCGGAGTTGAAAAAATTGGATTTGATATAAGCATGGTTATAATCAAAGAAACCATAATACCTTAACCCCCAATTCCTTTTTTTGCCAAAGAATTGCTTATAGCCCACTTGCACGCCAATGCCATTCATCGCACCGTTATTGTTTTGATAGTCAATCACGCCGATGCGCCTAAAGGGGTTTTTGCCTAATTCTTGCGCGATGGTTTGGAGTTGGTTGTATTTGTTGGTATCCAAAGAATAAGTGAGCAAACCTTCTGGGGAATTAGGGTTTTGAGTGGCATGCGTCATGTTTTGAAGAGATTTAGCGTTAGGCAAGTTGGAGATACCGCTATTGATCGCTTTTGAGTCTTTATTCAGGGTATTAAGGGCTTCTTTAAAATTCAAAATGGTTTGAGCCAAAGCCCTATCTTGATTGACTTGGTTGCCATAATAAGCGGTGTGTTGCTCTAAGGAATTGAGAGTTTCTTTCACAAACGCGCAACCTGAACCCCAAGTGTTATTAGTGATCACGCCAGCCGATCCTGCTTTACATTGTTCTAAATCCCCTTGAATAGGCCCTTGAATGCTGTGGAAATTGTCCGCTACTTGCTTAGCTAAATTTAAAATCTCTGCTTGAGCTTCAGCTCTATTGAGCATTTCTTGAGCGAATTGCTTATTTTTAGAAGTGTAGGGGTTGAAATTGTTGGGTTGCGTGATTTGGGCGTTTTCATTAGCGTTAAGCTGTTGGGTTTTTTCTAGGGCTGTTTGAGCGTTTTTGATCATCTCATTAATTGCGTTAAAAGAAGGACCAAAAATATCCACTACATTCCCAGGCGTAGAACTCAACCCCCACGCTTTACCGCCATTGCTCGTTTGCACATGCGGCTTTTGAGTAATAAGGACTTGCATGATAGTGGCGGCTTGTTGCAAAAGGTATTCAGCGTTATTATGGTATGTCAATTGTATTGTAGGCGAGAATGATGATCCGCCTGAATAATAGGTTGGAACCTCTTTCCCATTCTCATCATAATAATGCTGTATGATATTGTTTTGTGTGGTGGTCTTATAATTGGTTTGTTGTATGTTGACTACCCCTGTTTTGGTGGTGTCATTCAAGGCAGGCATCCCGCCTCCTTGATTTTGGTTTAAAGCGGTTTGGATGATCTGATAAGCTTGGTTGAGTTTTTGATATTCATCAATAGATAGGATGCCATTGGGGCCTGTCCCATACGCTTGATTGCAAGTGGTGGTTGTCCCATTAAGGGCTGGCGTGTTACCAAACGATTGGTAGCTTTGATTGTTGGTAGGGCCAGGGCCACAGCCAATAAAAAGGGCTATGACTTGCCACATGCCCACAGCGGCATTGAGCGCTAAAGCCACAGCTTGATAGGCCGGAGAAGTGGTGGTAGTGCTAGTGAGGTTGATCGCGCTTGAGCTTAAATTATCAATCGCACCGGTGATCGCGCTTGGCGTGCTGGCTAGATTGACTAAAGAGTTAAGGTAGTTGTATTGGTTTAAAAGGTTGTTTAAGTTATCGTATCTGTCCGCAAGATTTTGTAGTGCTCCTGTGTTTTTCACTTGTTGGACCGCTTCACCGATCTGATAGCCCACGCTCATGTAAAATCCGTCATCTTCAGCCCTTGATAATGAGAGCATGAGAGAAAGAGAGAGCAAGAGAGATTTTTTGATTTTCATGTTTTCTCCTTTTAATAGATTTTTCTT
>NZ_JACTGH010000003.1:0-136845 GCF_014498195.1 Helicobacter pylori | reverse complement strand
CTGATGGAATATTCAAACCCCACGCTCGCATACGCCCCATTTTCTTCAGCGATACCAAAAGATAAGAATAAAGATAGAGATAAAGATAAAGAAAATAAGGTTTTTTGAAATTGCATGGGTGATCCTAATTAAAAATAATCTCAATGATACACTAATTTTAATAGAAAAAAGTGAAACCATTTTTAAGCCATTTTTGAATACAATAAGAGCATTTTATTTTTAAGGTTAGAATAATGAGTTTGATCGTTACGCGCTTCGCCCCGTCACCCACTGGCTACCTCCACATAGGAGGCTTAAGAACAGCCATTTTCAATTATCTTTTTGCACGAGCCAATCAAGGAAAATTTTTTTTACGCATTGAAGACACGGATTTGAGCCGTAACTCCATAGAAGCGGCTAACGCCATTATAGAGGCTTTCAAATGGGTGGGGCTAGAACACGACGGAGAAATCCTCTATCAATCCAAACGCTTTGAAATTTATAAAGAATACATCCAAAAACTCTTAGATGAAGACAAAGCCTATTATTGTTATATGAGTAAAGATGAATTAGACGCTTTGAGAGAAGAGCAAAAAGCCAGGAAAGAAACCCCACGCTATGACAATCGTTATCGTGATTTTAAAGGCACGCCCCCTAAAGGCATAGAGCCTGTGGTAAGGATTAAAGTCCCGCAAAATGAGGTGATTGGTTTTAATGATGGGGTTAAAGGCGAAGTGAGAGTGAACACTCACGAATTAGACGATTTTATTATCGCCAGGAGCGATGGGACGCCCACTTATAATTTTGTGGTTACCATTGATGACGCTTTAATGGGGATTACTGATGTGATTAGAGGCGATGATCACCTTTCTAACACCCCTAAACAAATCGTTCTCTATAAGGCTTTAAATTTTAAAATCCCTAATTTTTTCCATGTGCCGATGATTTTGAATGAAGAAGGGCAAAAATTAAGCAAACGCCATGGGGCCACTAATGTGATGGACTATCAAGAAATGGGCTATCTTAAGGAAGCTTTGGTGAATTTTTTAGCGCGTTTGGGGTGGAGCTATCAAGATAAAGAGGTTTTTAGCATGCAAGAATTGCTAGAATTATTTGATCCTAAAGATTTGAATTCTTCGCCCAGTTGCTTTAGCTGGCACAAGCTTAATTGGCTCAACGCTCACTATTTAAAAAACCAAAGCGCTCAAGAATTGTTAAAACTTTTAAAGCCTTTTAGTTTTAGCGATCTCTCGCATTTAAACCCCACCCAATTGGATCGCTTGTTGGACGCCCTCAAAGAAAGATCTCAAACCTTAAAAGAATTAGCCCTTAAAATAGATGAGGTTTTAATCGCTCCTGTGGAGTATGAAGAAAAGGTTTTTAAAAAGCTCAATCAAGCGCTCGTTATGCCCTTGTTAGAAAAGTTTAAGTTGGAATTAAATGAAGCCAATTTCAACGATGAAAGCGCGCTAGAAAACGCCATGCACCAAATCATTGAAGAAGAAAAGATTAAAGCGGGTAGTTTTATGCAGCCCTTAAGATTAGCCCTTTTGGGTAAGGGAGGTGGGATAGGTCTTAAAGAAGCGCTTTTTATTTTAGGCAAAACAGAGAGCGTCAAAAGAATAGAAGAGTTTTTGAAAAACTAAAAGATTGGCTCTGTTTTCATTGGATATTAATAAAAGAGTTTGATTTTAGCGGTTGTTATGAGAGCGACTCCCTAAAACTTTAGCGTTATTCCTAACACTAAAATGGGTGCATAAAGTTTAAAAATAAGAGGGTTTTAAGAGGAAAATGAAAAAAATATTTCTAAAATTTTTTGCCTTGATTGAAATCAAGCTTAAAAGTTGGGTTCAGACAATCTTTGGGCAAACTAATCGTTTGAGGAATGACCTCATAATGGCAATAATTTTCATCTTCAAAGAGAGGTTTTACCAATAAGCGGTTTGAAAAAAGCCGATTTTCTTGATTAGGATTGATAACGCCATTGTTTAAAAAGAGGAAAGTTCGCGCGAGTTTGGTTATTTCGTTTGGATCATGACTCACCAATAACACGCTTAAATTTTCACGCTTGATAAAATCAAGCAAACCTTGTTGCACTTCGTTTTTTAAGGCGTTATCTAGGGCGTTTAAAGGCTCATCTAAAAGCAATAAATTCTTGGTTGCGATTAAAGCTCTTGCTAAAGCGACTCGTTGGGCTTGTCCGCCAGAGAGTTGGGGGATTTTTTGCTGGCTTAGATTTTCTAAACGCATTAAGCGTAACACTTCGTGGATTTTATTTTTATCTTTAGGGTGAGCAAAGGCGATGTTTTGATACACGTTTAAATGAGGAAATAGAGCGTAATCTTGAAACACAAAGCCGATTTTTCGTTGTTGTGGTTTTAAAAAAATCTTTTTTTGAGTGTCTAGCCACACTGAACGATTGACTTCAATATAGCCGCTACTCACCGCTTCAAGCCCTGCTAAAATGCGTAAAATCGTGCTTTTACCCGCTCCAGATTCTCCTAATAAAGCGACAACTTCTGCTTCTTTAATTTCTAAGTCTATATTCAAATCAAACGCGCCCCTAGATCCTAAAAGGCGTTTTTTAAACCGCGCTTTTATCATAAAAACGAGCTTTGTTTTTTATTTAAAAATAGGGTAACAAATAAAAGGCTAAAACTAATAAGCGTGAGCGTTAAGGCGTATTGATGGGCTTTAGGGTAATTGAGCGCTTCAGCTTCGTTAAAGATCGCAATGCTAGCCACTCTTGTTTCCCCTAATATATCACCCCCAAGCATCATCACCACGCCAAATTCGCCTATAGTGTGCGTAAAAGTTGTAATGATGGCCATCAACACACTGGGTTTGATGTTAGGGAGTAGGACGAAAAAAAGGGTGTAGTATTCCCCCTTACCCAAGCTATAACTGGCTTCTTTTAAAGAAGCGGGCAAGGAAATTAACGCGCTTTTAATGGGGCTTACCATAAAGGGCAAGGAAAAAATCACGCTCCCTAAAATAAGCCCTTGGAAACTAAAAACAAGTTTCACGTTGAAAACATCTTGTAAAAACGCTCCCAAAAAAGAAGAAGGCGAAAAAATTAAAAGAAGATAAAACCCTAGCACGCTTGGGGGTAAAACTAAAGGCATATACACAAGCGTTTCTGTTAAGCTCGTTAAAAGATTGCGTTTAAGGCTTAAAAAATAGCCTAAAAAAATCCCTATAGGGAGTAAAATAAGGGTGGTAATCAAAGCTAAAGAAAAGCTCAAACGCATGGTAATCAAAAACTCATGATCCATTATTCGCCTTTTTTAATGCGTTTTAATCCACAATATAGCCGTATTCTTTAAAGATAGCTCTAGCTTTAGGGCTGAATAAAAAATCTTTAAAAACTTTGGCTAAAGGGTTATTAGCCCCATTTTTAGTGATGATTAAGGCTTGTTCAATAGGGTTATAAAGGGCTTTATCAATGATGAAATAAGAGAGGTTTTTGTCTTTTTTATCCATCAAGGATAACGCTCCAAAGCCTATTTGAGCGTTTTTAGTAGCGACAAATTGATGGGCTTGAGAAATAGAAGCGCCATAAACGATTTTAGGTTTAAGACTAGAAGCGAGTTTTAAATTCTCTAAGACTTCCATGCTGGCTTTTCCATAAGGGGCTAGTTTAGGATTAGCCATAGCGATATGTTTAATTTTAGGGTCTTTAAGAATTTCTAAAGAATCCATTTTTAGATTTTCGCTCCATAAAACCAACACGCCTTTAGCATAGACTTCTTCTTTAAAAGGGGTTATTTTTTCTTCATAAAGCTTTTTAGGCCTGGCAACATCTGCTGAAATGAATAAATCAAAAGGGGCGTTTTGAGCGATTTGAGCGTAGAGTTTGCCTGAAGAATTAAAACTAATTCTAATAGCGTCTTTGGGGTGTTCTTTTTGAAATTCTTTAACAAGGGCTTTTAAAGCACGTGTGAGATTAGCAGCAGCAGCGATTTTTAAATCCTGTGCCAACAGAGCGCTTGAAAAAAATACGATTAAAAAGACAAACGCTTTGAAAGTATTTTTCATAGAACTCCCTTTGATTAAATGATTAAAGTTGGTGATTATACCTATTTGTATCTTAAAAATTTGTATTTTAAAAGTTTGAGGCGGTTTGTCGGTGTATCCCACTTATCCATGATTTAATCAATATTTTCACTCTAAAACCCTCATCTTTGATAAAAAATTAAATCTTTTAGAAAAATAACCGATTTTAGGGTGTAACTTTAATTCAACAAGAAGGATTTATTATGATTAAAAGAATTGCTTGTATTTTAAGCTTGAGCGCGAGTTTAGCGCTGGCTGGCGAAGTGAATGGGTTTTTTATGGGTGCGGGTTATCAGCAAGGTCGTTATGGCCCTTATAATAGCAATTACTCTGATTGGCGCCATGGCAATGATCTTTATGGTTTGAATTTCAAATTAGGTTTTGTAGGCTTTGCCAATAAATGGTTTGGGGCTAGGGTGTATGGCTTTTTAGATTGGTTTAACACTTCAGGGACTGAACACACCAAAACCAATTTGCTCACCTACGGTGGCGGTGGCGATTTGATTGTCAATCTCATTCCTTTGGATAAATTCGCTCTAGGTCTCATTGGTGGCGTTCAATTAGCCGGAAACACTTGGATGTTCCCTTATGATGTCAATCAAACGAGATTCCAGTTCTTATGGAATTTAGGCGGAAGAATGCGCGTTGGGGATCGCAGCGCGTTTGAAGCGGGCGTGAAATTCCCTATGGTTAATCAGGGCAGTAAAGATGTAGGGCTTATCCGCTACTATTCTTGGTATGTGGATTATGTCTTCACTTTTTAATCCGTTCTTTCATTCGCTCTTCCTCATCAAATTAAACCCTAGCCGACTCTTAAAAGGTTGGGGTTCAAAAATCTTCTTCATAAATAGAAGGTTTGCCTTAACGCAGTATAATCCTAGCGTTTTAATTTTTATTTTACTCAATAGAGCGTTTGGTGTTTGCGTTTGAATATGGGTTTAGTAAGATTTAAATAATAAATTACTTATATATTTTTGATAGATATTATTTTATTCAATAGTGTTATTTAATGGCTCAATTTAATAGGATAGTTTCGCTTTTATTTCTTTAAAACAAATTGATTCTACTGGGGAAAGGTTTTTATGGAAAACAGCACACTTTATATTGTTATTGCCGGCTTATGGCTTGCTGTAGGCTTTGGAATCTTTTTAAAGAAATTAGACATGCCGGTTATCATTGGTTACATTTGCACAGGAACGGTCTTAGCGGCTTTTTTTAAAATTAATGATTTTAATTTGTTGTCTGATATTGGTGAATTTGGTATCGTCTTTTTAATGTTTATGATAGGCATTGAGTTTAATTTTGACAAACTCAAATCCATCAAACAAGAAGTGCTGGTTTTTGGGCTTTTACAAGTGGTTTTATGCGCTTTAATCGCTTTTTTAGTGGGGTATTTTATTTTGGGTCTTTCACCCATTTTTTCCCTTGTTTTAGGCATGGGGCTTTCGCTCTCTTCAACCGCTATTGTGCTGAAATTCTTTGAAGATTCCAAACAGCTTAGCACGCCCATGGGAAAGAGCGCGGTGGGGATTTTGATTTTCCAAGATATTGCAGCCATTCCCATGCTTTTAATTTTGACTATTCTAGGCAGTAAAGATTCTAATGTTAATTTACTCATTCTTAAAACCTTTATTTCAGCAGGGATTATTTTAGTTCTTTTGTTATTGCCTGGAAAAAAAGGGGCTAATCTCATCTTAGAGCAAGCAAAAGACACGCGCTTGCCTGAAATTTTTATAGGCACGATTTTAGTGATTGTTTGCAGCGCGGCGGGATTGAGCCATTTTTTTGGGTTTTCTATGTCTTTAGGGGCGTTCATTGTGGGCATGGCCATTTCTAAATCGCGCTATAAAATCAATGTCCAAGAAGAATTCGCGCAATTAAAAAACCTCTTCTTAGCTCTTTTTTTCATTACGATAGGGATGCAAATTAATGTGAGTTTCTTTATGGAGAAGTTCTTTGTCGTCATCTTCTTACTCATTTTAGTGATGGGTTTTAAGACGGCCATCATTTATGCGCTATTGCGTTTTTTTAGAGACGCTAAAACCGCCATAAAAACCGCTCTTTCTTTAGCGCAAATCGGGGAGTTTTCTTTCGTGATCTTTTTAAATTCAGGCTCGCACCAGCTCTTTAATTTGCAAGAAAAAAAAGGGATTCTTGGTTTTTTGCACCAAAAAAATATCTTAAATATCGCTCAAAATGACATCCACCAACTCCTTATTCTCATGGTGGTCTTTTCTATGTTGGCAACCCCTTTTATTTTAAAATACCTAGAATCTATCGCTCAATTTATTTTGCACCAAAAGAGCCAAGAAAATGAGCCGGCTAAAAAATAATGGCGTAAAAACCAAATGATAAGTTTGCTTGTATTGTCAGTGTTATGTTAAAATACAAGCATATTTTAACTTCAAATTGGTATAAAAAGGGGATTTCATGAAAGAGCAAGAATGGGATTTAAGTGCTTTATTTGAAAATAAAGAAAGCGCAGAAGAATTTTTAAAAACCTTACAAACAGAAGTGCAAGAATTTGAGAGCGCTTATCAAAATAACCTTAAGGATTTAGACGCTGCAAAATTTGCCAACGCTCTTAAACATTACGAAAATTTGTTAGAAAAAATTTCTAGAGCGATGACTTACGCTCAATTACTCTTTGCTAAGAACACCAAAGAAGCGAAGTTTTATTCGCAATGCGAAATGGCTTGCGCAAATATCCAACAACACCTTTTATTCTTTGAAATTGAATTTAAGAATTTGGACGCCAAAAAACAACTCGCTTTCATTAAAAAATGCAAAGATCATGCTTTTTATCTAAACAACCTCATAGAAAAGAAAAAGCACACCTTGAATTTAGATGAAGAAAAGATCGCCCTAGCCCTTTCGCCTGTGGGGGTGGGTGCGTTTAGCCGTCTTTTTGATGAGCATTTTTCTTCTTTAAAAATCCCTTTTGAAGAAAAAACTTTAAGCGAAGAAGAAATTTTAGCCCTCTTGCACAACCCCAAACGCAAGATCCGTAAAAAATCTCAAAAAGCTTTCAGCAAAGCGTTAGAAAAATCCCGCCCTTTACTCACTTATATTTTAAACATGGTGCGTAAGGATTTGCTCATTGAAACCAAACTGAGAAAATACGACAAAAAAGAGAGTTTCCGCCACATTGACAACCAGATCTCGCAAGAGAGCGTGGATAGCATGATAGAGATCGTGAACGCTAATTTTTCCTTAGTGCATCGTTACTACCATAAAAAATCGCAAATTTTAGGGCATAAACTCAAAGATTACGATCGCTACGCCCCTTTAAACGATGAGAGCATCACCATGACTTACTCTCAAGCTTTAGAAGAAGTGCTTAAAACCCTTAAAGCCTTTAGCCCTGAATTTCATAAAATCGCTTCTAAAGCGATCAAAGAGGGGTGGGTGGATTCACACCCTAAAGACTTTAAGCAAGGCGGGGCTTTTAGCCATGGCGCGGTGCCTAGCGCTCACCCTTATGTGTTGTTAAACTACACAGGAAACCGCCGAGACGCTTTCACTATCGCTCATGAATTCGGGCATATGATCCACCAAGAATTGTCCAAAAAACAAGGCGTATTGAACATGGATACGCCCCTAACCACCGCAGAAACCGCTTCTGTCTTTTCTGAAATGTTGTTTTTTGAGCATTTAAAAAAGGGTTTAAAATCTGATGAACTTCTTTTCATGCTGGCAGGCAAGCTAGAAGATATTTTTTCTACCCTTTTTAGGCAAGTGGTGATGACGAATTTTGAAAGAAGAATCCATGAAATAGATGAAGAATTAGACACCAAAGATTTTGATCAAATCTGGTTTGAAGAAAATCAAAGAATGTTTGAAAAAAGCGTGAAACTCACTAAAAACTACCATTTGTGGTGGAGCTATATCCCCCATTTTATCCATTCGCCTTTTTATTGCTACGCTTATAGTTACGGGCAACTTTTGACTTTAGCGCTTTATGGGCTTTATAAAAAAAGCGACGCTAAAGAATTTGTTAAAACTTACACGGAATTTTTGAGTTTAGGAGGGTCAAAAAGCCCTAAAGAATTAGTGTCCATGTTTGGCTTTGACATTGATAGTAAGGAATTTTGGGAAATTGGCATGCAAGAGGTGCGTCATTTGTTAGAAGAATTTGAAAGGTTGCTCGCATGCGAAGAGAATTAAGGCTTTTAAACAACAAGCATTGCATTGAATACTTGCAGTTTCTGTCCAAAAACCATTTGAGTTTTAACCTTTTGTGCGAAAGGGATGCGATTGATTTTTCCCCCAAGCTCCCTAAAGAAATCCATGAAAAATTCGGCTCGTTGGTGTTGTTTGTTTTAGCCGGATATACCTTAGAAAGCTTGATGATTGATGCGCAAAGCGTGCAATTTGAAGCCGGGTTTGGCCCTAACAATATTGGCAGCGTGGTTCAAGTAAAACTTCCTGGCATCATTCAAATCCTTATCAAAGAAAAAAATGAAAATGCCGTTTTATTCAATCGTTGCGATTCGCTTGAAGTGTTCCACAAAGAAGAACCACCCTTTCAAGAGCCAAAGAAAGACGAGCGAGAGTCTAAAGAGTGGTTGGATTCTAAAGAGGCTCTTTTTTCCAATTCCAAAAACCGCGCGATTTTAGAAAATTTACACAAAAGCTAAAGGACTGATTGATGAGCGTTTTAAAATTGCATGTAAAAGTCTTTCGTTTTGAAAACAACAAGGACTATAACCCTGCTTATGAGTCTTATTTTTTAGAATACCAAGAAGATCAATACCTTTTGGATCTTTTAAATCAACTCAAAGGCGTGAGCTATAATGAAAATATCGCGCTTAAAATCAACCAAATTGCGGTGTTTGAAGACGCTAAAATAAGCGATTTGGTGGCGTTTTTTTCTAAAGAATGGGTGCTAGATCCCCTATCCAAACGATACGCTTTAAAAGACTTGATGATTGATGAAAAGGCGGTTTTAAAAAACTATGAAGATTTTTTCAAACAAGTCCCCTACATCACTAAAGGCGAAAAAGAAGAATTAGAAAAGTTTATCCAAATCAATTTCATCAACCCCCAAACGAACCCTAAATATTTGGGCGATGGCTTTTTCTTGTATGTTAAATGGCTGATGAAACGCTACCCCACAGAGCGCAACCGGTTGTTAGAGATGATTTCTCAGCCTGAAAGCGGTGTGATGAATTTCTTAAGCGTGGCGCATTATCTCTATAAAAACGATGACAACATTGACCATGAAATCTATGAATTGCAAGAAATCCTAACCAATTCCAAAATCAAGCCATGGAAAGATTTTTCTAAAAACCTTTTAAGCCTTTTTCAATACCATTCTAACCCTCCTAAAACGCCTAACCCCCCTAAAACTTGTGCTCTCTTTAACGCTTATGCGAAGCATTTAGACGCGCAATCGCTCCTAAAAAGCGCTAAGCTCTATTTAGAAAAAATGGGGCAAAAAATCATTGATCTGCCTTTTTGTTATGATGGGGGCTATTATGGGAAGATCATAAGCACGCATGATTTTCTCACGGCTTGTGCGTATAATCTGGCTCTAGCCAAAGCCAATGGCGTTTCGCTCATTTTTTGCGAAGAAGATGCGTATTTGAATATCTTGCATGCTAAAGAAGTTTTAGACAACAACCCTGAAATCATTGACTCTGTCAATGAAAAATTGAAAAAATACCAACTCGTTTATGAGAAAGATATTGAGATGGCCTATCTCAATGAGTGGGTTAATGAATTTTTGGCATGGGAATTGAAAAGCCCTTTTGACGCATTTTTAGGGGCTGAATTTTCTCGCATCAAACAAAGCGATCATTTTTTCAATAAAATTCGTTTAAAAGCCCCCTATTTTTTAGAGTCTTTTCAAAATTACGCCCCCCTTTTAGAAGTCAATGAAGCAAGCGGCTTACTCCAGTGCGCGCATTTACGCTATTTAGGGATTGATTTAGGGGCGGATTTTTTAATCGTGCATTCTTTAGGGCTTTTTCACGCTTTTGAAAGTTTAAGCTTAAAAGCTTCAAAGATTTATAAAAGAGATAATGACAGCACCCCCACTTTATTGCTGCCTCAAATTGCGCTGATGGCTATGGGGGAAAAAGATAAGCAAGCTCTAGGGCTTGATGCGCATTATCATAAGGTTACTTTCATTTAAGATGAACGCTTTTTTAAAACTCGTGCTCGCTTCTTTGATGGGAGGGCTTTGGTATGCTTTCAATGGCGAAGGCTCTGAAATTGTCGCTATAGGGATTTTTGTGTTGATTTTGTTTGTTTTTTTCATCCGCCCTGTGAGTTTCCAAGACCCAGAAAAACGAGAAGAATACATAGAACGGCTTAAAAAAAACCATGAGAGGAAAATGATCTTACAAGACAAGCAAAAAGAAGAGCAAATGCGTCTTTATCAAGCCAAAAAAGAGCGAGAGAGCAGGCAAAAACAAGACCTTAAAGAACAAATGAAAAAATACTCATAAAGGAAAAAAAATGGAAATCATTTTATTAATTGTTGCGGCGGTTGTGTTGTTTTATTTTTACAACACCCTCAAAGAATATTTGAAAAACCCCCTAAACCCTAAAACCAAAACCGAAGAATACGACTTGAAAAATGACCCCTATTTGTTGGTGCAATCTAGCCCCTTAGACAAATTCAAGCAAACCCAAATAGGCGCGTATATGCGTCTTTTAAAATTTTTAGACATTCAAAAAAACGCTTTGGATAACGCCTTAAGGACGCTTTTTATCCATGAATTAGAGCAGCCCTTAAACAGCGAACAACAAGATTTAGCTAAAGAGCTTCTCAATGAGCCTGTGGATAAAAAAGAAAATTTTGAATCCTTATGCCAAGAAATCGCTGATCACACGCATGGGGAATACACTAAACGCCTAAAATTAGTGGAATTTCTTATGTTATTGGCCTATGCTGATGGGATCTTAGACAGCAAGGAAAAAGAATTGTTTTTAGATGTGGGGGCGTTTTTACAGATAGACAATCAGGATTTTAACGAGCTTTATGATAATTTTGAACGCTTCAATGCAATAGAAATCCCTATGTCTTTAGAAGAAGCAAAAAGTCTTTTTGAAATCCAAACCCACACCACCAAGCAAGATTTAGAAAAAAAAGCCCTGGATTTAAGTGCCCCCTACTACCATAAAATGAATGACAACAAACGCTACAGCGAACAAGATTTTATTTCTTTGAAAAAAATCGCCCTCGCTTCCCAACTCTTAGAAAATGATTTAAAAGACTCCTAAGGGGTGTGATGAAAAAGGCTATTGAATGCCCTTTTTAAAAGCCCTAGAATCTTTTGATGCGCCCTTTTTAGAAAAAGAAATTTCAAAGCGTTTTAGGGATAATTTAGTTTTTTTCAAATCCTATCACCCTAATCTTTTTAACGCTCTCAATACGCCTTTTAAAAATTACCAATTGCTTTTTGAAAAAAATCATCTTAATCTCTTACACACGCCAACAAACGCTTTAAGCTACCCTAAAAATCAAATGATAGAAACCGCTTTCAACATGGCTTCTAACCCATTGAATAATCCCAGATGGTCATTAGACAATAACCACCTTTCTTTACATTATTTAAAAACTCAAAACAACCACAAACTCCCCCTAACCCTTAAAGCCACGCATGCGATCTTAAATTTTTTAAATAACCATCAAACGCCTTGCTCTTTAAAGAAATTCCTACCCCCTACCATGATTTATGGCGTTTTAGACGGCTTGTTTTTGGCTATTTTACAGGCTCAAAATTACCGCTTCCATTCGCTTTATTTGTTTGAAGAAAATTTAGATTTGTTTAAAATCAGTTGTTACTTTGCGCGTTATGAAGATTTGATTACAAAAGGGGCTAAACTCTTTATTCAAGGGTTTTTTAACCCTAATGAATTGAAAATGGATTTTTTGAAACGCCCTGTTACGCATTCTTTTTTAAAGCTAGAAATCATGCCCTATAAAAGCGCTTTTAATTCGCGCATGCGAGAAAACATTCAAAGCTATTACAAACAAGCTTTAAGGGGTTGGGGGAGTTTTGAAGATGAATTACTAGGATTAAAGAACACGCTCAAAAATTTACCCTTATACCAAACCCTAAAAACCAAACCCCAAAAGATTAACGCCCCCATTTGCGTGGTGGGCAATGGGCCAAGCCTGGATTTGTTGCTAGATTTTTTAAAAGAAAATGAAGATAATTTCATCATTTTTTCATGCGGAACCGCTTTAAAACCTTTAAAAACGCACGGCGTTAAAGTGGATTTTCAAATAGAAGTGGAGCGCATAGACTATCTTAAGGAGGTTTTAGAAAAAGCCCCCCTAGAAGACACCCCTTTAATGGGGGCTAACATGCTCAATCCTAACGCTTTTAATTTAGCCAAAGAAGCGTTGATGTTTATGCGTGGGGGGAGCGCTTGCGCGTATATAAGCCCTTTGAGTATAGAATACGCAGCGCCTTTTGTGGGCAATGCCGGGGTGGCTTTAGCGGGTTTGATGAGCGATGAAATTTATTTGTGCGCTTTAGATTGCGCTTATATTAAAGGGTTTAAAAAGCACGCTCAAAATTCCTATTATGAAAATGAAAAAGAAATTGACACTTCATCTTTAATCAGCGTAGAGGGTAATGTTGAAGGTTATGAAACTTTTAGCGACTCGCTTTTTTTGCTCTCTAAAGAAAGGATTGAAGAAGCCCTTCATCATTACCAGCCTAAAAAAGTCTATAATCTAAGCTATGGGGCGAAAATCAAGCATGCTGTTAGCCTTAATTACTCTCAAGTGAAATTGAAACAAATCAACAAACAAGAAGCTATCGTTCGCATTAAAAGCATGTTTAGCCCTAAAAATAATCATGCTAAGGATTTAAACAATTTACAAAAAAATCTGATTCGTTTTAAAGAGGATTTTTTCACGCATTTAAACACGCCATGTAAAACCAAGCAAGAAATATTTGAATGGGTGGATAATTTGAATGGGTTTTGCCAAACAGCCAGCGCTAAAACCCCTACTATAGGCATTTTATTTGAAGGGAGCATCGCCCATATTCTACAAAGCGTTTTAATCGTTTCATTGCATCTTAACGAAAATGAGCTGACGCATTTTATCAAATTCTCTCAAAACACCTTAAAACAATTCCTTAAAAAAGCTTGTTTGTTATTGCAAATGCAACTCAAACAACCATGATTTTTATTTTTACACTATAATAACAACCTTAAATCAAAGAGGTGTTCATGCCATACAATGAAATCACAAGGGTTCAAGTCCCTGCCTTAATGCATTTAGCCGAGTTGGGCTATAACTTTATTTCTCAAAAAAATAAGCCTAACCTAGACACGGACACTAATATCCTAATAGATAGTTTCACTCAAGCGTTTGAGCGCTTAAACCCCACTAAAAACGCAAAAGATTCGCTTGCTGAAATGAAAAAACGCTTGAATTACGATGATTTAGGCAAAAGCTTTTATGAATACTTGCTCAAAAGCGAGAATCCAATCATAGACTTTGATAACCCTAACAACAATCTTTATGAAATGATGGCTGAATTAACCTATAAATCCTTTAGGCCTGACATCACCCTTTTTATCAACGGCTTGCCTTTGGTGAATATAGAAGTTAAACAGCCTTACGCCGGACAAGGCATTAAAGAGGAAAAAGATCGCCATATCAAACGCTATGAAAACCCTGAAAACAAAGTTTTTTATAACCTTGCACAAATTTGGCTTTTTAGCGATAACTTGCCCTATGATGAAAACAAACCCGATCAAGGCGTCTTTTATAGTGCTTCTTATTCGCCTGTTTTCCAACGCTTTGTTGAAGCCAATAGGTTAGATATTACCCCCCCCCCCCCCCGAAAAATGATGAAAATCATCAAAACCATTCAAGCCATCGATCGCTTGAAGAAATCCAAAAACGCGTCTTAAAAGAATTTAACCTTAAAGATACCGACACCCCAAAAAGCCCCAAAGACACCCCCACAAACCCCCTTTTAACTTCGTTTTGTTCTCACAAAAGGCTTTGCTTCATCCTAAAATACGGCATCAGTTTCTTACAAGAAAAATCAGAGTTTAAAAAACATGTTTGGCGTTACGCGCAGATGTTTGCGAGCTTGAACATTTTAAAAGAATTGCAAAAGCATTATGAAACGAACCCAAAAGACCCCCTAAAAGGCATCATCTGGCACACGCAAGGCAGCGGTAAAACCGCCTTAACCTACCACTTAACCAAACTCATCAGAGACTTTTTTAGCCAATCCAACCTAAACAAAAAGACTAAATTTTATTTTATTGTGGACAGGTTGGATTTATTAGAACAAGCCAAAAGCGAGTTTTTAAAAAGAGGCCTTTGTGTGCATGAGGCAGAAAATAAAGAGGATTTGAGCCAAAAATTAAAAAACTCTAGCGTTTTTGAAGGCCCTCAAGGGAATGATGAAATCATCGTTGTGAATATCCAAAAATTCAAAGCCCCCAATGAAGAAAAAGCCCCTAATGAAGACCCTTCTAGCGCTCCTAAAGAAATCATTTCTAAAACAGAATTACAAGAAGCGACAAAAGATAACCATGATTTACAAAGGGTGTTTATCATAGATGAAGCCCACAGGAGCTATGACCCTAAAGGTTGCTTTTACGCTAATTTGATAGAATGCGACAAGACAGCCATCAAAATCGCCCTCACAGGCACGCCCCTATTAGAAGACAACGCGCAAGATAAAGCCACTAAAAACACTTTTGGCAACTACTTGCACACCTATTCTTATACAGAATCCATTAAAGACAGACACACCCTAAAACTCCAGTTAGAAATCATTGAAAAGAGCTGCAAAGAAAAACTACAAAAAATCTATCGCCTTTTACAAGAAAGCATCACTATTGAAGACATAGAGGTTAAAAAAGAAACGATTTTTAATCATGAAAGATACATTAAAGAAATGCTCTATTATATCATCAGAGATTTATTGAATTTCAGGCGTGTAAATAATGATGAAAATTTAAAGGCTATGGTAATTTGTTTTTCAAGCGCACAAGCCAAGTTAGCCAATTTGCTTTTTAATGAAGTCCAAGAAAAAGTCTTACAAGAAAACCCTAACCTGAAAATTTTAAACAAACTCCAATCCAGTCTCATTTTGCATGACGAACAAGAAGTCAAAGAAAAGATTCATTCTTTTAAACATGAATATACCGATATAGTCTTTGTGTTTAACATGCTTTTAACCGGCTTTGATTTACCCAATCTCAAACGCCTTTATATCCACAGAGAATTAAAAGATCACAATTTGCTCCAAGCCCTAGCCAGAGTGAATCGCCCTTATAACAACATGTCTTTTGGCTACCTTATAGATTTTGTAGGGATTAAAGAAAATTATGACAAAACGACTGATGATTATTTGAAAGAGTTAAACCAATTCAATCAAAGCGATTTTAATATCAAAGATAATCTCAAAGACATGTTTGTGGATCGTGAGGTTTTAGAAAAAGACATTAAAAACGCTTATGATGATCTTTTTAATTACCCCATTGATGATATAGAGGACATGACTAGCGCCATTGTTGGTATCAGCAAAATGAGTGAGCTTTTAAAAGTCTCACACGCCATTAACACGCTCAAAGAACGCTACAATTTAATCCGCACTTCTAGCGATGAAAAAATCCTTTCCTTAAAAGAAAAAATTGATATTGAAAAGATCAGCAAAATCTCTTCAATGCTCAGTAAAAAAGCCAAACAACTCCATGCGTTAAAAAATATCAATGAGCCTAAAAACCCAAACGATTTAATCGTTTTAGAAGATCTCATCGCTCTTTTAGACTTTAAAATAGAGTTTAAAGAAAGCAAAGAATTACGCTTCAAAGAAAAAGAAGAGATTAGCACCAAATACAAGCAAGCTAAAGAGATGTTAGAAAAAATCCCGGACAAACAAGATAAAGAAGTTCAAAAGATTTCTAAAGAGCTTTCAAGACTGATCCAAGAACCCCTAACCAATCATAATTTTGATGGAATTTCTCATTCTTATAGCGTAATCATTTCACAACTCAAACAACACAAAGAACAAACCACCAACCTATTAAGCAAATACAATAATGATCGAGCTTATGCGATCACGCACAAGCGACTTCACAATCGCTTTATGGAAGAAAACATTTCTAAGGGAATTTTCACGCTTTTAAGTGCGCTCAAAAAAGCTCTTGATGCGCGCATTTCTAAGCGTCAAGAAATCTTAAACGAAGAAACCACCCTAAAAACTGCCATAAAAGCAGAATTAAGGAACGCTTTCAAAGAAAACCCCTCTTTAAAAGATTTAGAAAAAGAGAAAGAACTTATCGTTCAAACCCTTTTTAACGAACTCCCAAAAAATTATAATCAAGGAAATTTGAATGCCTAATAACGCTTTATTGCAAATCAAACAAGACACCCTAAGCCTCATTGATGATTTAAAAGTCATTTGCACGAGTTTTGGTTTAGGGAACGACGGCAACGAATACAAGATCATCACGCAATGCTTTTTGTATAAATTCTTATGCGATAAGTTTGAATTCTTTTTTGAAACAAAATTCCCCAACCAAACGATACGAGATTACAAAGACTTGAACGAAGAAGAAAAAGAAGATTTTTTCCTTACCTTAAGCGATAAAAAACTCCCCAAACTCTCTTATGATGAGCTTTTAAGCTATCTTTTTGAAAAACATTTTAACGATAACGATTTACACCTTAAACTAGACGCTATTTTTAATCGCATTTCTAGCAATAATGCCGAACTTTTTAACACCACAAGCACGGATAAAACCACTATCGCCTTATTTGAAAGCGTTTCACAATACGTTAATGAAGAGTCTAAAAGGGCTAATTTTACAAAAGCTTTATTAGACAAACTCAAAAATTTTAATTTCAAACAAGCTTTTTTAAACTTACAAAACCAACAAGGCTATGATTTTTTCGCCCCCATTTTTGAATACTTACTCAAAGATTACAATAACGCCGGCGGAGGGACATACGCCGAATACTACACCCCTTTAAGCATCGCTAGCATCATCGCTAAGCTTTTAGTGATTAAACCCACTCAAAGCGTCAAAATCTATGATCCAAGCGCTGGCACAGGCACGCTTTTAATGGCACTAGCCCACCAAATAGGCACCGATTCTTGCACCCTTTATGCCCAAGACATTTCGCAAAAATCCTTAAGAATGCTCAAACTCAACCTGATTTTAAACGACTTGACCCACTCTTTAAGATACGCCATTGAGGGAAACACCTTGACTAACCCCTACCATTCTAAAGACCACAAAGGGAAAATGGATTTCATCGTGAGTAACCCCCCTTTCAAGCTGGATTTTTCCAACGAGCATGCCGAGATTTCGCAAAACAAAAACGATTTTTTCTTAGGCGTGCCTAATATCCCTAAAAACGATAAAAGCAAAATGCCCATTTACACGCTCTTTTTCCAGCATTGCTTGAACATGCTCAGTCCAAAAGGTAAAGGGGCTATAATCGTGCCAACCGGATTCATCAGCGCTAAAAGTGGGGTAGAAAATAAGATTGTCCGGCATTTAGTGGATGAAAGGCTCGTTTATGGTGTGGTTTGCATGCCCAGTCAGGTTTTTGCCAACACCGGCACTAATGTGAGCATCATCTTTTTTCAAAAAACGCCAAGTGCAAAGGAAGTCATTTTGATTGACGCTTCCAAACTCGGCGAAGAATACACCGAAAACAAAAACAAAAAAACGCGCTTAAGACCAAGCGATATGGATTTGATTTTAGAAACTTTCCAAAATAAAGCCCAAAAAGCGGATTTTTGCGCTCTGGTTTCTTTTGATGAAATCATAGAAAAAAACTATTCCCTAAACCCCGGGCAGTATTTCACTATAGAAGACACAAGCGAAACAATCAGCCAAGCGGAGTTTGAAAACTTGATGCAGCAATATTCAAGCGAACTGACAAGCCTTTTTGATGAAAGCCAGAGCTTGCAACAAGAAATTTTAGAAACTTTAGGAAATCTTAATTATGATTAAACTTTTAGATTTAAAAAATCATTCAGTAATTGCTATCAACCAAAACAACTACACTAAAGAAGACAATTACAAAAAAGTTTGTTATTTAGATACTGACAACATTACAAATAATAGAATAAATGCTTTTCTAAAAATTGATTTAACAAAAGAAAAATTACCCTCAAGAGCTAAACGAAAATGCTCTCTTAATAGCATTATTTATTCTAGTGTAAGACCTAACCAACGCCACTTTGGGATTATCAAAGAAATTCCAAAAAATTTTTTAGTTTCTACTGCTTTTATCGTAATAGATATTATAGATTTAAAAAAATTAGACCCTAATTATTTGTATTATTACATTACGCAAGATAAAATTATTCATTACTTGCAACGCATTGCAGAATGTGGGACTTCTAGCTACCCCTCTATCACGCCCTTAGATCTTCTTAATGTTAAAATCAAACTTTACCCACTAGAAACACAACAAAAAATCGCCCGCACGCTTTCTGTTTTAGATCAAAAAATAGAGAACAACCACAAAATCAATGAGCTTTTACACAAAATCCTAGAGCTTCTTTATGAGCAATACTTCGTTCGTTTTGATTTTTTAGATGAAAACAACAAACCCTATCAAACTAGCGGCGGGAAAATGAAATTTTCTAAAGAATTAAACCGCCTTATCCCTAACGATTTTGAAGTTAAAACGCTAGGGGATAATCCCCTATGTAACACAATCAAAACGGGAGTAACCCCCTTTAAACAAAAAGTGTATTATGAAACAAAACATATACAAGAAACTTTATCTCTTAATCAAGGACTTAAAGTTAGCTATAACAAACGCCCTAATAGAGCCAACATGCAACCCTCTATCTATTCAGTATGGTTTGCCAAAATGAAAGACACTAAAAAACACTTATTTTTAAACCAACACATGCAATCATGGATAAAAGAAAGCATATTATCAACAGGTTTTTGTGGCTTACAATGTCAAAAACATACTTTTGAATATATAGCTTCCACGATTAAATACTCCCCTTTTGAGACAAGAAAAAACAATCTAGCGACTGGTGCTACACAAAAAGCTATCAACATTGAAGCACTAGACTATATTTTCATTCTTATACCAAATAAAGAGCTATTAAATAATTATTCTAAAATAACTAAACCACTCTATGAAAAAATATCTAATAATATCATTGAAACCCAAACCCTAACCGCGCTCAGAGACTTTTTACTCCCCCTACTCTTAAAACAACAAATCAAACCCCAATGAAAAATTTTAGAACAAAACTTTTTTAAGGGGTAAAAACCCTTTAGTTACAAGAAAGAGAAGTTTTGTCATCAAAAGAAATTTTTTAAAGAAAAAGAAGTTTCAAAAAATTAAAAGTTTGAGTCAAATCCGCTAGTAAGATTTGACCCCAGCGCTCTTGCGCCAGAGCCAAAATTTTAGTATAATGTGGCGTTGCGGACGCCATTAAAACTATGATTACTAATCTCATGTTAGGTTATCTCCTTTTCTGAGGTAACCACCCACTGTTACCCCCAACCCTAACATACTCCAAATACCGCAACCAAAGAGAAAACCAAGAGATTACTACTCGCGTTCGTTTATTATAGAAACAATCAACCCAAAAAACGCTAAAAAAATTTTAAGCGATCTTTTAGGGTTAAATGAAGTTTTATTCAAAAAATGAAGTTTTACAAAAAAGAGTCTTTAAACAATAACTAAGCAAACTCGCGCTACAATCTCCTTTCTTGATTGCGGAGTATGGCGCAGCCTGATTAGCGCGCACCCTTGGGGTGGGTGAGGTCGTGGGTTTGAATCCCGCTACTCCGACCATGACTTTTTAAAAAAGCTTCAATGATTATCATTTCATTATATAATCACACTAAACAAAATCAATTTTTAAACATGATGATTTAAAGGATTTCTATTGAATCGTTTCTTTAACCGAGAGCTTTCATGGTTAGCTTTTAACACAAGGGTTTTGAATGAAGCCAAAGATGAGAGCTTGCCTTTATTAGAGCGCTTGAAATTTTTAGCCATTTATGACACGAATTTAGACGAATTTTACATGATAAGAGTGGCCGGGCTTAAACAACTCTATGAGCATAAAATCGCCTCTAAAGGCATTGATGGCGCAAGCCCTGAAGAGCAACTAGAAAAAATCAAGCATTATTTAGCGCATGAAATTGAAGAAAGGGAATTAGAATTCCAAAAAATCCAAGCCCTACTCTTTAAAAAAGGGCTTTGCATCACCCCCTATAACGAATTGAATTTAGAGCAAAAAGCGAAGGCTAAAACCTATTTTAAAGAGCAGCTTTATGCGTTAGTTTTGCCTTTTAAGTTGGATTCTTCGCACACCTTCCCGCCTTTAGCGAATCTGACTTTCGCGCTTTTTGCCCACATCAAAGACAAAGAAACCCAAAGCGCCTCCTATGCGCTCATCAAACTCCCCTCTTTTATCTTCCGTTTTGTGGAGTTGGAAAAAGGCTTGTTTGTGTTAGCTGAAGAAATCGTAGAAGCGCATTTAGAAGAATTGTTTTTGGAGCATGAGATTTTAGATTGCATGGCGTTTAGGGTAACTTGCGATGCGGATATTGCCATCACTGAAGATGAAGCACATGATTATGCGGATTTGATGAGTAAGAGTTTAAGGAAGCGAAATCAAGGCGAAATCGTGCGCTTGCAAACCCAAAAAGGGAGCCAAGAGCTTTTAAAAACCCTTTTAGCGTCTTTAAGGAGTTTTCAAACCCATTCTTACAAAAAGCACAAACTCACCGGCATGCATATCTATAAAAGCGCGATCATGCTCAATTTAGGGGATTTGTGGGAATTGGTCAATCATAGCGACTTTAAAGCGCTCAAATCGCCCAATTTCACGCCCAAAATCCACCCTCATTTCAATGAAAACGATCTCTTCAAATCCATAGAAAAACAAGATCTGTTGCTGTTTCATCCTTATGAAAGTTTTGAGCCTGTGATCGATTTAATAGAGCAAGCCGCTAATGATCCGACCACCCTTTCTATCAAAATGACGCTTTATCGTGTAGGCAAGCATTCCCCCATTGTCAAAGCCTTGATTGAAGCGGCGAGCAAGATTCAAGTGAGCGTTTTAGTGGAATTAAAAGCGCGTTTTGATGAAGAAAGCAATCTGCACTGGGCAAAAGCTTTAGAAAGGGCGGGCGCGTTAGTCGTTTATGGCGTTTTCAAACTCAAAGTGCATGCTAAAATGCTATTGATCACTAAAAAAACAGACAACCAGTTACGCCATTTCACCCATTTAAGCACGGGCAATTACAACCCTTTGAGCGCTAAAATCTATACCGATGTGAGTTTTTTTAGCGCTAAAAATGAAATCGCTAACGACATTATCAAGCTTTTCCATTCCTTGCTGACTAGCAGCGCCACTAGCAACACATTAGAAACGCTTTTTATGGCGCCCAAGCAAATCAAGCCTAAAATCATTGAACTCATTCAAAATGAAATGAATCACCAACAAGAAGGCTATATCATTTTAAAAGCCAACGCCCTAGTGGATAGCGAAATCATTGAATGGCTCTATCAAGCCTCTCAAAAAGGGGTTAAAATCGATCTCATTATTAGAGGGATTTGCTGTTTAAAGCCCCAAGTCAAGGGATTGAGCGAAAATATCAGGGTGTATTCTATCGTGGGGAAATATTTAGAACATGCGCGGATTTATTATTTTAAACATGAGAATATCTATTTTTCTAGCGCGGATTTAATGCCTAGGAATTTAGAAAGGCGCGTGGAATTGCTTGTCCCCGCCACAAACCCAAAGATCGCTAATAAATTGTTGCGTATTTTAGAAATCCAACTAAAAGACACTTTAAAACGCTACGAGTTAAATTCTAAAGGCCGTTACACTAAAGTTTCAAACCCTAACGATCCTTTAAATTCACAGGATTATTTTGAAAAACAAGCCCTTAAAACCTTTTAAAGGGTTATCGTTCAAATCATCAAATATTAAGGATTTAAATGCTTTATTCATTAGTAAAAAAATATCTTTTTAGCCTAGACGCTGAAATCGCTCATGAAAAGGTTTGTCAAATTTTAAGAACGCTTTCTTCATCACCCTTTTTGTGTAATTTGATTGATTCTCAATGGGGTTATAAAAACCCAAAGCTTGAAAATGACATTTTAGGCTTAAACTTCCCTAACCCTTTGGGCTTGGCCGCCGGCTTTGATAAAAACGCTTCCATGCTCAGGGCGTTAACCGCTTTTGGGTTTGGCTATTTAGAAGCAGGCACATTGACTAATATTGCGCAAAGCGGGAATGAAAAACCAAGGCTTTTCAGGCACATTGAAGAAGAGTCCTTACAAAATGCGATGGGGTTTAATAATTACGGGGCGATTTTGGGGGTAAGAGCGTTCAATCGCTTCGCCCCTTATAAAACCCCTATTGGCATCAATTTAGGCAAAAACAAACACATAGAGCAAGCGCATGCCCTAGAAGATTACAAGGCGGTTTTAAATAAATGTTTAAACATTGGCGATTATTACACCTTCAACCTTTCTTCGCCCAACACCCCTAATTTAAGGGATTTGCAAAACAAAGCGTTTGTGCATGAGCTTTTTTGCATGGCTAAAGAAATGACTCATAAGCCTTTATTTTTAAAAATCGCCCCGGATTTAGAAACAGATGACATGCTAGAAATCGTCAATAGCGCTATTGGAGCGGGAGCGCATGGCATTATTGCGACTAACACGACCATTGATAAAAGCCTGGTGTTTGCCCCTAAAGAAATGGGGGGCTTGAGCGGGAAATGCTTGACTAAAAAAAGCCGTGAAATCTTTAAAGAGTTGGCTAAAGCTTTTTTTAATAAAAGCGTTCTTGTTTCTGTGGGGGGGATTAGCGATGCGAAAGAAGCTTATGAAAGGATTAAAATGGGAGCGAGTCTGTTACAAATTTATAGCGCTTTTATTTACAATGGGCCAAATTTATGCCAAAATATTCTTAAAGATTTGGTAAAATTACTCAAAAAAGATGGATTTTTGAGCGTTAAAGAGGCTATAGGAGCGGATTTAAGATGAAACATTTTTCTGTTAAAAGACTTTTGAGGCTTAGTTCTGTCTTGTTAGTCACTTTAGGAGCGAGCATGCACGCACAATCTTACCTACCCAAACATGAGAGCGTTACCTTAAAAAACGGGTTGCAAGTCGTAAGCGTCCCCTTAGAAAATAAAACTGGGGTTATAGAAGTGGATGTGCTTTATAAAGTCGGCTCTAGAAACGAAGTCATGGGCAAGAGCGGGATCGCTCACATGTTAGAGCATTTGAATTTTAAAAGCACCAAAAACCTTAAAGCCGGCGAATTTGATAAGATCGTGAAGCGTTTTGGGGGCGTGAGTAACGCTTCTACGAGTTTTGATATTACGCGCTATTTCATTAAAACCAGTCAGGCTAACTTGGATAAGTCTTTAGAGTTGTTCGCTGAAACCATGGGTTCTTTGAATTTAAAAGAAGATGAGTTTTTGCCTGAGCGTCAAGTGGTCGCTGAAGAAAGGCGATGGCGCACCGATAATTCCCCTATCGGCATGCTTTATTTCCGCTTTTTTAACACCGCTTATGTCTATCACCCCTACCATTGGACACCCATTGGTTTTATGGATGATATTCAAAACTGGACTTTAAAAGACATTAAAAAATTCCATTCGCTCTATTATCAGCCTAAAAACGCTATTATTTTAGTGGTGGGCGATGTCAATTCCCAAAAGGTTTTTGAATTGAGTAAAAAGCATTTTGAATCCTTAAAAAACCTTGATGAAAAAGCTATCCCCACCCCTTACATGAAAGAGCCTAAACAAGATGGAGCAAGAATAGCAGTCGTGCATAAAGATGGGGTCCATTTAGAATGGGTAGCGTTAGGGTATAAAGTGCCTGCTTTCAAGCATAAAGATCAAGTCGCTTTAGATGCGTTAAGCAGGCTTTTAGGCGAAGGTAAAAGCTCATGGTTACAAAGCGAATTGGTGGATAAAAAACGCCTGGCTTCTCAAGCTTTCTCACACAACATGCAATTGCAAGATGAAAGCGTGTTTTTATTCATTGCCGGGGGTAACCCTAATATCAAAGCTGAAGCCTTACAAAAAGAAATCGTAGCACTTTTAGAAAAGCTTAAAAAAGGCGAAATCACTCAGGCGGAGTTAGACAAGCTCAAAATCAATCAAAAAGCTGACTTTATTTCTAACTTAGAAAGTTCTGGCGATGTGGCGGGGCTTTTTGCGGACTATTTAGTGCAAAACGATATTCAAGGCTTGACGGATTATCAGCAACAATTTTTGGATTTAAAAGTGAGCGATTTGGTGCGTGTGGCTAATGAATATTTTAAAGACACCCAATCAACCACCGTGTTTTTGAAACCTTAAAAGAGCCTTATCGCATGCAATTTCATTCATCTAGTGCGTTAATTACGCCTTTTAAAAAAGATTTGAGCGTTGATGAGGCCGCTTATGAATCCTTGATCAAGCGCCAAATTTTTCAAGGCATGGACGCATGCGTGCCTGTTGGCACGACAGGAGAATCCGCCACGCTCACCCACAAAGAGCATATGCGTTGCATTGAAATCGCCATAGAGACTTGCAAAAACACTAAAACGCTCTCCAATTCACGCATGAAAGTGTTAGCCGGCGTGGGCAGTAACGCCACGAGCGAGTCCCTTTCTTTAGCAAAGTTCGCTCAAAAAATCGGTGCGGATGCGATTTTATGCGTAAGCCCTTATTATAACCGCCCCACCCAACAAGGCCTGTTTGAACATTATAAAACCATCGCTCAATCGGTGGAAATCCCTGTCATGCTTTATGATGTGCCAAGCCGAACAGGCGTGTCTATTGAAGTTCCAACCGCCCTCAAACTCTTTAGAGAAATCCCTAACATTAAAGCCATTAAAGAAGCGTCTGGCTCTTTGAAAAGGGTAACAGAATTGCATTATTATGAAAAAGATTTTAAAATTTTTAGTGGGGAAGATTCACTCAACCACTCTATCATGTTTTCAGGGGGGTGCGGCGTGATTTCAGTGACCGGTAATTTAATGCCCAATCTGATTTCACAGATGGTCAATTGCGCGCTCAAACTTGAATACCAACAAGCCCTAGAAATCCAAAATAAGCTTTTTCATTTGCACCAAGCCCTTTTTGTAGAAACGAATCCCATCCCTATTAAAATGGCTATGCATTTAGCCGGCTTGATTGAAAACCCAAGCTACAGACTGCCTTTAGTGGCCCCAAGCAAAGAAACGATCAAACTTTTAGAAAAAACCCTACAACAATATGAGGTAATTGCATGAATCATTCCAACCACATGAAAAATAAAACCCTAGTGATCAGCGGCGCGACTAGAGGGATTGGTAAGGCGATATTGTATCGCTTCGCTCAAAGCGGCGTGAATATCGCTTTCACTTACAATAAAAATGTTGAAGAAGCGAATAAAATCATAGAAGATGTGGAGCAAAAGTATTCCATCAAAGCCAAAGCCTACCCCCTTAATGTTTTAGAGCCTGAGCAATACGCAGAGCTTTTCAAGCAAATTGACGCTGATTTTGACAGAGTGGATTTTTTTATTTCTAACGCTATTATTTATGGGCGCTCTGTCGTGGGCGGATTTGCACCTTTCATGCGATTAAAACCTAAGGGGTTAAACAATATTTACACAGCCACCGTGTTAGCGTTTGTGGTAGGGGCTCAAGAAGCGGCAAAACGCATGCAAAAAATAGGCGGCGGGGCGATCGTGAGCTTAAGCTCTACTGGGAATTTGGTCTATATGCCCAATTACGCCGGGCATGGCAATTCCAAAAACGCCGTAGAAACCATGGTCAAATACGCTGCTGTGGATTTAGGCGAATTTAACATTAGAGTGAATGCGGTTAGCGGCGGGCCTATTGATACGGACGCTTTGAAAGCCTTCCCTGATTATATGGAGATTAAAGAAAAAGTAGAAGAGCAATCGCCCCTAAAACGCATGGGCAATCCTAACGATCTAGCCGGGGCGGCTTATTTTTTATGCGATGAGACCCAAAGCGGTTGGCTTACAGGGCAAACGATCGTTGTGGATGGTGGGACTACTTTTAAATAAAGATTTTTTTTGAAAAACATTATCCACATCCACCAAAACAAAGAGTTGCAATTCATTAAAAAATGCTTGTTGGGCTATTTTTTCGCCCCTTTGTGTGGGGCTATTTTGTTGGTGTTTTTTCTTGTTTCAAGTGGGGCAAAATCGTTTCAAATTTCTAACCTCTTTAACAATCAACTAGCTTATATCGTTTTATTGTCTCTTTTTTTGTGCGCGCTTGGGTTCATTGCCGGAGCGATTGGTTTTTACAGGCTTTCTAAAATCACACGCCATCTGAGTTTTTTTGAAAATTTCGCTTTCAGTTTTTTGGCGGTGATTTTATGCGCCCTTTTAAGCTATCTTATCCCTAACGCCAGTAACGCTCTTTCGCTAATCGGTAATGGCGTTTCTATTTTTTATTTGCACAAACTCTATAGAGAATTGAGCCTTTACACGCAAGAAAGGTTTTTTTTAAGCGGGTTTAGGTTGTTGCTTTTTAGTTTCATGTTGGCTCTTTTAGGGATTTTAGTGCAAGCGTTAGTTATCATTTTTTTAACGATCGCTGTGGTTTTAATGTGTGTAGCGCTTGGCTTTTTAGGGCGCGCGTTTTTGAATTTTTCACAAGTCTTTTTGAAAGCATGAAAGTTTTAAAACTCCTGCCTAATTTTTTAACGATTTTACGCATTGTCTTATCCTTATTTTTATTATTTTTATTGTTAAACACGCGCACTTATTTTAGTTTTTTAACCCCCTTTCACATCAACATGATCTCTTCATTGGTTTTTTTATTTGCCGCGCTCACGGATTTATTGGACGGCTACATCGCTAGAAGCTATAAAGCCAAATCGCGCTTTGGGGAAATCTTTGATCCTTTAGCGGATAAAATCCTTATTTTGAGCGCGTTTTTAGGGTTAGTTTATTTGGATCGTGTGAATGCGTGGATCCCGTTTGTGATTTTAGGGCGTGAATTTTTTATTTCAGGGCTTAGAGTCTTAGCCGCTAATGAAAAAAAGGATATTCCTGTCAATGCGTTAGGCAAGTATAAAACCGTGTCTCAAGTCGTGGCGATTGGCGCTTTATTAGCCAATTTAACTTACTCCTATGTGCTTGTGGCTATAGCGGTTTTTTTAACCCTTTATTCAGGGATAGATTACACGATTAAATATTATAAATCTTAATGTTTTAAAAGGAGTTTTTAGCGTTCTTTAAAAAAACACCTTAAAACTTTGCTCTCATCAAATATTGATAAACATTAACTTTAGCATTCTTTCGTTTGTTTAAAATTTTATTTTCAATATTCAATTAAAAAAAATCATTTTATTTTATTTTTGTTATAATTCAAGCTATTTTTATTTTCAATCTAAGGAGGTGTCGCATGGACAATCAAAAGATAACGCATCAAAATACCACGCAAAAACAAGGCGAGCTTAAAAGAGACATGAAAATGCGCCATCTCTTAATGATTGCATTTGGAGGAGCGATCGGCACAGGGCTTTTTGTAGGCACTGGGGGTAATATTGCGAACGCTGGCCCTTTAGGGACCTTGATCGCTTATGGTTTTGGAGGGCTTGTGGTTTATTGCATCATGCTCTCTTTAGGCGAATTGGCTAGCGTTTATCCCACTACGGGAAGCTTTGGGGATTATGCGGCTAAATTCATAGGCCCTGGCACGGGCTATATGGTTTTTTGGATGTATTGGCTTGGCTGGGTGATCACGGTGGCGTTAGAATACATCGCTATAGGCATGCTCATGCAACGTTGGTTTGCTGATATTCCCATCCATTATTGGGTTATTTTATGCATTGCGTTGGTTTTTTTATTGAACTTTTTTTCGGTTAAAATTTTTGCCGAGGGCGAGTTTTTCTTTAGCCTGATTAAAGTTTTAGCGGTGATCGCTTTTATAAGCATTGGCGTAATTGGGATTATTTATCAAATCTATTTGCATGGGTTTAGTTCTATTTTTGATAACTTCCATTTTGGCGATAAAGGGTTTTTCCCTAACGGGAGTGCAGCGGTTTTTTCTGCTATGCTCGCTGTCATTTTTGCTTTCACTGGCACAGAGGTGATTGGGGTGGCTGTGGGAGAGACTAAAAACGCTAGCGAAGTGATGCCCAAAGCGATTAAAGCGACCTTGTGGCGGATTGTCTTTTTCTTTTTAGGCTCTGTGTTTGTCATTTCTGTTTTTTTACCCATGAATGATTCTTCTATCGCGCAAAGCCCTTTTGTGAGCGTTTTAGAACGCATCCATTTGCCCTTTATTGGCATGGGTATCCCTTATGTGGCTGATATAATGAACGCTGTTATCATTACGGCGATGTTTTCTACCGCTAATTCAGGGCTTTATGGAGCGAGCCGCATGATTTATGGGCTGTCCAAACAAAAGATGTTTTTTAAGGTTTTTTCCCAACTCAACCGACAAGGCACGCCCACTTATGCGATGTTTTTTTCCCTTTCTTTTTCCCTTATAGGGCTTTTAGTCCAAATTTATGCGAAAGAAAATGTCGTGGAAGCTTTGATTAATGTGATCAGTTTCACGGTGATTATCGTGTGGGTTAGCGTGTCCGTTTCGCAATATTCTTTCCGTAAGCAATACTTAAAAGCCGGGCATTCTTTAGAGGATTTGCCCTATAAAGCCCCTTTCCTGCCCTTTTTGCAACTCATAGGGATCACTGGGTGTATTATCGGCGTGATCGGTTCGGCTATGGATAAGGATCAACGCATCGGGATGATTTTGACGATTGTTTTTGCTGTTATTTGTTACATTGGATACTATTTTACACAAAAAGCTAATGAAAATAACAAAAAAGATTTGATATAATCTTTTTTTAATTTTGAAGTTTAGCAAATTTTAAGGAAGTAACCATGATGAAAAAAACCCTTTTTATCTCTTTGGCTTTAGCGTTAAGTTTGAATGCGGGCAATATCCAAATCCAAAGCATGCCCAAAGTGAAAGAGCGAATAAGCGTCCCCTCTAAAGAGGATACGATCTATTCTTACCACGATTCTATTAAGGATTCTATTAAAGCGGTGGTGAATATCTCCACTGAAAAGAAGATTAAAAACAATTTTATAGGTGGCGGTGTGTTTAATGACCCCTTTTTCCAACAATTTTTTGGGGATTTGGGCGGCATGATCCCTAAAGAAAGAATGGAAAGGGCTTTAGGCAGCGGTGTCATCATTTCTAAAGATGGCTATATCGTTACGAATAACCATGTGATTGATGGCGCGGACAAGATTAAAGTAACCATTCCAGGGAGCAATAAAGAATATTCCGCTACTTTAGTAGGCACCGATTCTGAAAGCGATTTAGCCGTGATTCGCATCACTAAAGACAACCTGCCCACGATCAAATTCTCTGACTCTAATGATATTTTAGTGGGCGATTTGGTTTTTGCGATCGGTAACCCTTTTGGCGTGGGCGAAAGCGTTACGCAAGGCATTGTTTCAGCACTCAATAAAAGCGGGATTGGCATCAACAGCTATGAGAATTTCATTCAAACAGACGCTTCCATTAACCCTGGAAATTCCGGCGGCGCTTTGATTGACAGCCGTGGAGGGTTAGTGGGGATCAATACCGCTATTATCTCTAAAACCGGGGGCAACCACGGCATTGGCTTTGCCATCCCTTCTAATATGGTTAAGGATATTGTAACCCAACTCATCAAAACCGGTAAGATTGAAAGAGGTTACTTGGGCGTGGGCTTGCAAGATTTGAGTGGCGATTTGCAAAATTCTTATGACAACAAAGAAGGGGCGGTAGTCATTAGCGTAGAAAAAGACTCTCCGGCTAAAAAAGCAGGGATTTTGGTGTGGGATTTGATCACTGAAGTCAATGGGAAAAAGGTTAAAAACACGAATGAGTTAAGAAATCTAATCGGCTCCATGCTACCCAATCAAAGAGTAACCTTAAAAGTCATTAGAGACAAAAAAGAACGCACCTTCACTCTCACTCTAGCTGAAAGGAAAAACCCTAACAAAAAAGAAACCATTTCTGCTCAAAACGGCGCACAAGGCCAATTGAACGGGCTTCAAGTAGAAGATTTAACCCAAAAAACCAAAAGGTCTATGCGTTTGAGCGATGATGTTCAAGGGGTTTTAGTCTCTCAAGTGAATGAAAATTCCCCAGCAGAGCAAGCCGGCTTCAGGCAAGGCAACATCATCACAAAAATTGAAGAGATTGAAGTGAAAAGCGTTGCAGATTTTAACCATGCTTTAGAAAAATATAAAGGCAAACCCAAACGATTCTTAGTCTTAGACTTGAATCAAGGTTATAGGATCATTTTGGTGAAATGATAGAGGTGGGTTGTTAGTCGCATGTCTTTGATTAGAGTGAATGGGGAAGCTTTTAAACTCTCTTTAGAAAGTTTAGAAGAAGACCCTTTTGAAACTAAAGAAACGCTAGAGATTCTTGTTAAACAAACGAGCGTTGTTTTATTGGCCGCTGGGGAATCTAAGCGTTTTTCTCAAACCATCAAAAAACAATGGCTACGCTCTAATCATACCCCCTTATGGCTCAGCGTTTATGAAAGCTTTAAAGAAGCCCTAGACTTTAAAGAAATCATTCTAGTCGTAAGCGAATTGGATTATATTTATATCCAACGCCATTACCCTGAAATCAAGCTTGTAAAAGGCGGGGCATCAAGGCAAGAATCCGTCTGTAACGCTTTAAAAATAATTGATAGCGCTTACACGCTCACCAGCGATGTGGCTAGGGGTTTAGCCAATATTGAAGTGCTCAAAAGTTTGTTTTTAACCCTCCAACAAACAAGCCATTATTGCATCGCCCCTTACTTGCCTTGCTATGACACGGCGATCTATTATAACGAGGTTTTAGATAGAGAAGCGATCAAACTCATTCAAACCCCGCAATTAAGCCACACCAAAGCACTCCAATCAGCCCTAAATCAAGGGGATTTTAAAGATGAAAGCAGCGCGATTTTACAAGCTTTCCCTGATCGTGTGAGCTATATTGAAGGCAGTAAAAATTTGCACAAGCTCACCACAAGCGATGATTTGAAACATTTCGCACTCTTTTTCAACCCAGCAAAAGACACTTTTATCAGCATGGGCTTTGATACGCATGCGTTCATTAAAGATAAGCCCATGGTTTTAGGGGGGGTTGTTTTGGATTGCGGGTTTGGGTTAAAGGCTCACAGCGATGGCGATGCTTTGTTGCATGCGATTATTGATGCGATTTTAGGGGCGATTAAAGGGGGGGATATTGGCGAGTGGTTCCCTGATAATGACCCCAAATACAAAAACGCCTCTTCTAAAGAGCTTTTAAAAATCGTGTTGGATTTTTCTCAAAGCATTGGGTTTGAATTGTTTGAAATGGGGGCGACCATCTTTAGCGAAATCCCTAAAATCACTCCTTACAAACCGGCGATTTTAGAGAATTTGAGCCAACTTTTGGGTTTAGAAAAATCTCAAATCAGCTTGAAAGCCACTACAATGGAAAAAATGGGGTTCATTGGCAAACAAGAAGGGCTGTTAGTCCAAGCGCATGTGAGCATGCGTTATAAACAAAAACTTTAAACGCGATAAAAGGAAGAATGGATGAAAATCTTAATCATTGAAGACGATTTAGCGCTAGCCAGGAGTATTTCGCATAATTTGCATGATTTAGGGCATTTTTGCGAGATCATCTCTAGCATTTCAGAAGAAAATAAAGAGCCTTATGATGTGATTTTAGTTTCTTCTAAAGTTTGCACTCAAGGGCGTTGCGAACATTTTGTGCGTTATAATTCCAAGCAAATCATTATCATGATGGCTTCGCATGTCAATGAAGATGGCGTGAATAAACCCATTCAAGCGGGAGCGAGAGATTATATTCTAAAGCCTTTTAAAATGGATGAATTGTTGCGCAAGATCCAATACCACAAAGCCTACCAAGAAATGACCGCTCGCTTGGGATTTTATGAAAATTACTTGGACTTTATCCATGCGGAATTGCCCTTGCCTAGAGATTTTTCTTACCGGCCGCCCTTTATTATCCACACGCCCTCTCAAGAGCTTGCGAACGCTTATTTATTGCAATACGCTAAAGAAAGGCAAATGGATTTTTCTTTTTTCTCTTTAAAGGATACCACTTGGAAAGATCTATACAAAAATAAAGACAAACTAGAACGCCCTTTTTACATCATGCATTTAGAAGAGCTTAAAAAAGATGAGCAATTGAAATTGCTAGAATTGGCCCGTTCATGCCCTATTGTTTTGTCCTATACCCATAAAGAACCCCTAGAATTTCCTAAAATTGTGAGCATTGAATGCGGCAATAGACCCCTATTTTTGTTCAACAATAACACGACTTTCCTTTCCATTCAAGAGTATGAAAAAGAAGCCATTAGGCATTTTTCTTCTACTTGCACCGATACGGAATTAGCCAGCAAGCTTGGCATTAGCCGTAAAAGCCTTTGGGAAAAACGCCGGAAATATAACTTACCGCGCAAATAACAGAAAATCCTTAAGCCCTGTTTTTGTGGGGCGTTGATCATAAAATGTAAAAATGCCAAAAGCGTTTTTACAATCAAAAGAGCTAAAGCAAGCGATAACCTCTTAAAATTTAGCGTATTTAATGAGAATAGAGCTAATTATTATTAAAATAACTTATTATTTGCTATATATTTACTATAATAGTTTATCTTTTAGAAAGAGAAATTCAACTTAAGGATTAACCATTAGGCAAGCGTTTAGCAAAACAAGATCCATGCATTCAAGAACTCTTTTACTAGACATTGATTGCGTTATCCCTAATATTGTTAGGCGTTTGCTCTCTAATAAAACGCTCCCTAAAAGATTCGCCGCTTACAGCTTGCAAGAAGTGGGCGTTATTTTCCTCACCACTCAAATTTTATCTATCATGCGCAAGACCCGTTGCTCTAAAACGCTTTTTTTTATCACTAGGGGCAGAGAGAGTTTCCGCTACCAGCTGTGCGATCATTACAAACAAAAACGCCACCAATTTGATGAAGGTTTTAGATCCCTTTTAAAAGCTCTCAAAATCGCTTTGGTGGAAAAATACCCTCTAAAAAAAGGGGCTAAAATCCAGGGCGAACATTGTTTTGAATATGAAGCCGATGATATTATCTCTTTTTACAAAAAGAAAGACCCCAACAATTATGTGATAGCCAGCATGGATAAGGATATTTTGTATTCCAATAGAGGTTCTCATTTCAATCTCAAAACAAACGCTTTTTTTAATGTGAGTCAAAAAGAGGCTCATTTTTTTGCTTATTACCAGTGCGTTGTGGGGGATAAGGGGGATAATATTAAAGGGGTTAAAGGGATTGGTGGCTTCAACTATAAAGATTTTTTAAACGAAGACGCTAAAGAGCATGAGCTGTGGGAACAGATCATTCAAGCGTTCAAAATTAAAGAAGATTTGAGCGACAGCGAAGCTAAAGAAAAGGCTCTTTTAAACATGCGTTTAGTCAATATGCACCAGATGACCCACCATGGCGTGATCAAACTATGGGAGCCTGAGTTTAAAAAAACTTTTTTCCCTAAAAAATCCCAAAGACCTGATTTTAAAAGAATTTCTTAAAACAAAAACTTCTTTTAATGTTGATTTTTTAAAAAAGAAATTATCGCTTACTTTATCGCTTACTTTTGGCAAGCCCTTTGCTATTGATTGTAAAAATGGCATTTTTTTAAAACAAAAACTTCCCAAAAAAGACAAAAGAACTATCTCCAAGGCTTTTTCT
This sequence comes from Helicobacter pylori, assembly GCF_014498195.1. Lineage (GTDB taxonomy): Bacteria > Campylobacterota > Campylobacteria > Campylobacterales > Helicobacteraceae > Helicobacter > Helicobacter pylori_DO. Next base: position 103,095 of record NZ_JACTGH010000003.1, on the reverse strand, counting down.
CGTGGCTTTAGAATTATAAGCATACACATACCCCCCACCCATATCAAAAGACAAACTCCTATAAGTCCAAACCCTAAAACTGCTCATTAAAGAATATTCTTGGTAATCCCCAAAAGCCACCATCGCGTCTAAACGCACCCTTTTAGTCTTAAGCCCTAAAAAAACATAGCCTGAAATGCTAGAATTTGCAAAATAAATCGCTGGCACGCCGGGCGCGTTGATCCCACGGCCATAGAATTTAGTCCTGTCGTTAAAAGTCCATAGATAGCCCTTATTGTTCCTTGCCGGAACGATATAAAAACCCGTTCCAAAATTAAAAATTTTGTATTTAAAAGTTTGATCGATCAAAAACAAGCCGGCATTTTTAGCGCTTGTAGTAATATCAGTGTTGCCGTATTGATACATGCCATGCACTAGAGTGCGCGAAGTGAAACCCTTAGCTAAAGAAGCGTCATACTCTAACTTACCCCCCACTTGCACTAAAACATTTTGGGTGGGCAAAGGCAAGCGGGTGTCCGTTAAAATAAAAGGAACGAATGTCAAATTTTTATTTTTGTATTCTGTGCCCAAAACAAACACTTCCCCCCCCACATACAAGCGTTTAGACACAGGATCATAAGACGCTAGAGCGTTTAGGGAAGTAGCGATCCGATTCCCTTGCTCTTTATTGATTTGATGCCCGTTATAAAGCATGCTATCCATAAAAATCCCAAAATAACGCATGGAATTTTGCTTGAAAGCCACAGAGACCCCTTGAATATTGCCCCCTATCCAATCAAAATCCACAAAATCGGTATTGAAACGCCCTAAAGCGATTTTAAAACGCTGGTTAGTGTATTGGAGATACGCATCAGAAACATCGCCAGCGCTCAAATAAGGTTTAACGTTGTTAGGGTTACCAAAAAAATTCCCTAGACTGATGTAAAGGTTAGCCAAACGCTGTTTGTTATAAATATTCCAAGCTCCAATCGCTCCAATGCCAAAGGACCACCCATTGCTATAAGAAAAATCCACTCCAAGACGCGTCAAAGCCCCCACATAGCTGTGAGGGTTTTTTTGTGCCCCTTGATTATACAATAGCCCCAGATAGCCAAAAGGTTTGACTGCGATTTCTAAAGCTTTCAAAGACAGACCATTTAAAAAAAAGATCCCTAACGCTAAATAATAATATCTTTTCTTATTTTTCTTATATTGCATTAAAAACTCATCGTGGATTTAAACTCAATATTTTAGTTAAAATTCCTTTTAATTGCGCTGAAACGGGTTTAAAATCTCAATTACCACTAAACATTATCAATAAACTTGATTGACTAACACTAAAGATTTATGATAGTATTCTAATAAAACTATTTTAAAGGTGATTCATGAGTAAGAGTTTATACCAAACTTTAAACGTGAGCGAAAACGCCAGCCAAGATGAAATCAAAAAATCCTACCGCCGTTTAGCTAGGCAATACCACCCGGATTTGAATAAAACCAAAGAAGCCGAAGAGAAATTCAAAGAAATCAACGCCGCTTATGAAATTTTGAGCGATGAAGAAAAACGCCGCCAATACGATCAGTTTGGCGACAACATGTTTGGCGGGCAGAATTTCAGCGATTTTGCCCGAAGCCGTGGTCCTAGTGAAGATTTAGACGATATTTTAAGCTCTATTTTTGGGAAAGGAGGCTTTTCGCAAAGATTTTCTCAAAACTCGCAAGGTTTTTCTGGCTTTAATTTTTCCAATTTCGCCCCTGAAAATTTAGACATGACCGCCACTTTAAATGTCTCTGTTTTAGACACCCTTTTAGGCAATAAAAAACAAGTGAGCATCAATAATGAGACTTTTAGCCTTAAAATCCCTATTGGCGTAGAAGAGGGCGAAAAAATCAGGGTTCGCAACAAAGGGAAAACGGGGCGAACGACTAGGGGCGATTTGCTCTTGCAGATCCATATTGAAGAAGATGAAATTTACAAGCGCGAGAAAGACGATATTATCCAAATCTTTGATTTACCCTTAAAAACGGCTCTTTTTGGAGGGAAGGTTGAAATCGCTACTTGGCATAAAACCTTAACCCTAACCATTCCTCCTAACACCAAAGCGATGCAAAAATTCCGCATTAAAGAAAAAGGGATCAAAAACAGAAAAACTTCGCATGTGGGAGATTTGTATTTGCAAGCTCGTTTGATTTTGCCTAAAACGGAAACGCTTTCTAATGAGTTAAAAGCGTTATTAGAAAAAGAATTGTAAGGAGGAATCGTGTGCGATTATGATGAACCGCTTTATTTAATCAGCGTCGTGGCTAAAATCTTATGCGTGCACCCTCAAACCTTGCGCCAGTATGAAAAAGAGGGTTTGATAGAGCCTAGCAGGACTGATGGGAAAATGCGCTTGTATTCCCAACGAGACATGGACAAAATCAAAACGATTTTACGCCTTACAAGGGATATGGGGGTTAATCTAGCGGGCGTGGATATTATTTTGCGTTTAAAAGAAAAGCTTGATGAATTAGACAACCTCAATAAAGAATTGCAAGACGCTCTGCAAAAACACTCTAAAAACACCAAAACCCCAACGAAAAATTTAAACACCCCTACTAATTTTTACGAATTGATTTTATTTAAAAAATGAGCCTGACTTCGCTTTTAAACCCAAAAAGCCTAGAAGATTTTTTAGGCCAAGAGCATTTAATAGGGAAAGACGCCCCCTTATTTAAAGCCTTACAATCCAAACACTTCCCCCATGCCTTTTTCTATGGCCCTCCTGGCGTGGGTAAAACAAGCCTGGCTCAAATCATCGCTCGCTCCCTAGAGCGCCCCATTCTTTCATTTAATGCGACAGATTTTAAGCTAGAGGATTTGCGCCTTAAGCTTAAAAATTACCAAAACACCCTTTTAAAACCCGTTGTTTTTATTGATGAAACCCACAGATTGAATAAAACCCAACAAGAATTTTTACTCCCCATTATGGAAAAAGATCACGCTTTAATCTTAGGGGCTAGCACGCAAGATCCTAATTACAGCCTAAGCCATGCGATCCGCTCAAGAAGTTTTATTTTTGAATTAACCCCCCTAAAAAAGAGCGATTTAGACAAGCTTTGCGCTAAAGCTTTAACATTACTCAAAAAACAAATAGAGCCTGACGCTAAAACCTATCTTTTAAACAACAGCGCTGGCGATGCCAGAGCGTTATTAAACCTTTTAGATTTGAGTGCTAAAATAGAAAATCCTATCACTTTAAAAACCTTGCAATCCTTACGGCCCCATAGCCTAAATGACGGATCTTATAGCGATGATACGCATTATAATCTTACTAGCGCGTTAATCAAATCTTTAAGAGGGAGCGATGAAAACGCTTCCATCTATTATCTGGCGCGCCTGATTGCTGGCGGGGAAAACCCGGAATTTATCGCCAGAAGGCTAGTGATTTTTGCGAGCGAAGATATTGGTAACGCTAACCCAAACGCCCTTAATTTAGCCACTTCTTGCTTGTTTTCAGTCAAACAAATCGGCTACCCTGAAGCGCGCATCATTTTAAGCCAGTGCGTGATTTATCTGGCTTGTTCGCCCAAGTCTAACACGGCTTATAAAGCGATCAATCAGGCTTTGGATTGCGTTCAAAAGGGCTTGCTCTACCCCATTCCTAAACACCTGCTGCCTAACGCTAAAGATTACCTTTACCCGCATGATTATAACGGCTATGTCAAACAAGATTATTTGGAAAAGCCCCTCAATTTGGTTTCTTCTCAAGGCATAGGGTTTGAAAAAACCCTTTTAGAATGGCTTGATAAGATAAGAAATTGATCTTATAAGTTACATTAAAATGCGATAATGGTAATAAAAAATCAATATTTTTTGATTAAATTAAAATAATAATGAGTTTTATCTATGTTTCATCGCATTATTATTGTATAATAATATTCTAGTTATAAAAATCATTTTACGGATAAGGAAAATATTAACATGAAAAGATTAGAAACTTTAGAATCTATTTTAGAGCGCTTGAGGATGTCTATCAAAAAAAACGGACTCAAAAATTCAAAACAAAGAGAAGAAGTGGTGAGCGTTTTGTATCGCAGCGGCACACACCTAAGCCCTGAAGAAATCACGCATTCTATCCGCCAAAAGGACAAAAACACCAGCATTTCTTCAGTCTATCGCATTTTGAATTTCTTAGAAAAAGAAAATTTTATCTGTGTTTTAGAGACTTCAAAGAGCGGTCGGCGTTATGAAATTGCGGCTAAAGAACACCATGATCACATCATTTGTTTGCATTGCGGTAAGATCATTGAATTTGCAGACCCTGAAATTGAACACCGCCAGAATGAAGTCGTTAAAAAATACCAAGCCAAGCTGATTAGCCATGACATGAAAATGTTTGTGTGGTGCAAAGAATGCCAAGAGAGCGATGATTAAAAAAAATTTAAAGAAGCTAGCTTAAATAGGGCTATCTTTAAGGGTTTTAAGGACTTCGTCCAAGTTAAAACGCTTGAGCTTTAAGTTTTTGATTTCTTCATCGCTCAGGCGTTTCCAGGTGAAGGTTTTGCCCACATACCCCCATTTGTCATAGCTTGAAGTGAATTCCAAATCCCCGTTTGAATTTTGAGTAACCCTCACATAGTAGGTCTTGCCGTCATAAAAATTATACGCTTTACCGCCTTTATAAGATCGTTTTCCAACCTTAATCAAATCGCTTAAAAACACCACGCCTTTATCGCTGCGATTCCTTAGCTTTGGGTTAGGATTGAGTTTGTCTTTTTTGGCTTTAGAGCCATCCACATCAGAAATACCATAAGCATAGAACTTCCCGTTATGCTCAAAAAACTCCACAAAAGAGCTTTTCATGTATAAAAATTCTTGAGTTTGATAAATTCCAGGCAACTCTACAGCCCCTAAAAAATAACAAAAAACTAACGCTACAATAAGACTCACCAATTTCATAATTTTAATTTGATCAATCCTTTAGGCATTTTAACGACCGCTTTAAAAATCGGCTCTTCCCTATATTTTTCAAAAGACTCTCCATAGAACCTCAACGCATGCGCATCGCTTTCAAAAAAAATAGCCAGCATGCCCGCATTCAAACGTAAAAAAGAAGCTTCACTAACCGGCTCATAAACGATCAAATCTCTTTTTTCATCATAAGGGGTTTTAATGACAGCCCTATTTATATCTGCCACTTTAGCCCCCTCAACGCCTTTGACAATCAGCTGGAAATCCACATATTGTTTGTGGCTTTCAAAAAAACCTTTCTCGCTTTCTTTGGCATGCTCTAAACAATAGCTCTGCTCTATACTAAAAATGCCATGCCCTAAAGGCGTTTGAAATTCTGTATTAGACGCGAGGTTTAAAACCCTTTGATTCGCTTTACTACCCTTTTGCATGACCTCTTTTAAATACGCATGCAAAATTTCTAATTCTTGCGTTTTTTTAAACAAATGCCCAAGCGAGCTTAATTCCCCAAAAATGGCCATAATCCTTCCTTTTTTACTTTAAAATGGTTTAATTTTTCAGTTGCTCTAAGCGTTCTTTTTTAGTGCCAATATCCGTGATTTGAATGCCAAAATTCCCATCCACGATTACCACTTCGCCCTTAGCGATCACCTTGTCATCTACAAGAATTTCCAAAGGGTCATTCACCAATTGATCAAGCTCTACCACGCTCCCTATATCCATAGAGACCACATCTTTTAAAATCATCTTTTTTTGCCCGATGCGCACCTTAACATTCAATTTCACATCTAAAAGCATGCTGATATTGCGGATTTCTATGTTTTCTAAAGACGCATCATGGGTTTTAATCTCTTCAGTAGCGCTCTGTGTCGTTTCTTCTTTTTCTTCTTTATGCGTTTTTTCAAATTGGCGTTCAAAAGCCGCCGTAGTCAATAAAACGATTTGGCTTTCTTTGATGGCTTCCATTTTAAAAGAAAACACCATCGCCTTAGTATAATCTTCTTTTTTAGGAAGCTCTTTAGCGATTTCAGCGTCCGTGGTAGTGAAATTGAGTTTGGGGAGCAACTCTTGAGACTTCAAGCTTGTAGCGATCGCGCCAAAAATATTAGAAGCCATTTCCTTAAAAGCGTCTAAATCGTCATTATCCATTTCTTCCTTACTCGCCCCCTCACCCCCTAGCATCAAATCGCTTAAAGCGGTAACTAAATCTACCGGAGCCAATAATTCAATAGGACTCTCTTCTTTTTCAATCGCGCTAATCTTAACCCTTGCATAAGGCACGCTGATTAAACTCGCTTCTTCATTGTTAGAAACTTCCTTTTCTAATCCCACGCTCGGAGCCTTACCCACTAACCCTTCTAAAGTAGAAACAACCTCTTGAATAAAAATTTTAATAAAATCTTGCATTTCTCACTCTTCTTCTATTTTCATAATATCGCCCACTTTGCCTCTGCGCTGCTCTTCTAACATTTCTAAAATTTCTTTAGTGCGTTCTTTTTCGCTATAGATCACTTCTTTAATTTGAATGGTTTTCCTATACCCTTGAAACCCCACGCTCGCTAAATAACGCTTTTTTTTATGCACATACACGCTCACTTCATCATTAGCGATCTTGTTCAAGCGAATAGTATCCCCCACATCTAAATCCAGCATTTCTTTCAAGCTCAATTCCACCGCGCCCAAAAACACCATCATATCCACGCTCACCCCGCTCAATAGCGCTTGCAATTCCTTATTACGGCTCTTTTTAGAGTTCGTTTCTGAAAGCATCAAATCCCTACTCCCCATTTTAGAAAGAATGCTTTCAATGGAAATCACCGGGTAACAAATATTCATCATCCCACGGCTATGCCCAATGATAATCTCTAAAACCACCATGATAGAAATTTCATTTTGAGCGACGATTTGGACCACATTCGCGCTGGATTCTTTAGCGTCAATGGTAGGATACATCTCCACCACGGGCGACCACACTTCTTTTAAAATTTGCATCACCTGGCGTAAAATCGTATCCAATAAATTCAATTCAATATCGCTAAACTCCCTGTTTTGATCATACGCGCTCCCCTTGCCCCCTAATAGCCTGTCAATCATAGGGAAAGCGATGCTAGGATTGATTTCTAAAACCCCTGTTCCTCCCATAGGCTTCATGGAAAAGACATTAAAACTTGTAGGGCTAGGCAAACTCATCAAAAATTCGCCATAAGTCATTTGATCCACGCTGTGGAGCTGGATCTCTACAATAGAACGCATGATAGAAGAAATTTGACTAGAAAGATTCCTAGCCATTTTATCATGGATACTCCTAAAAGAACGCAATTGCTCCTTACTCACACGATTAGGGCGTTTGAAATCATAGAGAGTTACGCTGCGCTGCGGGATAATATCCTTTTTTTGGACATTTTGAATATCCACATTTTCATCAACGACTTCTAAAAGCGCATCAATTTCTTCTTGGCTTAAAATATCAGCCATGATCCACTCCTAAGGATTTACGCACCTTTTTAATCGCTTCTTTAATGATTTGAGAAATGCGCGATTCAGTAATGCCTAAAATCTCTTTGATCTCGCTCAAATTCAACTCTTCAAAGTAATAAAGCTGGATAAGGATTTGCTCTCGTTCGCTCATTTGATTCAGTGCTTTTTGGACATGCTCTAACAACTCTTCTGCTTCAATCTTTTTAGTGATTTCATCTTGCTCAATCGCATTGAATTGCTCATCTATTGGCACTAACGCATAAATATCTGAGGCCGTTTTAGCTTCTCTAATCTTTTCAATATTTTCGCCTAAAGTTTCTGCTAAATACGCATCGCTAGGCTCTTTCCCATGCTCATTAAGGTATTTGGTAATTTCAATATCAATGCTTTTAATGAGTTTCCTGCTAGAGCGAGAAATCACATCTAAAGAGCGCAAATAATCTAGCATCGCCCCATTGACACGAGTTTTAGCATACCCCCAAAAAGAATCGTTTAACGCGCTCTCATAACGCCTGGCTAATTTAATCAATTCTTCAGTGCCAATAGAAACCAGATCGTTAAAATCAATAGAGCTGGGCAAGCGCTCTTTTAAACGAAACGCCATCGCACGCACGGCTGGTAAATACTGGATAGCGAGATCGTCTTGATGGTGGTGTTGTTGCTTATCATAGGCGTTCAAAACCTTTTCTATATTTTTTTCGCTGGTTTCAGTTTTTTGAATTCCTTTGGGCATTCTATTTTCCATCATCAAAATCATAACTTCTAATGTATTCTAAAATACTAGCCACTTCTTTTTCTCTGTTCTTAAATTCATGGTTGAAACGAAGCAAGCTCTCTTCAGTGCCTTTTTTGTCAAAAAGACAAATATCTAAATCCGTGCAAGCGATAAAAATAGACGCAAACAACAACGCGATCAAGTATCCCCCAAGCGTGGATAACACCGTCCATAATAAAATGCTCTCTGGCTCATTGAATTTCAACACCGAAAACACTAACCCTAAAAAAAACCCCACCACAACAGAAAAATGGATAAAATTTTGAACTTTCATCAGCCTACCCCAAATACTTTAAAAGCCTTTTAAAAAAGCTTTTCAAACCTTCTTTTGGTATTTCTAAAGTGCCGGTTTCTAATTTAGAAACCAAAAGACCCGCTATCTGGTCAATGGATTGCGAAAACAAATCGTTAGGGGCTATTTTTCTCAAAATTTTGCGCTCCCTCACATAGCGTTTCAATAAAGAGCTGTTTTCAATCGCTCCTAAGTAATGCAATTCTAATGAAGCAATATTGTTTTTAGCTACTTTAAACAACCTTTCATAAGTCGCCCTACCCTCTTTAGGTTGGGCTACCATGTTAGTAATAAGAAACAATTCATCTTTATTTTTGGAGTTGATTTTAATGCAAGCATACGCATCCGTAATCGCTGAAGGATCGGGTGTGGTAACAATCACCACGCAATCGCTCGCATTCAAAAACGCTTGTGTAGTAGCTCCAATCCCAGCGCCTGTATCAACCACAATATAATCCAAAGAGCTTAAAACCCCCTCTTCATCCACGAATTGATCTAAAGCTTCTGTTCCGCTAATGTATTTTAAAATTTCTTCGCCACTATCCCCGGGAATTAAGCAAAGCCCGGGTTCAATCTCGCAAATGATTTCTTGCAATTTGGCTTCACCTTTTAAGGCATGCAAGATATTTTTGTGGGTTTTCACCCCAAAAATCACATCTAAATTCGCTAAACCAATATCCGCATCAAACACCCCTACCTTATAACCTTTCTTGTATAGAGAGTAGGCTAAATTAGCGCTAATATTGGATTTCCCCACGCCCCCCTTACCGCTTGTGATAGCGATGAATTTGGTATTCCCCTTATTATCAAAAAAACTTTTGGGGTTTTTAAGATTCATCAAATTATCTAAGCGGCTCGCTTGATTGTTCATGCTTGTTCCTTATTAGGGTTACTAAAGCCATCTAGCATGCAATCCACTAAATATTCATTAGTAGCCACTTTCAAATCCATAGGCACTTCTTGCCCAACAGAAAGATAGCTGATAGGCTTTTGGCTTTCATGCACTAAAGAAAACAAATTCCCTAACCCCCTACTCTCATCTAATTTCGTGAAGATTAAAGTGTCAATCCCTAACACCCCAAAAGAATCATAAATATCTTTCATGTCTTCATACTTAGTGGTAACCGAAAGCACTAAGGACACATCAATATTATAACCCCCATCTATAAATTCCTTCAAACCGGCAATTTTTTCTTTATCGTATTGCGAATGCCCTGTCGTATCCACTAGAATAAAATCGCAGTATTCCAAAGCTTCAATTTCTTTAGCAAAATCCTTAGCGTCAATCACCGCTTCTATACTCATTTTCATTTTATTAGCATACCAACTCAATTGCTCTAAAGCCCCAATGCGATAATTGTCTAAAGTGATAATGCCCACCTTGTATTTTTTCGCTAGCATTCTAGAATAGCGCGCGGCTAATTTGGCTAGAGTCGTCGTTTTCCCTACGCCTGTTGGCCCTACAAGCATTAAGATGCGTTTTTGCCTCAAATTCAAATCTTCAGGGCGGCACAAAATCATTTTACGCAACACTTCTCTAAAATAGCGCTTGATCGTTACAGAATTTTCGCGCATGCGTAAAGGCATCAATTCCAGGCTCAATTGCATGATTTCATCTAAATGGCTGGATTTCATCCCGCTTTGTTTGGCCAATTTGTAAATTTCTGCAAATTCTTGAGGGATATTGACAGAATTGGGGTTTTTCTCATCCCAAAACATGTTTTGAATAAGCTTTAGGCTGTCTCTGATTTTACTTAGTTGCAGATTAATATCTTTAATTTCTTCTTCTTGTTTAACTTCTCTTTTTTCTCTTTCTTTTTTATGATTAGCTTCATCTTTTAAAGCTTGCAATAAAGCGTCTTGCTTACTAGCCTCTAAAGGCGCATCCTCTAACGGGGCGTCTTTTTCTAAAAGGGTCTTATTTTTTGAAAAACTATAGTTGCGCTGATTAGATGAAACCCCAGCGAGTTTGCGCATTTCTTCTACAGTGCTTGAAAGCTGCATGACCACATCTTCTTCATTCAATTCTTCATCATACAAACTTTCTGGAATGAGAGGGGCTTTAGGGGGCTTGTTTTCGCTCTCTTCTTCAACCGCCACAACGATTTCATAAAGCCCAGAAGAAGTGAGCGTTTTTTTACGGATTTCTTGGGTTTTAAACACCAGCGTATCCACCCCATGGTGGCTTTGAGCGATCTTTAAAGCTTCAGCGGCCGTCTCCCCACTATAGGTATAGAATTTCACCACTCCCCTTTTTTAAAAAGAATTTGTTGCAAAGCCAACGGCACTAACACCGAATCTCTTTCACCCCATTTAGGATGAGGTAAAGTCAAATCGTTCTGTCTTAAAATGACTTGGTTGAAAGCGATAATATCAATATCCAAAGTTCTTGGAGCGTCTTTAAAATCGCGCTTCCTTTGACGCCCAAAACGCCTTTCTATATAAAAAACCAGAGCAAAAAAATGGCGCAAACTTAAAGATGTTTTAAGGATGATCGTAGCGTTGTAAAAGTTGGGTTGATTAGTGTAACCAAAAGGCGGATTGATATAAATGGGCGAAGAAAAAATTTTCCCGATTTTACTATGATTTTTAAAATATAAAAAACAATTTTTTAATATTTTTAAAGGATTTTTAAGATTAGATCCTAGTCCTAAAACCACCCTGTTAGAAAAATCAAGCCTTTTTTTAAAAAGGCTTGGGAAAAAGCGGTTAGTAAGGATCTCTCGCATCACAAAAGCTCGGCCCTAGAATTTTTAATCACCACTAAATCCTCAATGCGCACCCCAAAAAATCCAGGGATATAAATCCCAGGCTCTACAGAAAACACCATGCCCTCTTCTAAAATGGTTTCACTGCGCGATGAAATATAAGGAAGCTCATGAATGTCTAAGCCAATGCCATGCCCGGTGCTGTGAGTGAAATACTGCCCATAACCATAATCGCTAATCACTCCCCTAGCCAAGCTGTCCGCTTCTTTACCGGTCATGCCCGCTCTAATGCCTGAAATAGCCTTTTCTTGCGCTTCTTTCACAATGTCATAAATCTTTTGACGCTCTTTATCCTTGAAACTCTGCTCTCTTGTGAAGACAAAATCTTTAGGGTCAAAAAAAGCCGTGCGAGTCCTATCCGAGCAATAGCGTTCGTATTTGATCCCCATATCCAAAAGAATGCTATGCTCCGCTTTTAAAAAATCCTTCGCGCTAGGCAAGGCATGGGGTTTGCTCGCGTTCGCATTCAAGGCTAAAATAGGCTCAAAACTCAGATCATAAACCCCCTCTTTAGTCAAAAAGTCCTTAACCTTATGCTGCAAATACCGCTCGCTCAATGACTCTTTTTCATCAAAAATCTTTTTCACATACTCAGCAAAATTTTCAAAAGCTTCAACATTCAACGATTGAGATTTTTTGAGGAGTTGGATCTCATGCTCGTTTTTAATGATGCGTTTTTGGCGGTGGTAACTAGGCACGCCCTCTAAAACAACCTTATTCCCAACCGCTAAATCCAAACGCTTGTAGGTTTGTAAATTCACTTGATTGGGGTCAAAAAAGAGCTTTTTAACCGAACTCTTTGCAATCAAATCAATCGCACTTTGGACTAAATCGCTAGACTCTATCACTTCCGCTAAAACGCCATTTTTAGGCTGAATGCTTTCTTTAGCTTCTTGGGTGTAACGAGAATCAGTGATAAAGAACGAGCGATCGTCTAATTGCAAAAACAAAGCGTTATCACAACTATAAGTGCACTCAAAAAACATCGCGTTCTCATTGAGCGTGAAATGCGATTCTCTTTCTAATCCTTTCATGGGTAGCCCCCTTTTATTTTTGATTGTTAATGGGGTTATTAGGGTTGTTTTTTTGGGCTTCTTGGAACGCTTTCATTTCGGCTAAAATATTGACCATCGCCATTAAAGCCATGTTATAACCAAGCGGGCCAAATCCCATGATCACGCCTCCACAAGCCGCTCCGGTGTAAGAATTTTTCCTGAATTCCTCTCTGGCTTGAATGTTAGTGAGATGCACTTCAATAACGGGTTTGCCCGCTAGCATGATCGCATCTGCAATCGCAATAGAAGTGTGCGAAAACGCTCCAGGGTTAATGATGATCCCTTCATAATCGCTGCCCACGCTCTCTTGGATTTTATCAATGATTTCGCCCTCAAAATTGGTTTGAAAAAACTCTAATTCTACATCTAAATTGCCTTGTTTCACGAAAGTTTGCATGATTTCATGGATTTGGTCTAAGGTTACCATGCCATAAAGTCTTGGGTCTCTGTGTCCTAACATGTTTAAATTAGGCCCTTGAATCACTAAAATTTTCATTAATTTATTTCTCCTTGTTGAATATGGAATGAAACCGCATTATAGCATAAGTTTTTATCTTACCCCTTAAATCCCCCTAAGAACGCATTGTCAAGAAACTACCGCTTGACTAGCGTTAAATTTTTTGATGCTAAAAAGCGCTTTTATCTTTTTTTAAAAAAACAGCCATCATGATCATTCCTACAAAAAAACTTCCCGTAATGAAGAAATCAAAGGGGTCAAACCCGATGCCAAAAATGAGGTAAAAAGTGAGTGTCGTTAATATAAAAAACGATATTAAAGAGTTTTGCTTTATCCCGCTCCAAAAAATCTTTACAACCGCTAATAAAAAAAAGAGCCAGATTAAAAAGCCTATGATCCCCCTAGTGGCTAGAACATGAATGATTTGATTGTCGTATCTTTCATAACAAAGGATCAAATCTTTGGCTCTATAAGACTTTGATAAGGATAAAATCTCTTCTAACCTCTGGCATTTCTCGCTAGCGGCCATACCAAAAAAGGGCCTTAAACGCAAAACCGTTAGGGCTTCTTTCCAGCGCTCCAAACGCCACCCGATACTGCTATCAGCGTCCTTTTTAGCGTAGCGTTTCAAATCTTCTTCAAAACTTTGGTTTTGAACCCTAGATTGCTCTATTGCCCCCTTTTTTTCTAAAGCGTTACTCCCCATATACAAAGCGCTCAAAATAAGACTCACAACCACCATATAACCCAATGGTTTGAGCGATTTTTTGGCGTATAAAATAAAGCAAGAAAGGATTAAAAAAGTAGCTACAAAGGCGATTGTCGCGCTCCTTGTAGCGCTTAAAATAACGACTAAAAACCCCACAAAAACAGAAAGGGTGAAAAAAAGTTTTTCTTTTTGATTTTGCGAATAAAGCGCATAAATATAACAGCCCAAAATGGAAACGCTCACTAAAACCACATACTCCTTAACCGTGCTAAACCCTTGCGCTCTGGGCATGTTAAAATAAATTTTTTGCACCAATGAAAGCAAGCCATTGATGAAATTGGCAACAGCCATGCTGTAAAAAAGGATTTTTTGATTCAATTTGATTCTTAAACAACTGGCAAAAAGCAAGCATAACGCTCCGCAAGCATAAGTTAAGGACATGTTTAGAGCGAATAAATTGTAGCGGAAAGTTTGGCTATCATGCATGTTAAACATGTTAGGGAAGATGCTTAAAAACACGCCTAAAAAAGCCAAAGTAAGCCATTTGAAAGGCATTGTTTTTAGATGATTAATTCTAAAAGTCTCTTTCAAAGACGCTTGGAAATAACACCTAAAAAACAAAAAGACCATTAAAACAATCAATAAGACTTGAGTTAAAGGCTTTTTAAACGAAGTGAGAAAGAAAAGGGCAAAAATTAAAGTGAAAACAGAGTCCGCACTAAAAAAGGCTTTTAAACGCTCTTTCAACACAAACTCGCCATGCCCTAAAGCCGATAAAAATTATCTGTCTTTAATGCCTAACTTTTCAATCAAAACCACATAACGCGCATGATCGGTGCGTTTGATGTATTTCAACAAGTTGCGTCTTTGAGCGACTAATTTTAAAAGCCCTAAACGACTGGAATGATCCTTGGGGTTAGCTTTTAAATGCTCGGTTAAAAGCTTGATCCTTTCATTCAACAACGCTACTTGCACCTCACAAGAACCCGTATCGTTTTCCTTAGTGGCAAACGCCTTAATGATTTCTTGTTTTTTCTCCAGATTCAAAGCCATAACGACCTCCTAATTGGTAATTTAATAAAGATCGCATTATAGCGTAAAATAAGCTTTTTTGTGTCATACTTTTAAACTTTATATTATAATAAGAGACAAACACACCTACCAAAATTAAGGCATTGATTTTAGATTATGGCAAACGAACGCTCCAAATTAGCTTTTAAAAAGACTTTCCCCGTCTTTAAACGCTTCTTGCAATCCAAAGACTTAGCCCTTGTGGTCTTTGTGATAGCTATTTTAGCGATCATTATCGTGCCGTTACCGCCTTTTGTGTTGGATTTTTTACTCACGATTTCTATCGCGCTATCGGTGTTGATTATTTTAATCGGGCTTTATATTGACAAGCCTACTGATTTTAGCGCTTTCCCCACTTTATTGCTCATTGTAACCTTGTACCGCTTGGCTTTAAATGTCGCCACCACTAGAATGATTTTAACCCAAGGCTATAAAGGGCCTAGCGCGGTGAGCGATATTATCACGGCGTTTGGGGAATTTAGCGTGAGCGGGAATTATGTGATTGGGGCTATTATCTTTAGTATTTTAGTGTTAGTGAATTTATTAGTGGTTACTAATGGCTCTACTAGGGTTACTGAAGTTAGGGCGCGATTTGCCCTAGACGCTATGCCAGGAAAGCAAATGGCGATTGATGCGGATTTAAATTCAGGGCTTATTGATGATAAGGAAGCTAAAAAACGGCGTGCCGCTCTAAGCCAAGAAGCGGATTTTTATGGCGCGATGGATGGCGCGTCTAAATTTGTCAAAGGCGATGCGATCGCTTCTATCATTATCACGCTTATCAATATCATTGGGGGGTTTTTAGTGGGCGTGTTCCAAAGGGATATGAGTTTGAGCTTTAGCGCTAGCACTTTCACTATCCTAACCATTGGCGATGGGCTTGTGGGGCAAATCCCTGCCTTAATCATTGCAACAGCGACCGGTATTGTCGCCACTCGCACCACGCAAAACGAAGAAGAGGACTTTGCTTCCAAACTCATCACACAGCTCACCAATAAAAGCAAAACCTTAGTGATTGTGGGAGCGATTTTATTGCTTTTTGCAACCATTCCTGGACTCCCTACCTTTTCTTTAGCGTTTGTAGGGACTCTCTTTTTGTTCATCGCATGGCTGATTAGCAGGGAGGGAAAAGATGGGCTGCTCACTAAATTAGAAAATTATTTGAGTCAAAAATTCGGCTTGGATTTGAGCGAAAAACCCCACAGCTCCAAAATCAAACCCCACACCCAAACCACAAGGGCTAAAACCCAAGAAGAGCTTAAAAGAGAAGAAGAACAAGCGATTGATGAAGTGTTAAAGATTGAATTTTTAGAATTGGCTTTAGGCTATCAGCTCATCAGTCTTGCGGACATGAAACAAGGGGGCGATTTGTTAGAAAGGATTAGGGGTATTAGAAAAAAGATAGCGAGCGATTATGGTTTTTTGATGCCTCAAATCCGGATCAGGGATAATTTGCAGCTCCCCCCAACGCATTATGAAATCAAGCTTAAAGGCATTGTGATTGGTGAGGGCATGGTGATGCCAGATAAGTTTTTAGCCATGAATACCGGTTTTGTGAATAAAGAAATTGAAGGCATTCCTACTAAAGAGCCGGCTTTTGGAATGGACGCTTTATGGATTGAAACCAAAAATAAAGAAGAGTCCATTATTCAAGGCTATACCATTATTGATCCAAGCACCGTTATTGCGACACACACCAGCGAATTAGTGAAAAAATACGCTGAAGATTTTATCACTAAAGACGAAGTGAAATCCCTTTTAGAGCGCTTGGCTAAAGACTATCCTACGATTGTAGAAGAGAGTAAAAAAATCCCCACCGGTGCGATCCGCTCAGTCTTGCAAGCCTTGTTGCATGAAAAAATCCCCATTAAAGACATGCTCACTATTTTAGAAACGATTACCGATATTGCCCCATTGGTTCAAAACGATGTGAATATCTTAACCGAACAAGTGAGGGCGAGGCTTTCTAGGGTGATCACTAACGCTTTTAAATCTGAAGACGGGCGTTTGAAATTTTTAACCTTTTCTACCGATAGCGAACAATTTTTGCTTAATAAATTGCGAGAAAATGGCGCTTCTAAGAGTCTGTTGCTCAATGTGAGCGAATTGCAAAAACTCATTGAAGTGGTTTCTGAAGAGGCTATGAAAGTCTTGCAAAAAGGGATCGCTCCGGTGATTTTGATCGTAGAGCCTAATTTAAGAAAAGCCCTTTCCAATCAAATGGAGCAGGCCAGGATTGATGTGGTCGTGCTAAGCCATGCGGAATTAGATCCTAACTCCAATTTTGAAGCTTTAGGCACGATCCATATTAACTTTTAATGGATAAATAATTGATAAAAAAAGGAGAATGATGCAAGTTTACCACCTTTCACACATTGATTTAGACGGCTATGCATGCCAGCTTGTTTCAAAACAATTTTTTAAAAATACCCAATGCTATAACGCTAATTACGGGCGTGAAGTTTCAGCGAGAATTTATGAGATTTTAAACGCAATCGCTCAATCTAAAGAGAGTGAATTCCTTATTTTGATCAGCGATTTGAATTTGAACTTAAACGAAGCAGAGTATCTGCAAGATAAAATCCAAGAACACCGCTTGCAAAACAAAAACATTCAAATCCAGCTTTTGGATCACCATATCAGTGGTAAGGAAGTGGCTGAGAGTTTCCATTGGTATTTTTTAGACACGAACCGTTGCGCGACTAAAATCGTGTATGAATTTTTGAAAAAACATTACGCTATTTTAGAGCCAAAAAACACAACATGGCTAGAGCCTTTGGTGGAAATGGTCAATTCTGTGGATATTTGGGACACGCAAGGTTATGGCTTTGAATTAGGCAAGGTGTGCATGCGCATGATCACTCAAAGCTCTGAATTGAATCGTTTCATGTTTGATGATGAAAACCGCAACTATAAGTTAAAGCTTTTAGAAGAAGTTAAAAACTATTTGTTTTTAGAAAATGCCCCTGTAGCCTATGATAACGATTTGTTCAGGCTTAAAAAAATCGCTCTAGGGGGCGACCCCGATACAGAAACGATGGACAATATCTCTTCAAACGCGCAAACGCATTTGCTCTCTTTAAAAAAGCATGATTGCAGCGTTTATTACCGGGATAAAAAAGGGTTTTTAAGCTATTCTATGGGGGGTATTAGCGTGTTGGCTAACCTTTTTTTAACGCAAAATCCGGATTTTGATTTTTATATAGATGTGAATTCTAAAGGGAATGTGAGCTTAAGAGCGAACGGGAATTGCGATGTGTGCGAACTCAGTCAAATGTGTTTTAATGGAGGCGGGCATAGGAATGCGAGCGGAGGCAAGATTGATGGCTTTAGAGAAAGCTTTAATTACAGGGATATTAAAGAACAAATTGAAGAAATCTTTAATAACGCTTAAAAATAAGCTGTTTAGAAAAAGCTAACAAAAACTAACAAGAGTTTAAAAGCTCTTTTTGATAAGGTTTAAAAATTTTCATTCTATCATTTTGTATAAACTCATTTCTTTAAGGATAGAAGATATTTTAAAATAATTCTCCCCCTATCAAACCTCCAACTAAATCCCCCTAACCCCCAAAAGGTCGCTTAAAAATTCATCGCTTACTTTTCGCAAGCTCTCTTAATAGTTTGATTGTAAAAAAATGCTTTTTTAGTATTTTTAGGTTTTTTAAATTATCATCACGCCAACGCAAATAATCATTTTAAGTTATCTCTCTATTTTATTGTTTTTTTTGTTGCGGGTATTTGGAGCATGTTAGGGTTTGGGGTAATAGTGAGCGGTTATCTTAAAAAGGAGATGACCAACTATGAAACTACTATTAGCAATCATAGTTTTAATGGTTCTCACAACGCCACTATACTAAAATTTTAGTGCAAGCTAGAGTTTAACTAGCGTTTTCTTTGTGTATTTTTCTTGTATCCCATAAAAATCCCACAAAAATAAGACTTTGTCAATATCCAATGAAAACGGAGCCAAAGTTTGTATTTTGATAAATATTTAAATCCATGAATTGATACGAATTTATTTGAGTGTTTTTTTAACCAAAACACCCTACCAATCGCAGATAAAATGATCATGCTCCTAGCTAAACACCAACTTGATATGAGTGCCTCTACTATCGTTATTAAAATATTTGATTTTACCCACTCCACACTCTCATTCTAATCTATTTTTTAGCAAACCACGGAATTTACTCTTCACACGCCGGTTTGGGGTAGCAAAAACGATAGCCTCTGCGCCTTACGGTTTCAACCGTGGAAATCCCCAAGGGTTTATCCATTTTTTGGCGGATTTGATTGATAGCCACTTCAATGACATTAGGGGTAACCATTTCAGGCTCTTCCCAAATAGCGTCTAAAAGCTGTTCCTTGGAGACGATTTGATTCCTATGCCTGGCAAGATGGGTCAGCACTTCAAAGGGCTTCCCTTTAACCTCAACTTCACGCCCCTTATAAATAATCTTTTCTTCATCAGGGCTAATGGTCAAATCCCCAATTTCAATCACATTAGAACCCCAAAACCTTAAACGAGCCTCAATCCTTGCGACTAAAGCTTTAATGCTGCGGTAAGGCTTAGCGATGTAATCGTCCGCGCCCTGCTCAAACGCATGGATTTCTTCTTCGCTTGTAGGGTTATCAGAAGAAACTAAAACAACAATAGAAGAATGCTTTTCCTTGATTCTAGAAACAAAACTTAAAGCATTTTTATCGCTAACCATAACCAAGTCATAATTCCTAATATCCATAAGATATTCCCCATCCTCTAAACTCTCTGTTACATCAGCCATAAAGCCTTTAACATTTAAGCCCTTTTCAATTTCTCCACCTAAAACAGAATTTTTTTCAATCAGTAGAACGCGCATGGTGTATGACTCCTGCATTTAAGAGTAATTCAAGCACTGATTATATCATAATTTTAAATTAGTTTAAGAAAATATTAATAAAAGTTATCGCTTGATTAAAATCAAGCCCTTGATTATTGGTTGTAAAAATGCCTTTGAGCGTTTTTATGGATAATTTTTAAAACCATTTGCCAAAAATCACCATTTTATTGTATAATTGCAAATCCAACCATTCCTTGTGGTTTGGTTGGCACCGCTTAAGATTGAAGGGTCACCTCCCCCTCCTTTCCCTTTGTCTTGGCGGTTGTTTTTTTAATCCTTGTTTAGTCCTTATTTTTAACCGCTTGATTACGATTTTAAGATTTTGTTCAACTAAGCTTGATTTTTAGGTAAGAGCCTAAGGTATGCGATCTCGCTAGGGGCTAAAAACCTTAAAGGAATCCCCCAATACCCTGCCCCACTGCTCACATAGATTTGAGTGGTGGGGCTGTGCTTGTATAAACCATGTAAATAGGTTTGCGCCAACTTGACTAAAAGGCTAAAGGGAAAGATTTGCCCTGCATGGGTATGCCCTGAAAGCACTAAATCCACAGAGTGGCTTTCTTTGAGGCTTCTAATTTGTTTGGGCTGGTGGGCTAAAAGGATCGTGGGCTTACTCTCATCGCGCTTTTTTAACGCTTCATCAATATTGGGGGCAAAATTTTGACGCTTTCGCGCGAAATAATCATACACACCGCACAAATTGATCCCCCCTAAATGCACGCATTCATTCCCTAAAATCGTCATATCAAGCGTGTTAAGAAACGATAAAATCGGCTCTATGCCATGATAATACTCATGATTTCCTGGCACATAAAAAGTGCCATGCGTACTTTTAAGGTTGTTTAAAGGCAGTAAAAAAGATTTGACTTTTTCAATGCTTTCATCCACTAAATCCCCCCCAATCAACACCATATCCACTTCTTTTTGATTGACTTCTTCTACAATGTAATCAACAAAATCTTTTTGCAACAAACTCCCCACATGCATGTCTGTGAGTAAAATAATCTTTAATTCCTTGTCTAGCTTATCCAAATAAATAGGGGTTTCTTTGATTTTAGGGCGGGCCAACCCCTCATAAAACCCGCGCCAAAAATACCCTAACAACGCCAGATAAAACCCTAATTTTAAAAAGTTTTTTAAACCTTTACGCCTTGAAGGTAAGAAATCTATTTTTTCTATGGAGTAAGAAAACCCGTAAAAACTTAAAGAAAGGATAAAAATAATAAAAGATACAAACGAACACGCCGAAGTCAAAACAAACAAATGGCTAGGCATAGTATTCCTATAAAAAACAAAAGCCGCCTCGCCCGCACTCAAAAGGATGAAAAACCCCAAATAAGCGTATCGAGAGATTTTCTTTAGGGTTAAAAACGATTTTAACATCCTAAAAGAACTATAATTCAAAAAACATAAAACCAATAAAAACGCTATGGAGATCAGCATATCACCCTTTTTGTAGTCATAATGTTTTGGTTTATATTAGCATATTAACGCTAATGCTCCCTTTAGGTTTCATCTTGCTATTGTTTCCTTTTTTATCAGTCTCAACCCCCACAGAAAGAGAAAAGTATCCCTCCCTTTAAAAGAGTGTGAGTTTGGATACAATAATAAAAAATGTGCTTAAAACCATGAAAAAGGAGATGCGATGCAATTAGACAATGATTCAGAATTCGCTAAAAAAATCTTTAACCCTAACAGAGCGTTTGCCAAGCAAGCCAGGATTAAAAACATGTGCGAATATAAAGATTTAGTGCATGAAGCCAATGAAGATTATGAACATTTTTGGGGCGAGTTAGCCAAGCAAAAACTCACATGGTTTAAACCTTTTGATAAGGTTTTAAACAGCGATAACGCCCCTTTTTTCAAATGGTTTGAAAACGGCAAAATCAATGTTTCTTACAATTGCATAGACAGGCATTTAAAAGACAAAAAAAATAAAGTAGCGATCATTTTTGAAGGGGAAATGGGGGATTATAATGTCATCACCTACAGAAAACTCCACTCTGAAGTCAATAAAACAGCCAACCTTTTAAAAAACGAATTCAATGTCAAAAAAGGCGATAGGGTCATTATCTATATGCCCATGATTGTAGAAAGCGTTTATATGATGCTCGCATGCGCTAGGATTGGAGCGATCCATAGCATCGTTTTTGCTGGGTTTAGCCCTGAAGCCTTAAGGGATAGGATCAACGATGCTCAAGCTAAATTAGTTAT
Organism: Helicobacter pylori; assembly: GCF_014498195.1. Lineage (GTDB taxonomy): Bacteria > Campylobacterota > Campylobacteria > Campylobacterales > Helicobacteraceae > Helicobacter > Helicobacter pylori_DO. The sequence continues at coordinate 81,466 of NZ_JACTGH010000003.1, read as the reverse complement.
CACAGCGGACGGGACTTTTAGAAAAGGCAAACCTTACATGCTCAAACCAGCCCTTGACAAGGCTCTAGAAAATAACGCCTGCCCTAGTGTGGAAAAAGCGCTCATTGTGATACGAAACGCCAAAGAGATTGACTATGTGAGAGGGCGCGATTTTGTCTATAATGAAATGGTCCATTACCAATCCGATAAATGCGAACCTGAAATGATGGACTCTGAAGATCCTTTATTCTTGCTCTATACAAGCGGATCAACCGGGAAACCTAAAGGCGTTCAACACAGCAGTGCGGGGTATTTGCTGTGGGCGCAAATGACGATGGAGTGGGTTTTTGATATTAGAGATAACGATAATTTTTGGTGCACCGCTGATATTGGTTGGATCACAGGGCACACTTATGTGGTTTATGGGCCTTTAGCTTGTGGGGCGACGACTTTGATACTAGAAGGCACGATGTCTTATCCGGATTATGGGAGATGGTGGAGGATGATAGAAGAATACCGCGTGGATAAATTCTACACTTCCCCCACCGCTATAAGAATGTTGCATGCTAAAGGCGAAAACGAACCTTTAAAGTATAATTTAGAATCGCTCAAAGTTTTAGGAACGGTGGGAGAGCCCATTAACCCTACGGCATGGAAATGGTTTTATGAAAAAATCGGTAACTCAAAATGCAGTATCGTGGATACTTGGTGGCAAACAGAAACAGGCGGGCATATCATCAGCCCTTTACCGGGAGCTACGCCTATAAGGGCCAGCTGTGCAACTTTACCTTTGCCTGGAATCCATGCAGAAGTTTTAAACGAAGACGGCACCAAAACAAAGCCCGGAGAGCAAGGGTTTTTATGCATCACTAAGCCATGGCCTTCTATGGTAAGAAACATTTGGGGCGATGAAAAACGATACATTGATAGCTATTTTTCTCAGATCAAGTTGAATGGGGAATATGTCTACCTCTCTGGAGATGGCGCTATCGTGGATGAAAACGGATACATTACTATTATTGGGCGCACAGATGATATTGTGAATGTGAGCGGGCATAGGATTGGCACGGCTGAAGTGGAGAGTGCTATTTCTAAACATGAAATGGTGGTTGAATGTGCGGTAGTGGGTATCCCTGATACGATTAAAGGAGAGGGCTTATTTGCGTTTGTGGTGCTGTGTGATGGGGCTAAATGTAATCTTGGCGAGAGTTTAGAATTGTTAAAAGAAATGAATCATATCTTATCCGTTGAGATTGGAAAGATCGCGAAATTAGACAATGTCATGTATGTGCCGGGTTTACCTAAAACCAGAAGCGGGAAAATCATGAGAAGGCTTTTGAAATCTATCGCCAAAAAGGAGCCCATCACTCAAGATTTAAGCACGCTAGAAGATGTGAATGTGGTTAAAGAAATAATGAGCATCGCTCAAATGGAGGAATGAAATCTAAAAAATGCTTTTTGGCGTTTTTTAGCTAAATAATAAGAGTTAATTTTAATCAAGCATCTCTTATAGAGTGCAGAAACGCTACCGTTTCGCGTTATTTCACCACTCAAAAAGCGTTTTAACTTTCTTTAAATCTTTATATTCCACGCTTTTGATAGCGTGATCCTCTAATTCAAAATCCGCGCTCCAATCGTTAGCGTCTTTAAGGACAGCTTGAAAGCTTTCTTTATTGATGAGTTTGACTTCCACTTTTTCGCCTAAAGAAAGCTTGAAGTGTTTGGGGGTTTTAAGCGTTCTTTCTAACCCCATAGAGCTCACTTCTAAAATATAAGCGTCTTGAATAAAATCGCACACATCTAATAAGGGCGAAATCACCTCGCTCACTTGTTGGCAAATGTCCAAACTAACCGCCCCATTAGGGTTTTTAAGGCTCACCCTTAAAACATGCTGCTCATTTTCTTTAACCAAACTCACATCATAAAGCAAGTATCCCAAACTTTCAATCACGCCCTCTATTTTCTCTTCTATTTTTTTAGTCATTATCTTTCCCTTTAGCGATTTCATTAAATAAGGCGTCTAGGCGGAGCTGCTTTTCTAAGCTGTTGTCTAAAACAAAACTGAGTTTTGGGCATTTAAACCACCCGCTCGCCTGCAAAACAAACTGCCTGATAAGACCCTCAGCTTTTTTCAATTTGGAAAGGATTTTATGATCTGATGAAAGCACAAACACCAAAGCGTGGTGCTTCCCTTTAGAGCATTCCACTTTAGTAACGCTCAAAGAATTCAACTCGCCATCGTTCAAACTCGCTAAAGCCTCTTGCAGTAATTCTAAAAGATTGGATTCTAAGCGTTCTTTATGAGCGTTCATTAGAGGGTTCTTTTTTTATGGATTTCTTTATAGGTTTCAAACACATCGCCCACTTTAATCTCATTATAATTGTCTAGCATGATCCCGCACTCATAGCCCTTAGAAACTTCTTTCACATCATCTTTAAAGCGTTTCAAAGAAAGGATTTCGCCGGTATGAACCACCACGCCATCTCTAATCAAACGCACCTTAATGCCACGAGCAATCACCCCATCGCTCACCACACACCCGGCTATCGTGCCAACTTTAGGGATATTAAAGGTCTCTCTCACTTCCGCTTGTCCGGTATGCTCTTCTTCAATAATAGGACTCATCAAGCCTAATAACAACGATCGCATTTCTTCAATCAAGGCATAAATCACCGTGTAAGTTTTAATGCTCACATTGTATTCTTTAGCCTTATTTTTCACATTACCGGTGGGGCGGATATTAAAGCCTAAGATCACCGCATGCTCACTGCTAGAGACTAGGCTCAAATCATTCTCAGTAATGCCCCCCACCCCTGAGTGGATCACTTGAATCGCCACCTCTTCGTTATTAAGCTCCAACAAGCTGTTTTTAATGGCTTCTAGGCTTCCTTGCGTATCCGCTTTAATGACTACAGGAATATTTTTCAATTCCTTATTAGCGACCATTTCTGAAAGCTCATCAAAAGACACTTTAGTGCTTTTACTCAACGCTTTTTGGCGTAAATAAGTCGCTCTCTTTTGAGCTTGCAAGCGTGCGATGGAATCGTTTTCTACCCCTATTAAAACAGATCCTGCAGGCGGCACTTCGCTTAAACCTGTGATGAGAGCCACCATAGAGGGTTTTAAATTTTGAATGCTCTTGCCTTGATCGTCAGTCATCGTTCTTACTTTACCAAACGCCGTTTCGGCAAAAAAACTATCCCCCACGCTCAAAGTCCCGCTTTGGACAATCACAGTGGCTACTGCCCCACGCCCTTTTTCCACGCTCCCTTCTAAAACAACCGCCCTAGCGCTGCCCTCTTCTATAGCTTTTAATTCCATAATATCCGCCTGGATAAGAATGGTTTCTAACAGATTATCAATGCCATCGCCCGTTTTAGCTGAAACAGGGATAAACTCATGCTCTCCGCCCCAATCCACAGGGTTATAACCAAGTTCAGCGCATTCGGCCTTGAGTTTGTCCGGATTCACATTAGGCTTATCCATTTTATTCATCGCAAAAATCACAGGCACATTAGCGGCCTTTGCATGCTCTAACGCTTCAATAGTCTGCTGCTTCACGCCATCATCAGCCGCTATCACAATCACTGCAATATCTGTTACTTGAGCCCCACGATTACGCATCTGGCTGAAGGCTTCATGCCCTGGGGTGTCAATGAAAGACACCCATTTGCCATTTTTTTCCACCATGTAAGCGCCAATGTGCTGAGTGATCCCCCCAGCTTCCGTGTGAGCGACTCTTTTATCACGGATTTTATCCAGTAGTGAAGTTTTACCATGATCCACATGCCCCATGATAGTAACCACAGGCGGGCGCTCTTTTTTCACCCCCTCTAGCACTTCTTCTACTTCAAATTCTTCTAAAGTGTTTTGAACAGAAATTTCTAAATGGAACTCTTCGGCTAAAATCTCTATGCTATCCTTATCCAAAAAGTCGTTTTTAGTTACCATAAGCCCTAAATTAAAGAGGGTTTTAATCACATCGGCTAAATTCAAATTCGCTTTTTGTGCGAATTCATAGACGCGCACTTCTTCAGGGATTGCAATCGCGCTTTGGATCACTTTTTGGCTGTTATCGTTACGGAATACACGCTTTTTTTTGGATTGTCGTTTGATCCCGCTTTCATTCATCCAAGGGTTTTTCCTTTGGACGCGCACCCTGTCGTTGATATTTTGGCGCACTTCTTTTTCTTCTTCTTCCTTATTGAAATTATCTTGTTCATGCAAATCAAACAACAAGATTTCATCGGTTTCATCATCATAAATATCATTGCCCTTAAAATCTCTCGCATCGCTAAAATCAATTTTATGGGATTTGTTGTTTTTGGCTGTGGGGGTGGCTTTGGGCTTACTGGGTTTTTTGGCTTTTTTAGCCTCTTGTTTGTCTTTTTCTTGCCATTCTTTTTTAATGTCTTCAAAAATAGCTGCCGCGCTTTGAGTGGGTTTTTTGCTTTCTGTTACGCTGTTTTCAGTTTCATTTTCAGTTTCATCGTTGCGTTTAATCACCCTAAAGCCCGTGTATCTTTTGATATTCTCATGGCGTTTGATCTCTTGCTCTTGCTTTTTAACTTCGCTGATTTCTTTTTTAGCGTTATTAGCGTTATTAGCGTTATTGGTGCTGTTAGCGTTGCTTTGGGTGAGCTTGTTTAGGGCTTCTCGGCTTTTTTGGATTTCTTGGAGTTTTTGCTTGGCTTTTTCTATTTGAGAATGGCTAACCGCTTTAGGGGTGTTTTCTGTAGGGGGCGTTTGGTTTTCAAAAGTATTGACAATCTCTATCCCTCCCTTCTTTTTGGCAATGGGCGTGGGAGCTTCTTTTTTCTTTTCTTTAGTTTTTTTGGGCTTTGGCTGGCTTTTTGTTTCTTCTTTTTTAGGCGTTTTGGAAACCTTTTTGTTAAGAGATTTAGACGCTACGGCTGTATTCAAATCGTCTTTATTGTCTTGTTCAAGATTCTTAGCGGGTTGATTAGCTTGTATTTGTTCTTTAATGCCATCCACAATGTATTTGTATAGCTTGCCTGCCTGCTCTGGGGTCATTTTAGAATTTGTCTTAAGCTCTAAACCAATATCTTTGGCTTGCTCGATCACATTTTTAAGCTCTTTTTGGGTCTTACCAAGCTCGGCTAAAAATTCCTTTAAATCAACCATACCACTCATGCTATGCTTCTCTCCTTAATCCAAGTAATGATATTTTTAACATCTTTTGGGGCATTCTTTATTTTTGAAACCGCTTTCAATAACTTTTTTTCTCCATTTTTCAAACAATTTCCACACACATAAAAACTACGGCCTGTGCCATCAAACTCCATGATTTGATTGTCAAAGCTTTTCAAACGCAACAAATCCTTTTGGGGTTGGCGCATTCTGCACGCCACGCACATGCGGATTTTAATTTCAGTCTTTCTCAATAAGGACTCCATCATTGTCAAAATCTAAAACCGCTACCCTGAATTTAGGGAATTTCTTGCTCAAAACCTGCTTTAATTTAGGGGCGTCTTCTTCATAACACATGTTAAAAAACGACGAACCGCTCCCTGAAAGCGTGCTCATTAAGGCGTTATTTTCTAAAGCGAGCTTTTGGATCGCAAACAACACAGGATAAGTTTGCATGCGCTTGTATTGATGCATCCTATCTTTAGCACAACAACGCAACAAATCCCACTTCCCTTGCACAATCGCCATCGTCATCAAGCTCGCATGCGAAAGGTTAAACACGCTTTCTTGCACGCTGTAACGCTTGGGCAAGAGGTGGCGCGATTGCTTGGTAGAAATGGCCCTATTAGGGATCACCATCACCGCTTTTAAAAAAGAAGGGATTTTGGTTTTTAAACTTATCACTTTCTTTTTTTCCACAAACGCTACATTATACCCCCCAAAGACCGCTGGGGTGATATTATCCGGGTGGTTTTCATAAATTAGAGCGGTATTGACAATATTTTCTCTATCAAAATCAAACCCTAAAAACGCAAACGCTGAAGCGACCGCCCCCACAATCATCGCCGAGCTAGACCCCATGCCCCTTGTAATAGGGACTTTATTATGCAATAAAAATTTAAACGATCCGTCATTCCCATGCTTTTTTAAAATCTCATAAAACACTTTAGTGAAAATATTGTTGGTTAAAAATTTAGGGATCCCTTCACCCTCCCCAACCAATTTCACCGCATGGAAACTGCTAGGCTCAATAAAAAAACGATTGCGTAAATTCAAGCTCAAACCCAAGCAATCAAAACCGGGGCCTAAATTCGCACTCGTTGCAGGAACACTCACTACCAAATTTTAAACCCCTATTGTTGATACCCTTTCATTTTTAAAACTAGCATTATACACTAAATAGGAGGCAAAATGTAAAACGGCGTGTTCAATTGAGTGAATTTGTCTTTCTCTAAAAAAGAGGGCAGCATGAAATCTTTTGGCGCAATTTTCAAATCTTTAAAATCGGTCAAGCTTTCCCTTTCTTTTGAAACAAAGTATTTATTGGCATACGCCAAAATGGGTGTGTTGTCGTTAAAATCAAAGCCTGTAGTTGAATAGAGTTCAAAGTCATGGATTAAAACCAAAGTGTGTAAGAAAACATGCGTGAGCTTTAGGCTAGTGAAACTCCCTGGCCCTTTAGCGTAATAAACCCCCTTAATCGCCGGTAAAGTAGGGTTTTTAAAATCTTTGAATAATTGCGAAAAAACTTCCACTAAAGCTTCGCTTGTTTTTGATTTGGAAGTGTAAGAAGCGTACAAAAAATTGTTTTGATACACCCCAAGCAAAACCCCCTCGCCTAAAGAGATAAGCACTAAATCCAATTCCAAAAAATAAACCCTAATTCAGGATTAAGCGAAAGCCTTTTGCAACGCAAATTCTTTAGCCGAATCCGTAGCGATCAAAACTTCGTAATTTTTAGCGTCCGCTAAAATGGCTTTAACCAACATGGAATTGAGCTTATGACTCCCTGAAAAAGAAGTGTATTTGCCCATCACGGGCATGCCTAAGACCATTAGATCCCCCATAGCATCCAAAATCTTGTGGCACACGAATTCCTTTTCGCATCTCAAACCCTCTTTATTCAAAATGCTGTTTTCATCTAACACGATACAATTATTCAAGCTCCCCCCTTTGGCTAAACCAATGGATCGCAAGTAATTCACTTCTTGCAAAAACCCAAAAGTGCGGGCTTTAGCGACTTGCTCTTTGTAAGCGGGTTTACTAAAGACGAAATGATGGGCTTGTTTAGCGATAACCGGATGGTTAAAATCAATCGTGAAATTCAAAGAAAGCTGGCTGTCTGGCTCAATTTTAACGAATTTATCGCCCTCTCTAACCTCAACGGCTTGCTTGATTTCCATCACCTTTTTAGGAGCGTCCAATTCTTTAACCCCCGCTTCATCTAAAAGCATGCAATAAGTCAAAGCACTCCCATCCATGATAGGGATTTCTTCGTTATCCACAGAGATCTTAAGATTATCAATGCCATACGCATGAACAGCCGAAAGCAAATGCTCAATCGTAGAAATTCTAGCGTTATCCTTACCCAACACGGTTGCCATTTTGGTATCCACGATGTTTTCAGGTTTTAAGGGGAGCTTCACGCCCAAATCAGAGCGGTAAAAAACAATGCCTTGATTTTCTCCTAAAGGCTCTAAAACAAGCTTCACAGGAACGCCCTTATGCAAGCCTATCCCTACTAATTCCACAGAGTGGTTAATGGTTGTTTGTTTCATAATACTTCCTTTATGTCTAGTATATCGTCATTTTTAGTGATTATTTTAATATTTTTATTTACCAAAAGCGGTTCAACCTCTTTTAGAGATAAAATTTTGTTTTGAAAAACGATTTGAGCGCTCTTGACTTCTTTTAAGATCAAATACTCTCCAAAGCACACAATCGCCCCTTCGCAAACCCCATAAACCGACACACAGCCCTCTGAAATAATCTTCGCTCCATTGTGGATATTACCCAAAAAAATAAGATGATTAGCGCTATAAATCTCTTCCCCACTCCTGATATGGCGCTCATAAATCGTTGTTTTAGGTTCTGTTTTAGAATGATTGGGTTTTGAATGGTTGGTTTCTTCTTTTAAAGGCATGGTTTTGATATGGCGTCCGTTTAAAACGCGATTCGTTTCTAAAAATAAAAGCTGGTGTTTGTGCAAAATGGCTTTGACTTCTGGTTCAATATCATATTTAAAAATAATAAGAAAATATTGCAAAAGGGCGTGGTTTTTTTCTAAAAATCCTATGACCGCTTCAGGCTCTTGCTTTTCAATTTCAAACGCATGCACGTTTTTTTGATTCGTTTTTAACATGACTATCCTTTCATTAAAAGCCGTTTGGCTTGCTCTATGGGGGCAATGATATTGGTTTTTATCCATTGCTCATTAAGCCATTCATTGGGCCGGACAAAAACCCCTTGCAAAAGCATCCCTAAATGCAACCCGCTCCCTAATTTCAAACCACTACTCCCCACGCTTTCATCATCTTTTAAATGCGCTAAAAAAACGCACAAACCCAACCCATAGCAATTGATTAAACTATTACCATAAAAATCCAACTCCCCCTTAAAAACCCTCTCCACCAATGGATCAAACGCTAAAGATAAATCCTTACTGGGCATCAAATCCACCCCTAAATGCAAGAATTTAAACAACACCTGATTGTCCTTTAAGAGACGCCGATTTTCTAAAAAATTGCTTATCATTTTAAAAGATCCGTTCAAGGGTTTTAGCGCTTGAAAATGGGAAAAATCCTTACCAAAATCCCCTTGCTCTAAAGCGATTTTTTGGATTTTTTCTAAATCTTTTAAGCGCGCGTTGGAAAACATTTCTAATAAAGTTTGCTCAGTGTGATTTTGAAATTTTTCTTGCTTTACAATCTTATCTTTTAAGGCGCTTAAGTCTATATCTTTTTCCCTCACATGATGGGTTTTTCGCTTGAGTAATAAAGGGGTGGTATTAGAGTTATAGGCTTTATCTTTAGCGACAATGAACGCCTTAAAATCCTTATTTTTATAAGACCAAGGCACTAGAGCGATAAAAATGTTACGCTGTTTGAATTCTAAAAGCCTGAAAGCTTTAAAATCCTTTTTTTTGACGCGCACAAACGCTTGAGACAAATTCTTATCCAAAGCTTCAAAGACAACTACCGCGCTCCCTCCATAAGCGATGCTTGGGGAACGAGATAAAACTTTAATGGAAGGTTTTATCGTATCAACACACACTTTTTGTTTGAAAGACGCTTTATTGCCATTGAAAAAATTAGCATAGCTCCAATCATTAGCTTGAATTTCATACAAAAGGCACTTGTCTTCTAACCCCATGATTTCAGGCCTAATTAAAGGCACTTCTAAAGACTTGGGTTTATCCAATACCAGACTTTCTTTTTTATATAAGATCAAATTGTCTTTTGTGGTTACTTTTATCTCATAGCGTTTGATGCCCTTTGGGGCTGCTATTTTAATCTTAATGGGTTTTTTTAGATCCCAAAAAAGCGCTTCATCATTGTTATTGAGTGCATCCTCTTTGCTATTCAAACTAAAACTTAAAGCTCTGGGTTTTGTGATTAAAGCGTTAAAAATCAAATAACCCCCTAAAATCAAAACGACTAACGCTAAAATTTTAAACCTTAACTCCAAGATCAAGCCTTAAAAAATGAACGCATAATTCACTAATAAAAAACTGGATCGCTTGAACTGGTTGTTAGCTGAAATCAACAATCGTTCATCATCTTCTTTATTTTGATAGAGCGCTCCCTCTTCCACTCCCATTCTCAAATAGCTAATCGGTAATTTGGTGCCAATCTCTAAGCGGTGTTTCCTGTAAAGCGTTAAACTCACGCCCATATTAAAAGTGTAATCCACTTCAATCAAAGATTTCCATAAAAAATTAGGGCTTGAATAGCCCCCCACTACCAAATTCCTCCCGTTTTGATTAGGCTTGTCTTGATAGAGCATAAGCCCTATCCCAAAACCCGCATAAACGCCTAAAAAATGCTTTTTAGTTTTAAAATCTAAAGGCATATCAAACAATAAATCGGTATTAACAGCCCCTAAAACATAAATAAACGAGCCTACAGATTGCTCGCTTGCATCCTCTTTTAACACCCCTCCCCCAAGCAATAAATCCCCATAAAATCGTGTCCCAAAATAAGGCACAAAGTATTTTTGATACCCGAATTTAGCGCTAATCATAGAAACAGGAGCGTTAATCTTAATATTGTTTTTAAACGCGCTAGGGGCATTCGCACCATATCTGTCTAGCATCTCCCCTTGATAAGAAAGATTAAATCCCCCATAAGCATACCCACCCCCTAAAAAAACCCCGCTCTTATCATCGGCTATGGAAAAAGATTTGAGTAATTTCTCTTTTTTCTTGGAGGAAATTTTAGGATAAGATCGATTGATGTATTCTTCTTCAAACTTATCCTTATCCATCTCTTTGGGCGAAACCCCTTTTTCGGTGAGCTGTTGCTTTAAATGGTTTATTTTTTCATCTAATTGTTGGTTTTCTTCTTCTAAATTGCCATAATCTGTCGCTTGAAGTCCTATAATGAGCGCGATATAAATCAAACCATATTTAAATTTCAACATTTTAGCCTTTACAATAAATAGTTGTAACTAATATAATAAATATTAGTGCTTTTAAAATAATATAAAAAAGTTTGCGAAGTTTCTTTTAAGGGAGGCATTTTTAAGGCTAATTCAAAGCGGTGTTTGAGGTTAAGCGTCATGCTCACCCCTAAATTTAGCACTAATCCAAAAGCGTTAGGCTGTGAATACCCTTTAATCTCTTTTAAATTTTGATACATCCCATTCCACCCCACTCCAACGCCTCCAAATATCCCTAACGCAAACCTTTTTTCTTTGTCAATAGGCTTATCCATCAATAGATCAATATTCAAGCTTGCGGTTTGATAAGAGGCTAAAGAATCGCTTTTAAACCCTTTCATCGCCCCCCCTGAATACTCCCCATAAAAGCGTAAGGCGCTAATCCCGTTAGCAAAATACTTTTGATACCCGCTCCTTAAGCCATACAACAAAGGAGAAGCCTGAATATTATTTAAAGACTCAAAGCTCTCATAAGATCGGGCGTTAGGATGAGCGCTAACCCCTATATCGCCAAGGATTACGCCTATAAAAAAACCGCTCTTATTTTTAGCCATTTGCTGGAATAAGAGAGATTCATTCTTTTCATGCAATTCCCCTTTAAGCATGTAAAGCTGGCGTTTTTTCTTATGGATTTCTTCAAGCAGGCTTTTTTCATCAACGCTCTTTGCAACTTCTTTTTTTTCTTCATTAAGCTCTAGCGTTTGGGCGCGTTTTTCTTCCAAAAGAATGGGAGCGTCTTTAGAGGTATTTTCTTTAATCATGTTTTCTTCAGTCGTATTCTCTTGAGCCGTATTTTCTTCAGCGCTCAAGCCTAACATAAAACCAAAGCATAAAATGAGATTTCTTATTTTTTTAGAACACATATTGATACCCAATGCTTGCTATAGCTCCCCACCAAGTCTCTTTTGAAGAATTAGATTGCAAAAAAGGGAAATTATTCAAAATTTTAAACCCAAATTCAATGCGGTTTTTTTCTAATACCGTTAGAGCCAATCCTGCGTTAAAAGACATCCCCCATTCCGCCGTGTAATTCACCCCATGCGCCACAACCCCCAAACCTAAACCCATATAACCCCCCATATAAAGGTATTTCCCCACAAAAGGCAAAGGAAAATCCAATAAAAAATCCCCATTCAGCATAACCGATTGAAACCCTACGCTCCCAAAGCCCGCTTTCTTAGGAGCCCCTCCATAATATTGGATATAGATGCGCCTGCCAATGATATTTGGCTTGACCAAGCGCGCAAAAAACGACGGCCTGAAAGTTTGATAGCCAAAACGCAAGCCATAAGCGAACAAATAATTTAAAATATTCCCCGTGATGCTGGAACTATTGGTTCTAACCATGATTTCATGATTGTAAAAAAACCCGGTATTGATCCCTAAAATAAGCCCGCTTTTAGCGTTCGCCCTTTTTAAGTCTCTGATCAATTCTTCAACTTCTTTATCTTCATAAGCTTTATAATACTTGATATATTTGTAATATTTCGGGTCTAGGGTGTCATAATCAAGCGCGTTCAATCCTGCATAAAACCCCATTAAAGACCATAAAATAGCATATTTTTTAAGACCCAAAATCGCCAAATCCCTTGAATTGTTTGTTAAAAGTTTCTCTCAATTATACTAAAATAATTAAAATGACCGGTTAAAATGGAGTAAAATTTTTACCCACCCCAATAAAGTCATGCTACAATGCCACTATATTTAACACTTAGGATTTTTAATGAGCATGCAAACCGCCCCAATTAAAAAAACCACTCTCAACCACCTCCAAGCTAAAAAAAATCACGAAAAAATCATCGCTATTACCGCTTATGATGCGCTGTTCGCTCAAATATTTGATCCGCTAGTGGATGTGATTTTAGTGGGCGATAGTTTGAATATGAGTTTTTTCAATCAAAACGACACTTTAAGCGCGAGTGTAAAAATGATGCTCTATCACACTAAAGCCGTGTGCGCGGGCGCTAAGACTCCTTTTATCATCACAGACATGCCCTTTGGAAGCTATAAAGATGAAAAAACAGCCCTAAAAAACGCCATTAGGATTTATAAAGAAACCCAAGCGAGCGCGATCAAATTAGAGGGGGGGAAAGAAAAAGCGAGGCTGGTTAAAACGCTCACTAATGAGGGTGTTATTGTGGTAGGGCATATTGGCTTGATGCCTCAATTCGTGCGTCTTGATGGAGGCTATAAGATTAAGGGCAAAAATGAAGAGCAACAAAAAAAGCTTTTAGAAGACGCCTTGAGTTTAGAAGAAGCTGGGGTGGGTTTGTTGGTTTTAGAGGGTATAACCACCCCTATCGCCCAAACAATCACGCAAAAAATCAAAATCCCCACGATCGGCATAGGGAGTGGCAAAGATTGCGACGGGCAGATTTTAGTGTGGAGCGATATGTTAGGCTTTTTTGATAGCTTTAAGCCTAAATTCGTGCGAGAATACCTTAAGGGGAAAGAATTGGTTCAAAACGCTATCAAGCAATACGCTGATGATGTGAAAAAGGGAAACTTCCCTAACGAATTAGAAAGTTATCATTAAATGAAAGAACGGATAGTCAATTTAGAAACCTTGGATTTTGAAACTTCTCAAGAAGTGAGTTTGCGCCCTAGTCTTTGGGAAGATTTTATCGGTCAAGAAAAGATTAAAAGCAATTTGCAAATTTCTATTTGCGCGGCTAAAAAACGCCAAGAAAGTTTGGATCACATGCTCTTTTTTGGCCCGCCCGGTTTGGGTAAAACTTCAATCAGCCATATCATCGCTAAAGAAATGGAAACCAATATCAAAATCACCGCCGCTCCCATGATAGAAAAAAGCGGTGATTTAGCCGCCATTTTGACGAATTTGCAAGCTAAAGACATTCTTTTTATTGATGAAATCCACCGGCTCAGCCCAGCGATTGAAGAGGTTTTATACCCGGCGATGGAAGATTTTAGACTGGATATTATCATAGGCTCAGGCCCAGCGGCTCAAACCATTAAAATTGATTTACCCCCTTTCACCCTCATCGGTGCTACCACCAGAGCCGGAATGCTCTCTAACCCCTTAAGAGACAGATTTGGCATGAGTTTTAGGATGCAATTTTATAGCCCTAGTGAACTAGCTCTCATCATCAAAAAAGCCGCTGCTAAACTCAACCAAGACATCAAAGAAGAAAGCGCTGATGAAATCGCTAAAAGGAGTAGAGGCACGCCAAGGATCGCTTTAAGGCTTTTAAAAAGGGTGCGCGATTTTGCGCTAGTCAAAAATTCAAGCTTGATGGATTTAAACATCACTTTGCATGCTTTGAATGAATTGGGCGTGAATGAATTGGGCTTTGATGAAGCGGATTTGACGTATTTATCTTTGTTAGCTAACGCTCAAGGAAAGCCGGTGGGTTTGAACACGATTGCAGCGTCTATGAGGGAAGATGAAGGCACGATTGAAGACGTGATTGAGCCTTTTTTACTCGCTAATGGTTATTTAGAGCGCACCGCTAAAGGCAGAATCGCCACGCCTAAAACCCACGCGCTTTTAAAAATCCCCACTTTAAACCCCCAAACTTTATTTTAATCTTGTTTAGAAAGAAAATTACACTACAATAACGATAAAATTTAAAGGGTGTGAAAGTAGATTATTATGTTTGGCATGGGCTTTTTTGAAATCCTTGTGGTGTTGATTGTGGCGATTATCTTTTTAGGGCCAGAAAAATTCCCCCAAGCTGTCGTGGATATGGTGAAGTTTTTTCGCACGGTTAAAAAAACGCTCAATGACGCTAAGGACACTTTAGATAAAGAAATCAATATTGAAGAAATCAAAAAAGAAACCCTAGAGTATCAAAAACTCTTTGAAAACAAAGTAGAGAGTCTTAAGGGCGTTAAGATTGAAGAATTAGAAGACGCTAAAGTAACTGCAGAAAATGAGATTAAAAGCATTCAGGATTTGATGCAAGATTATAAACGCAGCTTAGAAACCAACACGCTCCCTAACCACTCCAATAAAGAAGTTTCCAATGAAGAAGCTTTAAATGAAAAGGTTTCAAGCGATGAATCTCCTAAAGAAGTCCAATTAGCAACTGATAACAACGCCAAAGAACACGACAAAGAAAAAGAGCATGTTTGAAGATTTAAAACCGCATTTACAGGAATTAAGAAAGCGTTTGATGGTTTCTGTAGGAACGATTTTAGTGGCGTTTTTGGGGTGTTTTCATTTTTGGAAAAATATTTTTGAATTTGTTAAAAATTCTTATAAAGGCACGCTCATTCAACTCTCCCCTATTGAAGGGGTCATGGTAGCGGTCAAAATCAGTTTTTCAGCCGCTATCGTCATTTCCATGCCCATTATTTTTTGGCAATTGTGGCTCTTTATCGCTCCAGGGCTTTATAAGAATGAAAAAAAAGTGATTTTGCCTTTTGTGTTTTTTGGGAGCGGCATGTTTTTGATTGGGGTGGCGTTTTCTTATTATGTGGTGTTTCCTTTCATTATTGAATACTTAGCCACTTTTGGGAGCGATGTGTTTGCGGCCAATATTTCTGCGTCTAGTTACGTGAGCTTTTTCACACGCTTGATTTTAGGCTTTGGCGTGGCGTTTGAATTGCCTGTTTTGGCGTATTTTTTAGCCAAAGTGGGCTTGATCACCGATGCGAGTTTGAAAGCGTATTTCAAATACGCTATTGTAGTGATTTTTATTGTAGCAGCCATTATCACTCCTCCTGATGTGGTGAGTCAAATCTTTATGGCGTTGCCTTTAGTGGGGCTTTATGGGCTTTCTATTTTAATCGCCAAAATGGTCAATCCGGCTCCTAAAGATAATGAAAATAACAACGAAAATAACACCAAAGAGCATACAAAGAGCGAGTCGTAGTTGAAAGAATTTGATTTAGAAAGCTATGATTATTATTTACCTAAGGAATTGATCGCAAACTACCCCGTTTTGCCCAAAGAAAAGGCTAAATTACTTGTCTATGAAAGGCGTTCGCAAACAATCACGCACACCACTTTTGAGCATGTTTTAGATTTTTTCCCTAAAAACGCCCTTGTGGTGTTGAACGACACCAAAGTGATGAAGGCCAGGCTTTTTGGATCTAAGCATGCCTTTTTGCCATCAAAAACGACCGAAGTGTTTTTCCACCGCTTTTTTAAAGACAATACCGCTTTAACTCAAATCAAGGGTAAGATCAAAGCGGGGGACAAGATCTTTTTTGATGCAAATTATCACGCTGAAGTCTTGGAATTGCTTCATAACGGCCAGCGCTTGATCGCTTTTTATGACAATCAAACCCCCTTAAATCAAGAAAATATCTTAAAGCTTTTAGAGCAATACGGACATATGCCCTTACCTCCTTATATTAAAAGAGCGGATGAGAGTTTGGATGCGCATGAATACCAAAGCGTGTTCGCTAAACACATCGGCGCGGTGGCTGCCCCTACGGCGTCATTGCATTTTTCTCAAAATACCTTAGAAAAATTATTGAAAGATTTCAAGCACGCTTTTTTGACCTTGCATGTGGGAGCTGGGACTTTTCTTAGCGTAGAAACTAAGGACATTAGAGAGCATCAAATCCATACAGAAGTTTTGCATATTCCTAAAAAGAGCCAAGAAATTTTGCAAGAATCCCAAGAGATTTTATGCATCGGCACGACCGCTTTAAGGAGCGTGGAATACTTTAAGCGTTTAAAAAACCCTAATCAAGAATCGTTTGAATGCGATATATTCTTGCATCTTGCTAATCCGATCCAGCATGCTAATTACTTGCTCACTAATTTCCATTTGCCCAAATCTAGCCTTTTAATGCTTGTGAGTGCCATGATAGGATTAGAAAAAACCAAAGAAATCTACAAAATAGCCATAGAAAAGAAGTATCGTTTTTATTCTTATGGCGATGGGATGCTGATTTTATGAACCCCTTATTGCAAGATTATGCGCACATCCTTTTAGAATGGAATCAAACGCACAACTTGAGCGGCGCGAGGAATTTAAGCGAGTTAGAACCCCAGATCACAGACGCTCTAAAGCCCTTAGAATTTATCAAAGATTTTAAAAGCTGCTTGGATATTGGGAGCGGGGCGGGACTTCCTGCTATCCCTTTAGCCCTTGAAAAACCTGAAGCGCAATTCATTCTTTTAGAGCCAAGAATAAAAAGAGCGGCTTTTTTAAACTACCTTAAAAGCGTTTTGCCTTTAAAAAACATTGAAATCATTAAAAAGCGTTTAGAAGATTATCAAAATCTTTTACAAGTGGATTTAATCACTTCTAGAGCGGTCGCTAGCTCTTCTTTTTTGATAGAAAAAAGCCGATGTTTCCTAAAAGATAAGGGGCATTTTTTATTCTACAAAGGCGAGCAGTTAAAAGATGAAATCGCTTGTAAAGACACTGAATGCTTTGTGCATCAAAAACGAGTTTATTTTTACAAATCAAAGGAAAGTTTATGTTAAGAATTTTAATCCCCCTACTCATTATTGTGTGGGTTTTATGGCGTTTGTTTTTGAGGCAAAAACCCCACAAAAACGACCACAGAGACAACCACTCTTACACGCAACAAACCCCCAAAGAATTAGAAGATCACATGATTGTATGCTCTAAATGCCAAACCTATGTCTCTAGCAAAGACGCTATTTATAGCGGAGCGGTAGCCTATTGCAGTGAAACCTGTTTGAATAATAAGGGGTAAATATGCTTATTTTAGGACACCCTTTAATCCCTAGCGCTCGTTTTGTTTTCATTAAAAACACCGATGCTATTCATTCTAGCACCAATAACGATATAGTGTGTTTTGAAGCGCACCCAAAAAATTTGGAATTAGCTAAGTATTGCTGTGAAAATGGCGTCAATTTTAGCGTGATCTTTTTATCGCACAAGATAGAAACGGACGCCTTTTTTTTATTCAACGCTTTCAAACCGCTCTATTGCATTTTTAAGGATATTAAGCAAGCCATACTCGCCCAACAACACGCCACGAATTACTTGTTAGATAGCAAAATCTTGTTTTTTATGGATTTAAACGATACAGAGTCGTGGGAAATTTGCGCTAAAAATCAAATAGATGGCGTGATTTCTAAAGATTCACTCCTTTTAAAATAAGCCCTTTTTAAACAAATCTTAGTTATAATAGTCCCTTTTTAAGGGGAGATGTCCGAGTGGTTGAAGGAGCACGCCTGGAACGCGTGTAAGGTGCAAGCCTTCGAGGGTTCGAATCCCTCTCTCTCCGCCATTTAAAAATGCCACGAATGCGAAATAAAAAACAAAAAGCTCCTTTCAAACAAGCTGTGCCTTTCAGGGGTTAGAAAGATTTTCATGCCAATTTCCACATCCACCTTATGATACAAAACGATCGTGCGAAACTGCACCCCAAATTTCCCAATAGCCCTGAAATAAGTGTTGTGAAAATTGAAATCTTTTAACGAATCCCAAGTGTTCACCACCAAATCTTTGACTTTATTGTTGAGTATCCATGTGTTGGCGGCCAGTTGCAAGCCAAAGAAAAAAGCCCAGCGGTTGATAGGGTTTTTAGCGTAAGCGACCATAAAATCCCCTCCCACCCCATAAGTGAACATGTTCGCTTGCAAAGTAGAGTCATTATTAAAAAGCACATTGCCATAATCTATAAAGAAATAATACCTAGAATAAGCCCAATCGTTTTTAGGATTCACTTCATAGCCTTGAAGGATTGAAGCCCCTTGTAAAAGCTTGTTAGTGTTTAAAGGGCGCATAAACACCGTGCCTATTTGATAAGAAGAAGACATGTAACTCAAATTTTCAGCATTTAAAATATTTAAAAAACTTATACCCAGTATTAAAATTCTTAAATAATACACTTACTTGTGAAATCCTTGTCTTTCTTTTTTCAAACCATCCAATGACCCTTTATCGCACTCAAAAGTTATTTTATTACTTTTAAACTATTATGATAGCAAACAAACTGAATTTTTTTACAAATGAGAACGCTCATTAAACGCTCCATTTAGCCAATGATTATTGTCGGTCAAGGTAATTTTAATCAAAACATGCTATTATTTGGAATGATTTATTATTATAAGGCGTTAGAGACGCTTTGGCTGTTTAAAAAGAGCCTAATTTAAATGCAATCTTAAAAGGAGAAGCACTTTGAAACTACTAGTAGTAGATGATAGCTCAACTATGAGAAGAATTATTAAAAATACACTTTCACGCTTAGGCTATGAAGATGTTTTAGAAGCTGAGCATGGGGTGGAAGCTTGGGAGAAACTAGACGCTAATGCGGACACTAAGGTGCTTATTACAGATTGGAACATGCCTGAAATGAACGGCTTGGATCTTGTTAAAAAGGTACGCTCTGATAGCCGTTTTAAAGAAATCCCTATCATTATGATCACCACAGAGGGCGGTAAAGCTGAGGTCATTACGGCTTTAAAAGCGGGCGTGAATAACTACATTGTGAAACCTTTTACCCCCCAAGTTTTGAAAGAAAAATTAGAGGTTGTTTTAGGGACGAACGATTGAGTGTTAGAATCAATGTATTATGAGTTTTTCTTTATCTTCCCTAAGGAGCGAGAGCTTTTTGAGAGCTTTCTTTTAGACACCACACATCTAGCCTTAGAAGAATCAAGCTTAGACAATTTAAAAGCGTTTGACGATGAAGAAACCATTGAATTTGTAAGCCAATCCAGTTGGCGTTATTTCACCACTCATGACCCCCTAAAGGAAGATTTAAAAGAAAAACCCCCATATCTCAAAAATTTCGTTATTTTACGCTCTGAAAAAAATTTGAGCGATTCGCTTTTTCCGGCGTTAGAAGCGTTTTGTTTGAATTTAAAACAAAACCTGCAAAGTGAGTTTGATTTTTTCTATCTTTCACGCAATCTGGCTTCAAAAGACTGGCTAGAAGCCTACAAACAAGCTATTTTGCCGGTGCAATGCGCCAAATTTTACATACACCCTAGTTGGCATCAAAAACCAAGCCATGTCGCTACAGATGATAGCATAATGATTGATCCGGCTTTGGCCTTTGGATCAGGCCATCATGAAAGCACTTCTATGTGTTTGGAACTGCTCTCTGATCTTGATTTAAAACGCAAAAACGCTTTAGATGTGGGCTGTGGGAGCGGGATTTTAAGCATCGCTTTAAAAAAACAAGGCGTTAGCGCTTTAGTAGCTTGCGATACGGATAGTTTAGCCATTGAAGAAACCCTAAAAAATTTTAGCTTGAATCAAATCACCCTATTAGCGCAAGATAAAATCATTTATGGCTCTACGCAAAAAATTAAAGGGCGTTTTGATATCATTGTGGCGAACATTGTCGCTGATGTGATTAAGAGTTTGTATAGTGAATTTGTGCGGCTTTGTAACCACACTCTTATTTTATCAGGGATTTTAGAAACCCATTTAAACTCTGTTTTACAGATCTATTATAATGGATTTGAGGTTTTAGAACAGCGACAGCGTAACGAATGGGTCGCTCTAAAATTGCTTAAAAAACAATCAATAAATTAAGGATTATAATGAAACCAACGAACGAACCTAAAAAACCTTTTTTTCAAAGTCCCATTATCCTTGCGGTTCTTGGAGGGATTTTACTCATTTTTTTTCTGTGCTCTTTCAATTCTGATGGCAGTTTTTCGGACAATTTCTTAGCTTCTAGCACTAAAAATGTGAGCTACCATGAAATCAAACAGCTCATCAGCAATAATGAAGTGGAAAATGTGAGTATCGGTCAAACTTTGATCAAAGCCAGCCACAAAGAGGGCAACAATCGTGTGATCTATATCGCTAAACGAGTGCCTGATTTGACCTTAGTGCCTTTGTTAGACGAGAAGAAAATCAATTATTCTGGTTTTAGCGAGTCTAACTTTTTTACGGACATGTTAGGGTGGCTCATGCCTATTTTAGTGATTTTAGGGCTATGGATGTTTATGGCAAACCGCATGCAAAAAAATATGGGTGGGGGTATTTTTGGCATGGGGAGTGCGAAAAAACTCATTAACGCTGAAAAACCCAATGTGCGTTTTAATGACATGGCAGGCAATGAAGAAGCCAAAGAAGAAGTGGTAGAAATCGTAGATTTCTTAAAATACCCTGAACGATACGCCAATTTAGGGGCTAAAATCCCTAAAGGCGTGTTATTAGTGGGGCCTCCAGGAACCGGTAAAACCCTTTTAGCAAAAGCGGTAGCCGGCGAAGCGCATGTGCCGTTTTTCTCTATGGGAGGGAGCAGTTTCATTGAAATGTTTGTGGGCTTAGGGGCAAGCAGGGTTAGGGATTTATTTGAAACCGCTAAAAAACAAGCCCCTAGCATCATTTTTATTGATGAAATTGATGCCATAGGTAAAAGCCGAGCGGCTGGAGGCGTGGTGAGCGGGAACGATGAAAGAGAGCAAACCTTAAACCAGCTCTTAGCCGAAATGGATGGCTTTGGGAGCGAAAACGCGCCTGTGATTGTCTTAGCCGCAACGAACCGCCCCGAAATCTTAGATCCGGCGTTAATGCGTCCAGGGCGCTTTGACAGGCAGGTTTTAGTGGATAAGCCTGATTTTAATGGCAGAGTAGAAATCTTAAAAGTGCATATTAAAGGCGTGAAACTCGCTAATGATGTGAATTTGCAAGAAGTCGCCAAACTCACTGCAGGGCTTGCGGGAGCGGATTTAGCGAATATCATCAATGAAGCCGCGCTTTTAGCAGGAAGAAACAACCAAAAAGAAGTCAGGCAACAGCATTTAAAAGAAGCGGTTGAAAGAGGGATTGCTGGGTTAGAAAAGAAAAGTAGGCGTATCAGTCCTAAAGAAAAGAAAATCGTCGCCTACCATGAAAGCGGGCATGCCGTGATTTCTGAAATGACTAAAGGGAGTGCTAGGGTGAATAAAGTCTCTATCATTCCAAGGGGCATGGCGGCTTTAGGCTACACCCTTAACACGCCTGAAGAAAACAAATACTTGATGCAAAAGCATGAACTCATCGCTGAAATTGATGTGCTTTTAGGCGGGAGGGCGGCTGAAGAGGTCTTTTTGGAAGAAATTTCTACCGGTGCGAGCAACGATTTAGAAAGAGCGACTGATATTATTAAAGGCATGGTGAGTTATTATGGCATGAGCAGTGTCAGCGGGCTTATGGTGTTAGAAAAGCAACGGAACGCCTTTTTAGGGGGCGGTTATGGGAGCAGTAGGGAATTTAGCGAAAAAACCGCAGAAGAAATGGATCTTTTCATTAAAAACCTGCTAGAAGAGCGCTATGAGCATGTCAAACAAACCTTAAGCGACTATAGAGAGGCGATTGAAATCATGGTCAAAGAATTGTTTGACAAAGAAGTCATTACAGGCGAAAGGGTGCGTGAAATCATCAGCGAATACGAAACCGCCAACAATTTAGAAAGCCGTTTGATCCCTTTAGAAGAGCAAGCGAGTTAAAAGTGCGAGATTGCAAACAGATTTTTGATAAGGGTTTAAAGCCTTATGATAAACATTCTGTTTGTTTAAAGCTTTTTTTTAAATTTTGTTTTCTAAAAACCCGCACTTATCAACAGCGTTATAAAGCGTTTGCTCTAACGCTCTTTTCTTGTAAGTTTTTTAACGCTTGTAAGATTTTTATTCCCATAATGGATTTTAAAATCGTTTTTATTCCTACTCTAAAACACCAAGCCAAGTTAAAAAGAATCTCTAATGCCTATTAACCCTCTCTATCTTTTCCCCAATCTTTTCACCGCTAGCAGTATTTTTTTAGGCATGATGAGTATTTTTTACGCTTCCAGTTATCAATTTGTCATGGCGTGTTGGTTAGTGGTAGCGAGCCTTATTTTAGACGGGCTTGATGGGCGTGTCGCAAGGCTTACCAACACCACCAGCAAATTTGGTATTGAATTTGACTCTTTAGCTGATGTGGTCGCTTTTGGAGTCGCCCCAAGCCTTATTACTTACTTTTATGTGGGGTATAATTTTGGGCGTATAGGCATGGCGGTGAGCGCGTTGTTTGTGATTTTTGGAGCGATACGATTAGCGCGATTCAATATCAGCACCAACACAAGCGATCCCTATTCTTTCATCGGTATCCCTATTCCTGCGGCGGCGGTATTGGTGGTGCTTTGTGTGTTATTAGATAATAAATACCATTTCTTAGAAGGCAATACCGAAAAGTTATTTTTAGGCTTTATTGTCTTATTAGGGGTGCTTATGGTGAGCAATATCCGCTACCCTAATTTTAAAAAAGTCAAGTGGAATCTCAAGCTTTTCATCTTAGTGTTGATTTTTTTATCGTTAGTGTTTGTGCACCCTTTAGAGGCTTTAAGCGTGTTTATGGGGTTGTATTTGATTTATGGCATCATTCGGTGGATCTTTTTAATGGTAAAAATTATTTTTAATAAAAATAAAAGCGCATGAAAGAATCTTTTTACATAGAAGGAATGACTTGCACGGCGTGTTCTAGTGGGATTGAACGCTCTTTAGGGCGTAAAAGTTTTGTGAAAAAAATAGAAGTGAGCCTTTTAAATAAGAGCGCTAACATTGAATTTAACGAAAACGAAACCAATTTAGACGAAATTTTTAAACTCATTGAAAAATTGGGCTACAGCCCTAAAAAAACCCTCACAAAAGAAAAAAAAGAATTTTTTAGCCCTAATGTTAAATTAGCGTTGGCGGTTATTTTCACGCTTTTTGTGGTGTATCTTTCTATGGGGGCGATGCTTATTCCTAGCTTTTTACCTGAACGCTTGCTTACGATTAACAACCATAGTAATTTTTTAAACGCTTGCTTACAGCTTATAGGCACGCTCATTGTCATGCATTGGGGGAGGGATTTTTACATTCAAGGGTTTAAAGCCTTATGGCACAGACAGCCTAACATGAGTAGCCTTATCGCCATAGGCACAAGCGCTGCTTTAGCTTCAAGCCTGTGGCAATTGTATTTCGTTTATACGAATCAGTGGTCTTATGGGCATTATTATTTTGAAAGCGTGTGCGTGATTTTAACGTTTGTGATGGTGGGCAAACGCATTGAAAACGTTTCTAAAGACAAAGCCTTAGACGCTATGCAAGCCTTGATGAAAAACGCCCCAAAAACCGCCCTTAAAATGCAAAATAACCAACAGATTGAAGTTTTAGTGGATAGCATTGTGGTGGGGGATATTCTAAAAGTCCTCCCTGGAAGCGCGATTGCGGTGGATGGTGAAATCATAGAGGGCGAAGGGGAATTAGATGAGAGCATGTTAAGCGGTGAAGCGTTGCCGGTTTATAAAAAAGTCGGCGATAAAGTCTTTTCAGGGACGCTCAATAGCAACACGAGTTTTTTAATGAAAGCCACGCAAGATAACAAAAACAGCACCTTGTCTCAAATTATAGAAATGATCCATAACGCTCAAAGCTCAAAGGCAGAGATTTCTCGCTTAGCGGATAAGGTTTCAAGCGTGTTTGTGCCAAGCGTGATCGCTATCGCTGTTTTAGCGTTTGTGGTGTGGCTCATCATCGCGCCTAAACCTGATTTTTGGTGGAATTTCGGCACCGCTTTAGAAGTGTTTGTATCGGTTTTAGTGATTTCTTGCCCTTGCGCTTTAGGGTTGGCTACGCCTATGAGTATTTTAGTGGCGAACCAAAAAGCGAGTTCTTTGGGCTTATTTTTTAAAGACGCTAAAAGTTTAGAAAAAGCAAGGCTAGTCAATACGATCGTTTTTGATAAAACCGGCACGCTCACTAACGGCAAGCCTGTCGTTAAAAGCGTCCATTCTAACATAGAATTATTAGAGCTATTGAGTTTAGCGAGCAGCATTGAAAAGAGCAGCGAACATGTCATTGCTAAGGGGATTGTAGAATACGCCAAAGAGCATGACGCCCCCTTAAAAGATATTAGCGAAGTTAAAATAAAAACAGGCTTTGGCATCAGCGCTAAAGTAGATTATCAAGGCGCTAAAGAAATCATCAAAGTGGGTAACAGCGAATTTTTTAACCCTATTAACACGCTAGAAATTCAAGAAAACGGGATTTTAGTGTTTGTGGGTAGAGCGATTAATGAAAAAGAAGACGAGCTTTTAGGGGCGTTTGTTTTAGAAGATTTGCCCAAAAAAGGCGTGAAAGAGCATGTCGCTCAAATCAAAAATTTAGGCATTAACACTTTTCTTTTGAGTGGGGACAATAGGGAAAATGTCAAAAAATGCGCGCTTGAATTAGGGATAGATGGTTATATCAGCAACGCTAAACCACAAGACAAGCTCAATAAGATCAAAGAGCTTAAGGAAAAAGGGCGGATCGTGATGATGGTGGGCGATGGCTTGAATGACGCCCCTAGCCTTGCTATGAGCGATGTGGCGGTGGTGATGGCTAAAGGGAGCGATGTGAGCGTGCAAGCAGCGGATATTGTGAGCTTTAATAACGACATCAAATCGGTTTATAGCGCGATTAAATTAAGCCAGGCGACCATTAAAAATATCAAAGAAAATTTGTTTTGGGCTTTTTGTTATAATAGCGTGTCTATCCCTTTAGCTTGTGGGGTTCTTTATAAGGCTAATATCATGTTAAGCCCGGCGATTGCGGGTTTAGCGATGAGCTTAAGCTCTGTGAGTGTGGTTTTAAACTCCCAAAGGCTAAGGAATTTTAAAATTAAGGATCATTGAATGAAAGTTACTTTTCAGGTGCCAAGCATTACTTGCAACCATTGCGTGGATAAAATTGAAAAATTTGTGGGCGAAATTGAAGGCGTGAGCTTTATTGATGCGAGCGTGGAAAAAAAGAGCGTGGTTGTAGAGTTTGACGATCCGGCAACACAGGATTTGATCAAAGAAGCTTTATTGGATGCGGGGCAAGAAGTGGTGTGATATAGAAGTGGTGTGATATAGAGGTAGTAGTTTAAAGACCGCAACGTTCAAAAGGGTTGTTGTCTTTTAATACTTTGTTTGGGTGTTTTTACGCCCTTCAATGGTGATTTATCATAACCATAAGAGAAAGAAATTATCGCGTTTTCCTTTTCTCATTTCCATTTTTGATACAAACGAATCTGCCTGTTCAAGCTGCTAATTACACCACTAATAAAAAAAAGGGAATTACGAGACAGATTGCTTCTGCATTGCGAACGAATAAGTTCACAGATTTTAACAAACAACATGCATAGCTCGTCAGGTTTCATGTTGCCAACAAGGCATAAGCCCTGTATGCATTCAATAGGGACACGAATACGGGAGTTACCATCTTTTAAGTCATTGTCTAGTCGCTGTATTAAGCCATCCATGCGATTATCTCATGCATTCTTTCTAAAATACAATGTTCCCTTGCTAAAAAAGAATGAGATGAACGCATGGCGTAAAGTCTTCTGCTTATTTTGCATAGCCTCTTCGTTAAGTCAAGTAATGATAGATAAAGATTTCTAATGTCTGGCATGACTATCCTTTATTGGCGGTTATCATGTTATGTCATGCGTTGCCTTAAAACGCTATGAGATCTTTTGGTAAGATTTATCCATTCCTACACAAATTTCACTAGAATCATCCCGCTAAATGCGTTGTTTTTATAAAATTCTATGCGATAGATCCTTTCTTGCTTGTCCAGTGAAAAGCGTTTTTGAAAATCTTTAAATCTAATCGTATAGCCCGCTTCATTAGGCTTACTCTCATTAGAAACGCTAAAACCAATCACATTCGCGCGGATATTATCCATAGCATGGATATAAAAACTCTCTTTCACTTCAACCACGCTCCCTATCTTAACCATTTGATCCTTATTATCAATTTGCATTTTCACTTCTTCTAAAGAAGGATCAAACTCTATGTAAAAGGGTGATAATCGTGTCATGAGTTTGTTGCCGTATTTTAAAAACACTTCTTGTTTATTTTTGACTAGCCCCACAATGTAAGCGTTGCTCTCTATGGGGATTTGTGGGATTTTAGTGTTATTAGGTAAAGGGAAATGATTGAGTTTAGAGCGTAAGTTAAAAAGGGGCATTTTAGGCAGAGAGCTGATTTTTGCCCATAAGCTTTTATCATTGATTAGGGCATGCACGCTGTTAGGGTTAAGCTCAAAATCGCGCTTAAAAGGGATATTGAGTTGATTGAGTAAGCCTTCAATGGCTTGCAAATGATAAAACACCCTTGATGCCAAAGGGAGTTCTTTGCTGGCTTCATTGGCAAAAGCGCTCTTTTTTTGGTTGATCGCATAAAAAGTTAGGGCTTTTTGCATTTCTGTATCGCCTTGTGCGGTGTGCGTGTTTTTTAAATGATACTCCTCAATGGGGTGCAATAAATGGGCGTTGATGCTCTCAATCGTATTGTTTGCAAAAGCAAGCAAATTAGGGAATTTCGCCCCTTTAACTTCATCTTGATCAATGATAAAGCAATTCCCCCAACGCTTAGGATTGAGCGTCGCATCAATATAAATAGGGCGATAATACCCACCGCCATCATGCAAGTGCAAGACGGCATCCACGCTGGGTTTTGCAATCAAGGATTTGATTTCTTGGATAGTGGGGTATTCAGGGTCATTCTTGTCTAAAGCGGCAAATTTGCGGTTCATATCCCCATACAAGCCCCTATGATTTCTTAACATGGAAGGCTTATTCAATACGGGAACCACTTCCACCAAGCCTTTTAAAACGCTATAGTGCATTAAAAACAAATTAGCCGCATTAAACCCCCCAGGCTCATCGCCTTGAATCCCTGCTAAAAGCAACAAATGGGGGGCTTTGTCTTTATCCTTTGCATTTGTAGGGACTTTTTCTATCGTTTCTATCGCATGCAAAAACGAATACAAGCCCCACACTAAAAGCCATATTTTTTTCATCCAACCTCTCTCCTATTTGAAACTAAAAGATCGCTAATTATACCTAAAAACCTTTTTAAGGGTGTTTTTAAAGTTTTCATAAAAAGGAACGAAAAATGCTTGTGAATAATCAATTCTATTTAAAGGTTTTTTATGGATATTTTAAAAACTCTTCAAAAGCATTTGGGCGATGTTGAAACAAGCGATTTTAAAACCAATGCGGTAGAAAAATCCCAACAAATCGCCAAATTCAGTAGGGACATGAAAAATATAAACGAGAGCGTTGGAGCGTTACAAGTCTTGCAAATCGCTTGCAAAAAGCTTCTCAATAAGAGCATGGGTTTAGAAGATAAAGACGCTTTGCAAGCTTCTATCATTAAACAGGAATTGCGAGAAATTGTAGAAAATTGCCAGTTTTTAGCCTCCCCTTTGTTTGACACTCAGCTCAATATTGCAATCAATGATGAAGTTTTTTCCATGATTGTGGATAATCCGTTGGATTTATTGGAAAATGCGGGCGAATTTCAAGCTTATTTGGAAGAAAAATTAAACGAAATTAAGGAATTATTAGGTTATTTGAGCGAAAGCCTTTCAAACCCTAAAGCCTTTATGCCAAGTTTTTCAAAAAAAAGCCTTAAAGATTTGTTAAGCGATAATTTGAGGGCTTAAAATTCAGCCCTCTAGTTTAGAAAACTTGATTTTCCATAAAAAGAATGAGCCTAAAAACGCTATTACAAATAAGCCCACCAAGTAATAGCCCAAGTCTGTAAATTCTAGGCTTTGTAAGGCGTTTAAAAGGCGGTTTTCAAATTTTAAGTGGAGCTTCTCGCTAACGACTTGAAAAAGCTCAATCAAGCCGATAAAGAGCGCGATAAACACGCTTAAGGCCGTGATAGAGATATTGTAATAGATTTTTCTTAAAGGGGTTTTGAACGCCCAGTCATACGCCTTGAGCATGAACGCCCCATCTAAAGTGTCAAACAAACTCATGCCAGCGGCAAAAAGAATGGGTAAAGAGAGCATGCCCACCACACTCACTTTAATCGCACTGCTAGAGAGGGCCAAAAGCGCGATTTCACTAGCGGTATCAAAACCCAACCCAAAAAGAAAACCGATAGGATAAATATGCCACGACTTGGAGATAAAATTAAACAAGGGTTTAAAAAAGCGGTTGAGTAAGCCCCTACTCGTTAAGAGCCGCTCGATCTCTTCATTTTGTTGCTGGCTTAGGCTTTCATTAGAATGCGATTTTTTGAAGATTTTTAATAGATCTACTAAAATAATCGCATTCAATAGCCCTATAATGAGCAAGAAAAGCCCAGAAACTAAAGTCCCCACTACCCCCCCTATTTCTTCTAGCATCGGCGTATGCTCTTTAGCCCAAGCGATCGCAAACGCACTGATAATAGTCATTAAGATCACCACGCTTGAATGCCCCATAGAAAAGTAAAACCCCACGCCATAGGCGTTTTTGCCCTGTTGGGTGAGCTTTCTAATGGTGTTGTCTATGCAAGCGATGTGATCCGCATCAAACGCATGCTTTGCCCCGAGCATGTAAGCCATAGACGCCGCCGCATAAAACGAAGCATTATTAGCCATAAAAAGTAACGCTAAACCCAATGCATGCAAGAACACAATCGCTAAAAAATAAGGAAACCACAATTTCACAACGCGCCTTTTTGTAAAAATAATATTTTTTGAATAATTGTAATATATTTTGTTAAATTAGAAAATCTTAAGTTTTGTTTTTTGTTTATTTTCTGCGAATTGCCCTAGAAAATTTTTAAGGGGAATGAGAGATTTTGAGTTAAGATCAAGAACTTTTTTTAGTTCTTCATAATCTCCTTTATATTGATCTTTTATCTCAATCTCATCTCCATCTTTATCGTCAATGATAAGCTTTTTTTATTATTCTTTTTCTCTGTGTCCCATGTGTATTGGAAAAATTTTTCTAATCCAAGCGCTTCTAAATAGGCATACAACTTATTTTTTCTGATGTTTTTAATCGGTTTGCAATGTTCTGTCTTTTTAATACAATCCAAATATCCTTCAAAACAATTTATAAACTCTTTGTGTTTAGCAATTTCTAATAGTAGGGTTTCTAAATCACCATCATCTTGATTGTTGGGGAATAAAAAGATTTGTTCTTCTGAAATAGTTTGTTTCGATTCTGATACGATTTTTAAAATCTCTTTTTTATTACTCTCATAGTCTTTATCCGCATCAAAAATGATAAGTGTTTTATCGTATTTTTCAATTTCAAGCAATCGTTTAGATAGGTTATCTTTTCCATCTACATTTTGCACTTTAAAGTTTTTGATTGGAAATTTTTCTTGAAAATACAAATAAAGCAGATAAATTTCTAAAAAGAATCTATCGCTTGAACCTTCTACAAAAATCAGTATTTCTTTATCTGCCATTGAATGATCCTAATCTTAGTATGATGCTTTAGCCAAAAAGATTCTCTTCATTTTCAAAATAATATTCTAAATTTTCTCCATAATAAGTTCTTGGAATAACATATTGATCGTCTTGCTTAAGACAAAACAACTTAGTTTGATGTGCAAAATCCTTTTCTTTGATAACTTGATCTAAAATTTCTATAAATTCTTGGTTGTGGGTAGTCATAAACACTTGCAAATTACCATCTTTATTATTATTGATAAAATCAATAATATTTTTTAACAATAACCCCATGCGAGAAAAATGCAAGCCATTTTCTACTTCATCAATATAAATCGTTTTTGCGTTATCAACCATAAAAGCGCTTACAATATGCAAATATTTCTTCAAACCATCGCCAAACACAGATAGTGGGACTTTTTCTTTGATATTTTTCACTTTTAATTTGAGTTGGTTGTTAGCATTAAATCTAATAGCTTGAATGTTTTTATCAAATTGGTTAAGGCTTTTATTCAGCCTTTTTTCTAGTTGATTATCATCAAGAATCTTACCCACTGCTTGAATGATATTGGGATCCATAATATGGATAGCATTAGGATTCATAACATTTCGCTTACGAGCAACATCGCTAGGCGTTATGATGGCAGCACTTTCAAAGGGCAAAAGCTTCCGTGATAAATTAGGTTTGAAATTATTAAATTGCCTGTTGTAGCTTGACTGATTAGGAATTGGTGGAAAATTGTGAATTCTAGCGATATTTAAATAATCGTTATAGATTTCTTCTTTATCTTTTTTAAAAATAAACTTAAGTTGTGAGAACACTTGCGCTTGTTCTGCTGTGGGTATTATTTGCGACTCTATTGTATTTTGATATTCACTGGCTATGAATTTTATTTGCAAGTCCAAGGTCTGATTGTTATCTAAAGTTGTAACAATTTGTATTTCTTTCTCGGTGTCTAAACCATAAAACATTAGGTTTTTTGATTCTATGGTTAAAGGCTCTTTGCGTATATTGTCATAAATCTCTAATATATTGGCGCATGGGTGCATGGATTTTCCCACTAAACAATATAACGCCTCTAACAAATTAGACTTTCCCGCATTGTTTTCACCAGTGATAATGTTAAGCTTGGTAAAACCATCAATTTGAGTGTCCTTAAAAGTCTTAAAATTTTTAATGTGAACAGACTGAATCATTGAACCCCTTTATCCAAACAAAAATTGATGCTAAATTTTCATATTATAACGCATGCGATTACGAAAAAATTTAATAGGAAATAAATAAGAAATCATAAAAATAAAAGCATTATATAAATTATCCTATTTGGATTAGTTTTTCCCACCCAAAAATTTGATCCATTCGTCTCTGTCAATCAAAAGCACCTCGTTAGCTTGAGCCAGTTTTTGAGCGGCTTGCGTGAAATAGCTGTTGGTGATCACGCAAGCTTTTTCGCAAGCGTAGTAAGCTTTAGAAGAGACCACCTCTTGAATGGCTTTGGGCGAAACTTTATGCGAGTAGCGTTTGGCTTGAACCGCCCATTTGATGCCGTCTTTTTCTATAATCAAATCCGCTCCATAATCGCCGCTTTTTTGCGTGATGCTCACTTCAAAACCCTTTGAAGTGAAAAAGATTTTGGAATATTCTTCAAATTCAAAGCCGTTCATGGCGTCTATTTTTTGCAAAATGCGTTTGAGTTGGTGCTTCTTATACGAAGAGATAACGCCTTGAAAAAGCACTAACATGGAAAAAACGCCAAGAATTGCCAACAATTTTAAAAGCAAATCATTAGCTGAGGTTGCTAATTTCAATTCTAGGGCTTTTTCCAATAAAACATGCCAAATTAAATAAATCCCTACCGAAAACAAAATGACAAAAATAAAAAATACAATCTTTTTCATGCCTTAAAGCCACTCTGCATTTTCTATAGCGTTCAAACGCTTTTCTAAACCCTCCATAAGAGAATAGTAAGCCTTATTAAGGGCTTTGATTAAAGCGTTATGATAGGTTTTATCTTCTTGGGAAAAAAGAGAGGGGTTATCGCCCAAACGATTAGCGTAATAAACAGGCACGCTGAAAGCGGTGGGGATTAAAAGGGTGTCAAACGGGCAAGTCGTTTGCGGGACGCATTCTAAAATCAAGCTCGCTTGAAGGTTTAAAAAACGCATGACAGATTTAGGGTCAGCGTTAGGCTCAATCGTCTTTTTAAGCCTTTCTTTAATGGCTTTTAAATCTTTAGGACTCTCTTCAAAAGAAAAAAAAACATTGCCTGAAACATTGAAAGTGAAAGCGCTTTTATCTTTTAAAAAATAAGCGATTTGCTGGGTGAGCGCTTTTTTAAATTCCTTTTGGTAAAAGGGTGGCACAAAATGAGCGTTAAAAAAGATTTTAGGGGGGGTTAAAGTGGAAGCGGTTTTTAAAGGGCTGTTTTTGGGGTAATCTTTATATTTTAAATGCAGAGTCGTTTTGTTGAAAAACTGACACCCTAGTAAAACAAAAGCAACACCAACGCTTAAAATCCTTAGCATTCTGTCAAACGCCCATGCTCTAATTTCACATGCTTAGTGGCTAATTTAAGCGTGCTTGGGTTGTGCGAAATAAGAATGATCAAGCGGTTTTGTTTCAATTCTAAAATGCTTTGTTTGATGCTCTCTTCTGTGTGATTGTCTAAAGCGGAAGTGGCTTCATCAAAGATTAAAACTTGAGCGTCTTTATACAAAGCTCTTGCAATGGCGATTCTTTGGCGTTGGCCGCCGCTAAGATTAGCGCCAAATTCATCTAAAACGCTTTCTATCCCATGAGACATTTTTTCCACAAAATCTAAGGCTTGAGCTTTTTTTAGGCATTCTTTGATTTTTACCTCATCAATTTCTAAACCATACGCCACATTTTCAGCCACGCTCCCGTTAAAAATAAACACCCTTTGAGTAACAACGCTAATCTTTTCTCTTAAGGATTTTTGAGTGATGCTCTCTATTTTTTGATCATTGATGAAAATTTCGCCCTGGCTTGGCTCATAAAGGCGTAAAATCAGATTCACTAATGAGCTTTTACCGCTCCCGCTTTCGCCCTTTAAAGCAATGATTTCATTTTGTTGGAATTTCAAACTAATATCGCTTAAAACATAACGCTCTTGATTGTCTAGCGCATAAGCCAGCCATACCTTTTTAAATTCTATGGTGTGTATGGCGTTATTTAGCGTTAATTCCCCATCAACAATAGCCGGCTCTCTTTCTAAAATCTCATGGATCCTGTCGCTAGCGACTAAAGCTTCTTGAAAATTAGAAACAATCCTAGTTAAGCGTTTGATCGGCGTATAGAGCATAAAAAGGGCTGTGATGAAAGAAAAAAACGCCCCCACGCTAATATGGCCCCTAATCACTTCATTCCCCCCTAAATAAATCACTAACGCTATAGCGATTGAGCCTAAAAACTCCATTAAAGGCGAAGAAATTTCAGCCACGGCGATGTTTTTGATACCGATTTTAAAAAACGCTTCATTTTCTTTCACAAAAGCCTTATGCTCTAATTTTTCGCCATTAGAGATTTTAATCGCTTCCACATTGTTAAAGACTTCACTCAAACGAGCGGTGATTTTAGCGTTACTCTCTTGATGGGATTTAGCGAGTTTTTTAACCTTACGAATGATTTTACTGATAGGAATAGCAGCTAGCGGCATGATAACTAGCCCCACTAACGCTAATTTAGGGCTTTGATAGATCACCACCCCCACTAACCCGACAATCGTTAGCCCCTCCCTTATGCTCTCTGAAAGGTAATTGGACAAACTCGCTCTAATCAAACCTATATCATTGGTGATCCTTGCGATCAATTCGCCCTTTTTCGTCCTGTTAAAAAAATCCATTTCCATTTTAAGAAGGCTTTCTAGCATAGTATTGCGTATTTTTTTGACAATATCAAGCCCAATAAAGTTAGTGAAATAAGTGCCTAAATACATGCCCCCACTCTTACCCAAATACGCTAAGATCACTAAAAAAGGCAGGATTTTGAGCATGTGAGTGTCTTTATTGATAAAAATTTCATCTAAAGTGGGCTTGACTAAATAAGTCCCCCAAGCCGTGCTTAAAGCCACCACTAAAGAAGAAAATAAAACCACTATAAAACTTTTATAATGCTCTTTAAGGTATTTAGAATACCGCCTGAAAAAGAGTTTCAAATGCTTAACCTTTGGATTTGATTAAACTTGTATTATAGTGTTTTTATTAAGGGATTTTTAACGCTTTAATAAACAGCTTAAAGCTATTTATTAGAATTTGGCGCTAAGAGTTGTCATCAAATGGCTCCTGTCTGAATAAAGCGCTTTAGAGCCGGGCGTGGGCCTGTAACTCCCTACCGTAAAGCCTGAATGCGTCATCACGCCCAAATATTCTAATTTCACGCTCGCTGTCAAACTCTTACTGATCTTATAGCCCACATTAACAGCCGCGCTCGCTTCATTGGCTAAAGCACCGCTAGTCCAACGCCATAAAGTCCCCCACAGCCATTTTTTATGCACGCCTCCACCAAAAACCCAACCAGAGACGGCATCAGCGGTTACCAAATGGCTTAAGGCTTGCCCTATATCATAAACGCTATTGGTCCAAAAATCAATGCCTAAAGGGTTTCCTGTCGTGCCGATGTAAGCGTTTGCGTTTTTCCACACTTTATAAAACGCTCCCCCGAAATTAAATTCATTGTAATCAAATCGTTGCCTAATAAGCAAGCTTTGCCCGGCAGTGCCAGCCTTTATAGCGTAACGATAAGTATCCCTTCTTAAGGGGGCATGGACAGGGAGCAAAATATAAGCTTTTGTTTCGGATCTAAAGCCCACGCCATCAAAATTAGGGTTACTATCATAGCCTACAACCACCCCAGGGCTGTAATAAGTCCCGGGCGAAAATTGGAAAAAAGGGCTGACGCTAACCCCTTTTCTTTCATAAGTGTAATCCACTAAATGGATACCATAATTTAGAGTGCGCCCGTTTTTAATCACGGTTCTTGGAGAGTAAAAATCATAAATCCACTCCCCATAAGCGAACGCCCTACCCCATGAGCTAAACCACCATAATTTGTGGATTCCTTCATTTTTATCCTTGACTTTAGCGCTGATTTCAAAGCCTTGCGTGTAACCGCTCATATAAGGAGCGTTGGATTGGTAACGCCCTCCCTTAGCTAAAAAAATATCTTTATAGCGGTATTCTAAAAAAGCGTTATTCATCAAGTAATTACGGCGGATCTTATTGGCTCTAGCGTTCCCGCACGCTATAGAATCAATCACCTTGCCATCAGATCCAAGCGCGCACTCATGGATACTCGTGCCATCAAGCAAGGCTCTTTTACCCCCTAAATAGCCATCCCAATAACCAATGTAGTTATAAATAACCGATCCGCCTTGATTGAATTTAGTATCATCATAAGCGACCCCTCCTAGCGTGCCACCGATTTTTCCCTCTAAAACATGCCCTTGATCTTTAAGGCCTTTAGATAAAAAATCCGCATAAATATTGCCCTGACCTACAGCGGTTACAAAAGTCTCTGTAGGATAAATCCCCCTAGCTATGTCAATCTTTTTTTTATTAAAGCCAACTTTAGAAAAGGACTCCGCTAAAACTTCAATTTTATAATCAAACGCTTGCACAGAAGCGCTCAAACTCAAAACATATAACCCACAAAAAACTTTATTCTTTAAAGGCGCACTATTTTTCATTTTTTCCCTTTTAATAGCCAATACATCTTAAAGATTATACAATTCTTAACTGATCTAAAAAACAAAGAAGCGTAATCAAGCTATTTATTTACTTTTAATTAACTCAACTATTTTAGATTATAACGAAATTTTTTTAGTTTCATCATAAAATGAGATAGAGTAAATCAAAATTTAATCAAAGTGGGATTTTTGCACCGTTTTACAACCAAACCCATTTTTTTAAAAAATGCCAAAAAGCGTTTTTAAATTTGATAATCAATCTAATAGCAAAAACTCCAACACCGCCATGCGCATCGCTACGCCATTTTTGACTTGCTCTAAGACTTTAGATCGCTTGTCTTCTAACACCGCGCTTTCTATATCAATATCCCTATGCACCGGGCCTGGGTGTAAAATAATGACCTCTTTATTTTTAGCGTGATCATCTAGGCGTTTTTGGGTGATGCAATAAGCGTTGCCATAATCTTTCAAGCTCGCAAAAATGGGCGCGTTGTGCCGTTCGGTTTGGGTCCTCAAGCTCATTAAGATGTCAGCAAATCCTATCGCTTCTTCAATGTTATGCGTCGTTTTTAAAGAAGTGGTAGGGAGCATGGAGCTTGGAGCGCACAGCATGATCTCAAGCCCTAGTCTTTGGAGCAATTTAATGTTGCTATTAGCCACTCTGGAATTTTTCACATCGCCTATGAAAGCGATTTTCTTCCCTTTTAGATTTTCCAAACTGCCAAAATGCCGATAAAGGGTGAGCAAGTCTAATAAGGCTTGGGTAGGGTGAGCGCTTGTGCCGCTTCCTGCGTTAATCAAGGGGCATTGTGAAAATTCAGCCAATTTAAAAGGCGCGCTTGAAAAAGCATGCCGTGTGATGATAGCGTCAGGTTGCATGGCATGGATATTTTTAAAAGTGTCTATTAGAGTTTCACCCTTTGAAGTGGAGCTTGTTTGCATGTTTAATTTCACGATTTTTGCCCCCAATCTCAAGCTTGCGATTTCAAAACTAGACACCGTTCTGGTGGAATTTTCAAAAAATAAAGCCACGATGATTTTATTTTGCATTTTTTCTTTTGTTTCTAAAGATACGGCGTTAAAATCGTTCGCATAAACGCTCGCTTTTTTTAATAAAAGCTTGATTTCATCTAGGCTTAAATCGCTGGTTTGGAGCAAGTGTCGGCATTTTTTTGGCATAAAACCCCCTTTTAGTTATAATATAGACTTTATTTTAGCTAAAAATGGCATGGGTTTTAGCAAGGAATGGGCTTGAAAAATCTCTCAACACTTCTGGTGTTTTTATTCTTTTGTTTGGGGTGTGTGAGCAATTTTAATGAAGACACCTACACGCTAGACTTAGTTTTAGAAAAAAAGATCCAAGCCAGCAGAAAAGGCGAAATCACCAAAGATAATGTGCCTATCATCACGGCTATCGCTACGCATTTAAACGATGTGGATAGCGGCACTTACTATGACCATGAGTATTTTTTAGTGGAGATTTTCACGCAAAATAACGACTGGATAGATGATGGCTATATTTCTTATGAACTTTTTGGCACAAAACCTACAGGCTCAGAGCCTTTATGGGTGCGAGAAATCACAAAAGATGAATTTGATGGCATTTTAGAAACCACGAACAGGTGGAGTCGAGCTTTTTTGCTCGCTTTTAACAAATTGGATTATTTAGCGGTGCAAGAAGCCAAACTAGAGCTTGATGCCTATAGTTTGGGCAAGATTGTTTTTAATTTCGCTTATCAAGTCCCCTTGCCTCAATTTTAATGCGCCTAGATTACGCTTTATTCAACCAGCATTTAGCAAATAGCAGAGAAAAAGCTAAAGCGTTGGTTTTAAAAAATCAGGTTTTAGTCAATAAAGTAGTCATCTCTAAACCCTCTTTTATCGTTAAAGAGGACGATAAGATTGAGCTCATCGCTGAAAAACTTTTCGTTAGCAGGGCTGGGGAAAAATTAGGGGCTTTTTTAGAAACCCATTTCGTGGATTTTAAGGGAAAGGTTGTTTTAGATGTGGGAGCGAGCAAGGGGGGCTTTAGTCAAGTGGCTCTTTTAAAAGGGGCTAAAAAGGTGCTTTGCGTGGATGTGGGGAAAATGCAATTAGATGAGGGCTTGAAACAAGACAAACGCATAGAATGTTATGAAGAATGCGATATTAGAGGGTTTAAAACGCCAGAAACAATTGATTTAGCGCTTTGTGATGTGAGCTTTATTTCTTTATATTGTATTTTAGAAGCGATTTTGCCTTTAAGCGGTGAATTTTTAGCGCTTTTCAAACCGCAATTTGAAGTGGGCAGAGCCATAAAACGCAATAAAAAGGGGGTGGTGATGGATAAAGAAGCCATTTTGAACGCTTTAGAAAACTTTAAAAACCATTTAAAAACAAAGGATTTTCAAATCTTAAAGATCCAAGAAAGCTTAGTGAAAGGGAAAAACGGGAATGTTGAATTTTTTATCCATTTCAAGCGAGCCTGAGATTAAAAGCCTAGCTATCGGTAAATTTGATGGCTTGCATTTAGGGCATCAAGCCCTTTTTAAAAAATTAAAAGATCCCAAAGCCCTTTTAATCATAGAAAAAAAGCATTACACTAAAGGCTATTTAACCCCCCTAAAATACCGCGCCAAACTCGTTAAGATGCCTTTATTTTTTGTGTATTTAGAAGAAATTTCACAATTAAACGCCCTAGATTTTTTAGAGCTTTTAAAAAAGAAATTCCCCCATTTAGAACGCCTAGTCGTGGGCTATGATTTCAGGTTTGGGCATGGGAGGCAAAATGACGCTTTATTTTTAAAAGAGCGTTTTGAAAAAACCATTATTGTGCCTGAAGTGAAAGTCCAAAACATTAGCGTGCATTCTAAGATGATCAAACTAGCCCTAAGTCATGGCGACTTATCTTTAGCTAACAAGCTCTTAGGCAGGCCTTATGAAGTGTGTGGGGAAGTCATTAGCGATCAAGGCTTAGGGCATAAAGAATTAGTTCCTACTTTAAATATCAAAACTAAAGATTTTATCCTCCCTAGCTTTGGGGTGTATGCGAGTTTGGTGAAAATAAAGGATCCAATTTATCAAAAAAGCGTGAGTTTTATAGGCAATCGCTTAAGCACGGATCACAATTTCGCCATAGAATGCCATGTTCTTGATGCCATCATAGAAAAACCGCCCAAAGAAATCGCTTTGCGTTGGGTTCAAAAAATACGAGACAACATGCGTTTTAATTCATTAAAAGAGCTTAAAAATCAGATCCAACAAGACATCTTAAGAGCCAAAGAGATTTTGAGATAATTTGTGTTAAAATGGCTTTCAAAAACCTTAAAAATGGAAAAATTTGATGCAATTGAGTAACGCTGACTTAGAACGATTAAAAAGCATGGCGAACACGCTTCGTTTTTTATGCGCAGACATGATAGATAAGGCTAATAGCGGGCATCCGGGCGTGTGCTTGGGATTAGCCGATGTGATGGTGGTTTTAAGCTTGCACCTAAACCTTAACCCCACCAACCCTAAATGGCTCAATAGGGACAGGTTGGTTTTTAGCGGAGGGCATGCGAGCGCATTAGCGTATAGTTTGTTGCATTTGTGGGGCTTTGATTTGAGTTTAGACGATTTAAAGCGTTTCAGGCAATTACACTCTAAAACCCCAGGACACCCTGAATTACACCACACCGAAGGCATTGAAATCACGACAGGCCCTTTGGGGCAAGGTTTTGCTAACGCTGTGGGCTTTAGCATGGCGAGCCAATACGCTCAAAACCTTTTAGATAAAAAAGCCATTTCTCATAAAGTCTATTGCTTGTGTGGGGATGGGGATTTGCAAGAAGGCATTAGTTATGAGAGCGCTTCTTTAGCCGGGCACCTCAACCTAAACAATCTCATTGTGATTTATGACAGCAACCAAATCAGCATTGAAGGCGCTATCAATATTAGTTTTAGCGAACAGGTTAAGATGCGGTTTGTGGCACAAAATTGGGAAGTGCTAGAATGCGATGGGCATGACTATCAAGCGATTCATAACGCTTTAGAAGAAGCCAAAAAATCCCATAAACCCACGCTTTTAATCGCTCATACGATTATTGGTAAGGGAGCTGTTGGCTTAGAAGGGAGTGAAAAAACGCATGGCTCGCCTTTAAATAAAGAAGTGTTAAAACAATCCAAAGAAAACGCTCAAATCAACCCTGATGAAAGCTTTATCATTAGTCCAAAAAACAAAATGCATTTTGAAGAAGTGAAAGTTAGGGGCGTTAGCTTAGAGGCCTTATGGGAAAAATCCTTAAGCCCTAAAATAAAAGAAAAAATCCATGCGTTAAAGGATTTTGATTTTAACGCCATCCATTACCCCACCTTTAAAAAAGGCGAATCTCTAGCCACGAGAGTGAGTAACGGCATGATTTTAAACGCTATCGCTAAAGAATGCGAGGGCTTTTTAGGGGGGAGCGCGGATCTAGCCCCCTCTAATAACACGCAGTTAAAACACTCTGGCGATTTCCCTTTAGGGCAAAACTTGCATTTTGGGATCAGAGAGCATGCCATGGGGGCTATCACTAACGCTTTAGCGGCGTATGGCTTGTTGGTGCCTTTTTGCGCGACCTTTTTTGTGTTTAGCGATTATTTAATGCCTAGCATGCGTTTGAGCGCTTTGATGAAATTAAAAGCCCTTTTTATCTTTACGCATGACAGCATTGGCGTGGGCGAAGATGGGGCGACGCACCAACCCATAGAGCAATTGAGCCATTTACGCGCTTTGCCCAATTTCTATGCTTTCAGACCCAGCGACGCTTTTGAAAATACGGCTTGCATGCAAATAGCGTTAAGTTTGAACGCTCCTAGCGCTCTTATTTTATCGCGCCAGAATTTACCCGTGCTTGATGAGGTTTCTAAAGAGCAGGTTTTAAAAGGGGCGTATGTTAAACACCATTCTAAAGATCCCATTATCACGCTCGTTGCGAGCGGGAGCGAAGTGTCTTTGGCTTTAGAGAGCGCTAAAATGTTAGAGCGAGAAAATATCCCCACTCAAGTGGTGAGCGCGCCATGCTTTGACTTGTTGATAGAGCAAGATGAAAGCTATCTCAAAGAACTCTTTAAGGGTAAAGTCTTAGCGATTGAAGCGAGCCGCGCGATAGAGTGGTATCGTTTTGCGAATAAAATCATTAGCATGGATTCTTTTGGGAGTTCAGCAAAGGGCGATAAACTCTTTGAAAAATTCGGCTTCAGCGTTGAAAACATCACCACTCAAGCTAAAAGGTTGCTCAACGCATGAACTTAGAAAAACTTTTTTTAGAAAAAACCCTCTTGTTTGTTTTTAGCTCCACCAGGCGTTTAAAACATTTCTATTTAGAGCAAGGCGAAGGGTTTTTGCCTAACGCAATGAGCATGGGGAGTTTTTTTGAACAGGCTTTTTACATCCCTAATAAAAAGAAAATCCCTAACAACGCGCGGCTAATTTTAATGATAGACACCATTAAAGCTATCGCTAAAGAAAAAAAATCCATTCTTGAAGGGCTTTTGCTTTTTGAAAACAGCTTTTTGGGGTATTTGGAAAGCACTTCTTTCTTGTTTGATTTGTTTGATGAGTTAAGCTCTGCTTGCATCAAACTCAATGAACTTTCTTCTAAAGACATTTATTTGGATTATGAAAAGCATTTAGAAGTCTTAGAAATGATTTATGATCGCTACATTAAAAAGCTAGAAGAATTAGGCTTTTATGACAAAATCATGCAAGAAAAGCCCGCCATTTTAAAAGAATTTTTTGAGCATTTTTCCTCCATTGAATGGTATTTAGACGGCTTTATGAGCGTTTTTGAAAGGCAATGCCTGTTAGAAGCGGCCGAGTTAGTGCCTATCACTTTACACCTATCTTGCGATAAATACAACCAAAAATTTTTGGAATTTTTGAATCTCAAATTAGAGACAGATTGCGATTATTCTATTGATTTTAAAACCCAAAAGATCCTTTCTCAAACTTTTAATGATCAAAAAATAGAACCAAAGCTTTATGCTAACTCCAGTTATTTAAAACAAGGCGCTTTAGTTTTACAAACCATAGAAGAATATTTGCAAAAAGATAACGATCCTAATAAAATGGCGATCATCACGCCTAATGCGGATTTTTTACCTTTTTTAAAACTCTTAGACAAAAACAACAATTTGAATTTCGCTATGGGCTTAGGGGCTAAAAACAGCCCTTATTATACAGAGCTTGTAAAAATCTCAGAAGATTTACAAACAAGCGATTTTAATTTAAGCGAGTCTGCGTTATTGGATTTAGAAAATATTACGCTCCCGCTTTTAGAACAACAAAGCTCTAAAGAAAAAGCTCCCTTAAAAGAAGTGCATTCTCAAATCATGCACCAGTATCATCTTTTAAAAGACACGCTTCAAAACTACAGCCTTAAAGATTTATTGCATTTGTATTTGCAAGAATTTGAAGCCAACTTCCGCTTAGACGATTCTAGTGGGGGCAAAATACGAGTCATGGACACTTTAGAGACAAGGGGCATGCAATTTGATAAAGTGGTTATTGTAGATTTCAATGAAACTTGCGTGCCAAGCCTTAAAGATTGCGATTTATTTTTAAACTCTGCTTTAAGAAAATCGCTCAACCTCCCCACTTTATTGGATAAGAAAAATTTGCAAAAACACTATTACTGCCAGCTCTTTAAAAACTCTAAAGAAATAACGCTTTCTTATATAGAAAGCGAAACTTCAAAAGCCTCTAACATGCTTTTAGAATTAAATTTGCATATAGAGCCTATCAAAGACGCTTACACGCTTTTTGCAACAAGTCCTTTAAAAGACTACCAAGAAGAAGAAATCAAAGCCGCTATCCCTAAAGATTTTAGCTTTAGCGCTAGCTCATTAAACGCTTTTTTAACTTGCAAGCGCCGTTTTTACTACCACTACATGAAGCGCTTCAAAGAAAGCCCTAAAG
Source organism: Helicobacter pylori (assembly GCF_014498195.1). GTDB lineage: Bacteria > Campylobacterota > Campylobacteria > Campylobacterales > Helicobacteraceae > Helicobacter > Helicobacter pylori_DO. The sequence continues at coordinate 39,197 of NZ_JACTGH010000003.1, read as the reverse complement.
ATGAAAATAATAGCGCTGTGGGCAGTTTGCTCCATGAACTTTTAAAAGAAGCTTATGAAAAAGACAAAAACCCCTATGCATTAGAAGAGAGGCTCATTTGGCTCTTAGAAACAAGAGAAAACATTACCCCTAAAGAGCGTTTAGACACTCTTATAGCGCTCAAAAAAATCCAGGCTTTTTATCTTAAAGAAAAAGAACGCTTTAATACAAAAATCAAAATCCTTGATCTTGAAAAAAGCTTTGAAACGGCCATTCAAGGCGTTATTTTTAAAGGGCGTATAGACAGGATTGACAAAACCGCTGACAATGAAATTATTTTATTGGATTACAAATTTAAAAACGATTTGAAATTAGACAACATGAGTAAAAAACAACGAAAAAGCTTAAGCCCCATAGAAATCGCTCAAATCAGCACCGATTATCAAATGGCCATCTACGCGTGCGCCCTTAAAAATCTGGGTTACAAAGAGCCTATAAAAGCCTTTTTTTATGATTTGAGAAAGGGCGAGTTACTAGAAGAAGACGAGCTTATTTTACAGGCTAAAATGGATCATTTGGAATATTCTCTTATCCCCAAGCTCAAGCAAGAAATTGATTTTGAAAAAACTTTAGAAGTTAAAGATTGTGAGTATTGCTCTTTTAAAGACATGTGCAACCGATGAAATCTAAAAAACTTTATTTGGCTTTAATCATAGGGGTTTTATTAGCGTTTTTAACCCTATCTTCATGGCTGGGTAATAGCGGTTTAGTGGGGCGTTTTGGGGTGTGGTTTGCCGCACTCAATAAAAAATATTTTGGGTATCTTTCATTCATTAATTTACCCTATTTAGTGTGGGTTTTATTCCTTTTATACAAGGCTAAAAACCCTTTTACAGAAATCGTTTTAGAAAAAACTTTAGGGCATCTATTAGGCATTTTATCTTTGCTCTTTTTACAATCTAGCCTGTTGAATCAAGGGGAAATCGGCAACAGCGCGCGTTTGTTTTTACGCCCTTTTATAGGGGATTTTGGGCTTTATGCGCTGATAATGCTTATGGTAGTTATTTCTTATTTGATTCTATTCAAACTGCCCCCTAAAAGCGTTTTTTATCCTTATATAAACAAAACGCAAAACCTTTTAAAAGAGATTTATCAACAATGCTTACAGGCTTTCAGCCCTAATTTTAGCCCAAAAAAAGAGGGTTTTGAAAACACCTTATCAGATCTTCAAAAAAAAGAAACCAACAACGACAAAGAAAAAGAAAACCTTAAAGAAAACCTTATTGATGAAAACCACAAAACCCCTAACGAAGAATCGTTTTTAGCGATCCCTACCCCCTATAACACGACTTTAAACGATTTAAAGCCGCAAGAAGGCTTAGTCCAAATTTCCTCCCACCCCCCTACCCATTACACCATTTACCCTAAAAGAAACCGATTTGATGATTTGACTAACCCCACTAACCCCCCTTTAAAAGAACCTAAGCAAGAAACTAAAGAAAGAGAACCCACGCTTACAAAAGAAACGCCCACCACGCCCAAACCTATCATGCCAATATCCGCACCCAACACAGAAAGTGACAACAAAACACAAAACCAAAAAACCCCCAACCACCCTAAAAAAGAAGAAAGCCCACAAGAAAACGCGCAAGAAGAAATGATAGAAGAAACGATAAAAGAAAATCTCAAAGAAGAAGAAAAAGAAACACAAAACGCTCCAAGCTTTAGCCCACTAACCCCCACAAGCACTAAAAAACCCGTTATGGTTAAAGAATTGAGCGAAAATAAAGAGATATTAGACGGATTGGATTATGGCGAAGTGCAAAAACCCAAAGATTATGAGCTTCCCACCACGCAATTATTGAATGCGGTTTGTTTGAAAGACACTTCTTTAGACGAAAACGAGATTGACCAAAAAATCCAGGATTTATTGAGCAAGCTGCGCACCTTTAAAATTGATGGCGATATTATCCGCACTTATTCAGGCCCCATTGTAACCACTTTTGAATTCCGCCCAGCCCCTAGCGTTAAGGTGAGCCGTATTTTAGGCTTGAGCGATGATTTAGCGATGACTTTATGCGCTGAATCCATTCGCATTCAAGCCCCTATCAAGGGTAAGGATGTTGTCGGTATTGAGATCCCTAACAGCCAAAGCCAGATTATTTATTTGAGAGAAATTTTAGAAAGCGAATTGTTTCAAAAATCCAGCTCGCCCTTAACTCTAGCTTTAGGCAAAGACATTGTGGGTAACCCTTTCATCACGGATTTAAAAAAGCTCCCTCACTTGCTCATCGCCGGCACGACAGGGAGCGGTAAGAGCGTGGGCGTGAATGCGATGATTTTATCCTTACTTTATAAAAACCCCCCCGATCAACTCAAATTAGTGATGATCGATCCCAAAATGGTGGAATTTAGCATTTATGCGGATATCCCTCATTTGCTCACGCCCATTATCACTGATCCTAAAAAAGCTATCGGGGCTTTGCAAAGCGTGGCTAAAGAAATGGAGCGCCGATACTCTTTAATGAGCGAATACAAGGTTAAAACCATTGATTCTTATAATGAGCAAGCCCAAAGTAACGGCGTTGAAGCGTTCCCTTATTTGATTGTGGTGATTGATGAATTAGCGGATTTGATGATGACAGGGGGCAAAGAAGCGGAGTTTCCTATCGCTAGAATCGCTCAAATGGGGCGAGCGAGCGGCTTGCACCTCATTGTAGCGACCCAACGCCCAAGCGTGGATGTCGTAACCGGCTTGATTAAAACCAATTTGCCTTCAAGGGTGAGTTTTAGGGTAGGCACTAAAATTGATTCTAAAGTGATTTTAGACACCGATGGGGCACAAAGCTTGTTAGGAAGAGGCGATATGCTCTTTACCCCACCGGGAGCGAACGGGTTAGTGCGCTTGCATGCCCCCTTTGCCACTGAAGATGAAATCAAAAAAATCGTGGATTTTATTAAAGCCCAAAAAGAGGTACAATACGACAAAGATTTCTTGCTAGAAGAATCACGCATGCCTTTAGACGCCCCTAACTATCAAGGCGATGACATTCTAGAAAGGGCTAAAGCGGTGATTTTAGAAAAAAAGATCACTTCTACGAGTTTTTTACAACGGCAATTAAAAATCGGCTACAACCAAGCCGCTACCATTACGGACGAATTAGAAGCTCAAGGCTTTTTATCCCCAAGAAACGCTAAAGGCAACAGAGAGATTTTGCAAAACTTTTAGGCTTTTTTTCATTGGATATTGGCAATAAAAACATTATTTTTAATTTTTAAAAAGTTACCGCCTGCTTTTCGCAAGCTTTTTATGATTGATTTTAAAAATGCCTTTGCGCATTTTTTAGACTTTATTATCAATCCTTCATTAAAAACAAAAACTTTTCTCAATGATACAAACGATACCAACCTTTCATCTATTAATCAAATATTATCTGTGGTTTCCCTAACTCCTAGTAAAATTACCTAAAAATTTCATGTTCAAGGATAGCCATGAACCCCAAGATTCAACCCGCCACCAAAAAACCCTTAAAATCCCTTTTAGCCGCTAGTTCAGGCAATTTAGTGGAATGGTATGATTTTTACGCTTATGCGTTCCTTGCCCCTTATTTCGCTAAGGAATTTACCCACACCAATGACCCCACTTTAGCGCTCATCTCAGCTTTTTTGGTTTTCATGCTAGGGTTTTTCATGCGCCCTTTGGGGAGTTTGTTTTTTGGTAAATTGGGGGATAAAAAGGGGCGTAAAACTTCTATGGTGTATTCCATTATCCTTATGGCGCTAGGCTCTTTTTTGCTCGCATTGCTCCCCACTAAAGAAATCGTAGGGGAATGGGCGTTCTTGTTTTTATTGTTAGCCAGGCTTTTACAGGGCTTTAGCGTGGGAGGAGAATACGGCGTGGTCGCTACTTACCTCTCTGAATTGGGCAAGAATGGCAAAAAAGGTTTTTATGGCTCTTTCCAGTATGTAACTTTAGTTGGAGGGCAGCTCTTAGCTATTTTTTCGCTCTTTATCGTTGAAAACATTTACACGCATGAGCAAATCAGCGCGTTTGCTTGGCGTTATTTATTCGCTTTAGGGGGTATATTAGCCCTACTCTCGCTCTTTTTAAGAAATATCATGGAAGAAACCATGGATAGTAAAACAACTTCCAAAACCACTATTAAAGAAGAAACCCAAAGAGGCAGCCTAAAGGAATTGCTCCACCATAAAAAAGCCTTAATGATAGTTTTTGGACTCACTATGGGAGGGAGTTTGTGTTTTTATACTTTTACGGTGTATTTAAAAATCTTTTTAACCAACAGCTCATCATTCAGCCCTAAAGAAAGCAGTTTTATCATGCTTTTAGCGCTCTCTTATTTTATCTTCTTACAGCCCTTATGCGGGATGCTTGCGGATAAAATTAAACGCACCCAAATGCTGATGGTTTTTGCTATCACAGGGCTTATTGTAACGCCTGTTGTCTTTTATGGTATCAAGCATGCCACTAGCGTGTATGAAGCCCTATTTTATGAAATACTCGCATTAAGCAGCATGAGTTTTTACACTTGCATTGCTGGGGTCATTAAGGCGGAATTATTCCCTGAACATGTGCGAGCACTTGGCGTGGGTCTAGCCTATGCGATCGCCAATGCGCTTTTTGGAGGGAGCGCGAGCTATGTAGCGTTAGAGTTCAAACAGCATGGTTTTGAAGCGGGGTTTGTGGGCTATGTCATGTTTAGTGTTATTATCTTTATGGTTATGGTTATCATATTCCCTAAAAAAACCTATTTGGAATAAATCCTGGTTTTTATTTAATTTTTGCTATAATCTTTCTTTTAAAAGGATTCTTGCATGCAAAATGGGTATTATGCAGCCACGGGAGCTATGGCGACACAATTTAACCGCTTGGATTTAACCTCTAATAATTTAGCTAATTTAAACACCAATGGCTTTAAAAGAGACGATGCGGTTACAGGCGATTTTTTAAGGCTTTACCAACAATACCGAGAGCAACTGCCCTTAGAAGATCAAACCAAAGCGAGCGCGAAGTATTTAAACCGCAATCTCAATCGTGTGCCTATTTTATCAGAAATCTATACGGATAGGAGTCTTGGCGCGTTTGAAGGGACGAATAACCCCCTAGATTTTGCCCTAACAAGCCCTAACCTCTATTTTGCGATACAAACTAATGAGGGCGTCGCTTATACCAGAGACGGGCATTTCAGCGTTGATAAAGACGGCTTTTTGGTAACCCTTAATGGCTTTAAGGTGCTTTCACGCTCTGGCTTGAACGAAAAAGGAGGGATCATGCTCATGCCTGACGCTGAAATTGAAGTGGATCAAAATGGTGGAATCACTTTTAGGGATAATGAAGCCCAAATTCAAGCGGGCGCGTTAGCTTTAGTGAGTTTTAGCGAACCTAAAAATCTTAAAAAAATAGGGCAAAACCTTTATACTTATCAGGGCGAAGGCGTCCATCAAGTCTCTGACTCTGGCGCATTAAGGCAATCCATGCTAGAAAAAAGCAATGTCAATGCGGTGCGTGAGATGAGCGCTTTGATTGAAATCAACCGCTTTTTGGACATGTATTCTAAAGTGCTAAAAACCCATCAAGATGACATGAACGCTGAAGCGATCAACAAACTCGCCACAAAAGCTTAAAAACGATTTGTCTTTTTGGCTTGTGAAAAATTTTCATGCGTGCGTGTGTTTGCATGTTTATTTTTTATATATTTATATATTGTTTATTGTTTAGTTCGTTGTGGTTCTTGTGTTTTAAACTCGTTTGTGGTAGGATTACCCCCATTAAGGTTTGAGACGCTATAGCCGTTTCTGTAATGGTTAGAGAGTGTCGGCTTGGTCTCTAATTCCCTTAATGTTTTTATCGCCCCATTAAAATCAAGCTTTTTTATTATCAATTTTCTTGCTCATGGATGTAATTTTATAGTTTTACTCCAACGCCAAGTCAATCAAAATTTGCCAATTCTCTTTATAGTGTTGGAGTTGCGACAAACTCTTTGCGTTACCCCATTCTTGTGTGTCTTCAATAGGGATGATATAGCATTCGCTCGTGCGAGTGTCTATCCCTAAAATCAAATCGCAATCTTTTTTGGTGTATTTATAAGTGCGTTTGGGGGCATTCCTATCAATTTGAACCCCACTCCTATAGCCCCCTGTAAAATTCAAGGTATCTCCCCCTGTGCCTTTAATCTGTATCCTTAATAGTTTCTGCTTTCCCCCTAGATCCACAATGGCATCATATTTAGCGTTTGTAACATCCACTCTGCTGCAAGGAAATCCTGCTTTAATCACCCTCCCTATAGCAATGAGTTCATCAGCGTTGCCATTCATTGTGCGAAAAATCCCCTTGTCAATACCGGTTAAATTGATAACCCAAGTTTGATGTGCATGATTATCCATAAACAACCTTTTTAATTTCTAACGCTAAAGCTTTAATCACAGGCACACTCACAGAATTACCAATTTGTTTATAAAGTTTGCTTTTAGCGGTATTAGGTAAAACATAATCTTTAGCGAAACCTTGAAAATTCAGACATTCTTTAGGCGTGAGTTTTCTTATACCTTGCTCGTCTAAAACTAAAGGTACATTATGCCCTCCTGTCCCCATGTTGGCTGTAAGAGTGGGGCAAAGATTGTTTTTATTTTCTCTTACATAATGCCTGCGCCATTGGTAGCAAGTGTCTCTTTTGGTGATTTCTTTCTTTAAAGTCTCATAAAAACGATACCGCTTGTAATAAAATTCCTCACCCACTTTTATTTCTAATAAATCCTTAATACTTTGTGTGTGATTGATTTTTAAAGGAAAATGAAAACGCTTGTAATGGTTTTTATCTAAAAATCCTATAATATAAACCCGCTCTCTATTTTGTGGTATAGTAGAATATTCATAAGTGTTTAGTATTTTATAATGGACAAAATAGCCTAAGTTTTTTAAAGTTTCTAAAATAAACTTTAAGGTTTCCCCCTTATTATGGCTCACTAAATTTTTGACATTTTCTAATAATAAAACTTGAGGTTTTTTGGCTTGAATGATGCGAAACATCTCCATAACAATCGCTCCTCTTTCATCATTAAGCCCTTTTTGCAACCCGGCAATGCTGAACGCTTGACAAGGAAATCCCGCGCTTATCAACCCAACATCTTCTAATTCATTAGGGTTTAAATCTTTAATGTCTTGTTCTAAAAGCTTGTGTTTGAAATTAGCCCTATAAGTGTTGCATGCGTCTTTGTCCAATTCATTCGCCCAACCAATTTCAAAGCCCGCTTGCAAAAACGCGCATTCAAACCCTCCAATCCCAGCAAAAAGTGAGCCTACTTTCATCAAACGCCCTAATCAATCTTTAATATCGCTAAAAACGCTTCTTGGGGAAGCTCCACCTTACCGATAGCTTTCATGCGTTTCTTGCCCTCTTTTTGCTTTTCTAAGAGTTTTCTTTTTCGTGTAATATCGCCCCCATAGCACTTAGCCGTTACATTCTTACCGACAGATTTAATCGTCTCCCTGGCGATGATTTTATTCCCCACGCTCGCTTGGATGGCGACTTCAAAAAGCTGTCTTGGGATAAGCTCTTTCATCGTTTCCACTAAAGCGCGCCCCTTTTCATACGCCTTATTCTTATCTATAATGATAGAAAGCGCATCCACCACATCGCCTGCCACTCTCACATCTAATTTCACTAAATGAGCCTCTCTGTTTTCTATAGGCTCATAATCAAAGCTCGCATACCCTTTCGTGCAAGATTTGAGTTTGTCATAAAAATCCATCACAATTTCATTGCTCGGCAAGGAATAAGTGAGCATGACACGAGACTGGTTTAAATATTCCATTTTTTCTTGAATGCCTCTTTTATTGTTCAATAACTGCATTAAATTACCCAAAAATTCGCTCGGCGTGATGATCGTCGCCCTCACAAAAGGCTCTTTGATGCAAGCGATATGGTTTTCAGGGGGCAATTCGCTAGGGTTTTGGACATATTTGACGCTATTATCCGTTAAATGCACTTCATACACCACCGTGGGAGCGGTAGCGATTAAGTTAAGGCCAAATTCCCTTTCCAGCCTTTCTTTGATCACTTCCATGTGCAATAGCCCTAAAAAGCCCACCCTAAAGCCAAAGCCAAGTGCTACCGAGCTTTCAGGCTCAAAATTTAAAGCGCAATCGTTAAGCTGGAGTTTCAATAGCGCTTCTCTTAAATCTTCAAATCGGTCCGTTTCTATAGGGTAAAGCCCCGCAAAAACAAAGGGTTTGGCCGGCATAAAGCCCTCAATGGGTTTAGGGGTAGGGTTTTTAGCGTCTGTGAGCGTGTCGCCCACCGCAATATCAGTAACGCTCTTTAGCCCCAAACTCACAATGCCAATCTCGCCGCATTCTAAACTCTTGGTGGGGATTTTTTTCAAAGGGTTAGGATAATATAGTCCTAAAACGCCATGTTTTTTACCCGTCCCCATCACTAAAATTTCCTGCTCTGTGTTGATGCTCCCATCCATGATACGCACCAACGCTAGCGCCCCTAAATAATTGTCAAACCATGAATCATAAATGAGCGCTTTTAAGGGATTATTAGGATCACCACTAGGGGCAGGAATGGTCGTAATGATTTTTTCTAACAAATCTTTAATGCCAAGCTTAGCTTTAGCGCTCACTTCATTAGCACCAGAGCAATCAATCCCTATCGTGTCTTCTATATCCTGTTTGACTTCTAAAACATTCGCATTCGGCAAATCAATTTTATTGATCACCGGTAAAATTTCTAAATTGTTATCTAAAGCGATGTAAGTGTTGGCGATGGTTTGAGCTTCCACGCCTTGAGTGGCATCCACCACCAATAACGCCCCTTCGCACGAACACAAAGAGCGAGACACTTCATAACTAAAATCCACATGCCCTGGGGTGTCAATGAGGTTTAAAACATAATCCTCCCCCTTAAAAGCGTAATTTAAGCGCACGCTTTGAGCCTTAATCGTAATGCCCCTTTCTTTTTCAATATCCATAGTGTCCATCACTTGGCTCGTCATTTCTCTGTTGCTGATAGCGTTGCATTCAGCGATCAGACAATCCGCTAAAGTGCTTTTACCATGGTCAATGTGAGCGATAATGGAAAAATTGCGGATATTCTTCATTGGCGTAGGCGTCTTTTCTTTCATCTCTCTTGTCCTAAATCTTTTAAAATAGCGTCAGTCAAACTCTCTGTGTCTAAGCCTAAGGATTTTTCCACTAAAGCGGTGTTCCCATGCATGATAAATTCATCAATGATTTCAAAGCTTTTAACAGGCTTTAAAATATTTTGTTCGCTCAAAAACTCTAAAATCGCACTAGCCACCCCCCCAAGCTTGTAATTATCGCTAAAAACATAGAGCTTTTGATAAGGGGCAACGATCGCGCTTAAATTGTGATCTAAAGGTTTAAGGAATCTCAAATCCAAAAGCGCACACTCTATGTTTTTTTCTTTTAAAGCCAGTTGGACTAAATGCGCCCGCCCCACGCCATTACCATAGCCTATGAGTAAAATTTCGCCCTCTTTTTTCAATAATTCGCTTTGCCCCAAAACAAAACCGCTAGGCTCAAAAACCCCCTCTTTTAACGCAAACGACCCCCTAGGGTAGCGGAACGCGCAAGGGCTTGAATCGTGTTCATTAGCAAAATACACGGCGTTTTTTAAAGTCTCATTGTCTCGTGGGGCAAAAATGACCATGTTAGGGATAGAGCGCAAATACGACACGTCTAAAAGCCCTTGGTGCGTTTCGCCATCTTCGCCCACAATCCCAGCCCTATCAATGGCTAATTTAATCGGTAGGCTAGAAATGCAAGCGTCATGCACAATGGAATCATAAGCCCTTTGCAAAAAAGTAGAATAGATGCTCACAAAAGGTTTAAACCCCTCTTTAGCCATAGCGCTGCTAGAAGTTAGGGCGTGTTGTTCAGCGATAGCGACATCAAAAAAACGCAAAGGGTAAGCGTCAATGAGTTTGTCTAATCCTGTGCCGCTAGGCATCGCCGCGGTTACGCCTACGATTTTTTCATCTTTCTTGGCCAATTCTAAAAGGGTGTTAGAATACGCTTCAGTGGGCGATAAAATCGCGCTTTTGGATTTTTTAGACAAGCCGGTATCCAAATCAAAAGGCCCCACCCCATGCCATTTTTCATAGCGCCCTTCAGCGATTTTATAGCCTTTGCCTTTTAAGGTTTGCGCATGGATTAGCACTGGCTCTTTAAGCTCTTTGGCTAATTTTAAGGTTTCAATAATCGCGCTCAAATCATGCCCATTAATAGGCCCTATATAGTTAATGCCTAATTCTTCAAAAAACACGCCCGGGGTGATGAGCTTGAAAGATTCTTCAAAACGGCTCGCTAAGTAATTCACGCTTTCAGGTAAGGTGCTTAAGATTTTTTTAACTTTAGAGCGGAAAGACTGGTAAAACGGGCCCTTCATCAGCTGGCTAAGGGCTTTGGATAAAGCGCCAATAGGCGTGCTGATACTCATTTCATTATCGTTCAAAATCATGATCATGGGGTATTTCCTATCGCCCAATTCGTTTAAAGCTTCATAAAAAATCCCTGCACTAATGCTCCCATCGCCTAGTAAAGCTATAGGCATGCCTAACGCTTGTTTCAAACAAAAAGCTTTAGCCACCCCCACGCCTATGGACACAGAAGTGGAGCTATGCCCGGCAATGAAATAATCGTATGCGCTCTCGCTAGGTTTAGTAAAACCGCTCAAGCCTTTAAATTGCCTTAGAGTGCTAAAGCTTTCAAAGCGCCCGGTTAAAAGCTTGTGAGCGTAAGCTTGGTGCGAAGTGTCAAAAATGAAAGGGTTTTTTTGGCAATCAAATAAGGCATGCATGCCCACAATCAGCTCCACAGCCCCTAAAGAAGAGCTTAAATGCCCCCCATTAGCGCTCACCACCTCTAAAATACGACTCCGCAGCGTTTGACACACCAACTCCAAGCCTGCAATATCATTAGGGTTTAAATCAAAAGTTTTATTTTGCAAAATCACACCTTAAAATTTTCCAACACGCTTTCTTTGAGCGTTTTAAAGCGCTCCATCAAATTCCCATCAAGGCTCCCGTTAGAGCTAGTGATCATAACGCCTCCTTTAGAAATAGCCTCATTGCTCTCCAATTTGATTTTGGAAGCGTTTTGCAAACGCTCGTTTAAATAAGGGTAATCCAAGGGATTGACTTTTAAATGAATATCCGTTGCGTCTAAAACGTTTTTTAAAAGCTCTTCAGCCAAAGCAAGGGCTACTTTTTGGCTGTTGTCTTCCACTTCTTTAAGGATCACTTCTTTGGCTATATCTATCGCAATCGCGCTCAATTCCTTTTCTAAAGCCATTAAATGATCTTGTGATTTTTTCATTTTTTCATCTAAAGCCGTGATCGCATGCAAAAGCTGGTTTTTTTCTTCATTCACGCTGTGAGTGAGTTCGTTACGCATTTTTTCTTCGCCCTCTTTAAAGCCGATTTTATAGCCATCGTTTTTAGCGTTTTCAATCAAAACTTTACTCTCTTCTTGGGCCTTTTCAAATTGCATTTGCAATTTCACCAAATGGCTTGAAAGCTCATCGGTTTTTTTCAATAAGCAATCAATCAAATCGTTTTCTATCGCTTTTTTTTCCAAAGGCTCTTGTGGGTTAGGCGTTTCTAAAGACGCACCATTAGGATTAGTTTTAGGGGGTAAGTTTGCCATGCTCTTAAATTCGTATTTTTGAATGTCATGCTTATTCAAATGGTCTTTTTGGATCAAATTTTTGCGGCTATTCAATGACATCTTCCTCTTCACCGGTTTGGATCACGCCTTTTTCTTGCAAGCTCTGCACGATTTCAATGATCTTTCTTTGGGCCACATCCACATCTTTGATTTTAACCGCCCCTAAATATTGCATTTCTTCTACAAATTGCTCTGCAGCCCTACTGCTCATGTTGTTTAAGAATTTATCGGTTAAATCTTTCGTGGAAGTTTTTAAGGCTAAAGACAAGTCTTTTTTGTCCGCTACTTTCAAAATCTCTCTGATGGCGAAATTATCCAATTTCACAATGTCTTCAAAAGTGAACATCATCTCTTTAATCGCGCCGGCGAGTTTGTTATCCACGCTTTCAATGCGAGCGAGCGTGGTTTTAGCACTCTTTTGGCCCAAGCGGTTAAAGATTTCAGCCACCGCTCTCAAACCGCCCACTTCAATTTTATAGCTGGTGAGCGATTCTAGTTTGTTTTCTAACACCGTGGAAACCCTTTTAACCACTTGGGGCGATATTTCGCCTAAATTCGCCATTCTAATGGAGATCTCGGCTTTCATTTCATCAGGGAAATAGCTCAAAGTCTCAGCCGCATTAGGGGCTTCCATGTGGGCTAAAATCAAGGCAATGGTTTGAGGGTGTTCGTTAATGATGAAATCAGCGAGTTGTTGGGGCTTGATTTTGCCTAAATAAGCGAAGTTTTTTTGCGTTTGCAAGCTTTTAGTGAGTTTGTCCATCACTTTTTTAGCTTCTTCGCTCCCTAAAGTCCTGGTTAAAAGCTCTCTAGCGTATTCTAAACCGCCGGTATTGATGTATTGGTTAGACTGAAAAATCGCAAAAAATTCCTCTAAAACCGCCGCGCCGATTTGCTTGTCTGTGCCGTTTAATTGCACGATTTGCTTAGAAATCTCTGTAATGGAGTCAATGTCTAAATGCCTTAAAATCTCGCCTGTGGTGTCTTCGCCCACTTGAATGAGTAAAATAGCGATTTTTTCACTCATGGAAAGTTCGTCTAATTGAGCCTTTTGTTTGGGGGTAAGCTTGGTTGCCATTTTTAACCTTCTATCTTTTAACCTTTCGCACTGTCTGAAGAGATTTCATCTTTGATTAAGAGTTTAAAAAGCGTGGCGATTTCATCAGGGCGCTCTTTAAGGGTTCCTCTAATCTTTTCTAAAATAATTTCATATCTTACTTCTTCTTCGCTAAAGCTTGCATTAAGCCCTAATTGATCTTCTACTTTTTTCCTCAAATCGCCCAGTTTGTTCAACTCATCTTCTTCTTCGTCCATTTCTTCAAACATGGATTTCACTTCCTTATCTTCATCAGGCACCACTTCCAGCATGCGTTCGCTGAAAGGCACGATCACTTTTTTATAGAAAATGAATAGCACTATAAACACCAAAATATACTTGATTAAAGGCGTGAATGAGCCTAAGATTTTTTGAGTTTTGTGCATGATTTTTTCGCTCAAAGTGGCGTTGTCAATCATGGGTGCCATAGGGTTAAACTCAAAATTACTCACCGCCACATCATCGCCTCTATTTTGATTATAGCCAATGGCTTGTTTCACTAGGGCGTTGATTTTTTTAAGCGATTCATCGCTCAAAGGCTCGTATTCTAAAGTATTTGCCCCATCTTTAAGCGCGATTTTATACTTGCCATCCACCACAACCGCCGCATTCAAACGCACTAAAGTGCCAAACTCGCCCTTAATCTCGCTAATGGTTTTACCCACTTCATAATTGGTCGTGTTTTGAGACTTTTCGTATTTTTCTGGCTCTTTATTGTCTTTCAATCCTTGCACAGGCCCGATATTGCTCACAACCCCAGGCACACCGCCAACTTGTTTTTTAGAAGCGCCTTCTTTTTTCTCTTCTAAATTTTGCTCGCTCCTTACGACATTATTGGGATCAAAAGTCTCTTTAGTGCTTTTCTTTTGGCTGAAATCAAACTCCGCATTGACCCTTGCGACCACCTTGTTTTTACCCCCCACAATAGGGGCTAAGATATTGACAATCTTATTTTCTAAAATGTTTTCAAAATTTTGTTTGTAATGCAATTGTTCTAGGGCTAATTCTTTGGAGTTTTCTAGTATATCGCCCTCGCCTATTGATTCGCCGTTTTCATTCACGATTTTCACGTTTTCTATCGTGAGTTTAGGCACAGCTGCAGCGATTAAATTTTTAATCCCTAAAATTTGAGTGGGTGAAAGCTTCATGTCAGGCTTGAGTTTGAGCATCACCGAAGCGCTAGGAGGGACTTCTTTAGCCACAAACACGCTGTCTTTAGGGATTGCAATATGCACATTGGCTTTCAAAATGGGGTTTAAACTTTCAATCGTGCGCGACAATTCGCCCTCAATGGCGCGAATGAGTTTGATATTTTGATCAAAATCAGTCGCCCCAAAGTCCTTAGTGTCAAAGATTTCAAAGCCCACTTTGCTCGTTTTAGGGATCCCTTGAGAAGCTAGAGTGATCCTTTCTTCATACACTTTATCTTTAGGAATGAGAATGGTGTCATCTTTTAAGATTTTATAAGGGATTTGGTTTTGCTGGAGGTGCTGTAAGATTAAGGCGTTATCGCTAGAGTCCAATCTTTCAAATAAAACCCCATAGCCCCCTTGCGCGTAGTCTTTTTCTTTAAAGGGATAGAGCAATAAAAACACGAGCAAAGCGGTGATCAAAACCCCCGCTGCAATCAGGGCGATTTTTTGCTTTTTATTGAGCTTGATGAAAAAATCAACAATCCGTTGCAATAATACCTTTAAATCCAATATTAAAACCTTGATAAAATTTTCATTCTTTTAAGCCGTTCGCTTAGATCTTTTGGAACACACTCAAATAAATCCCTATGGAAAAACAAGCCCCTAACGCCCCTAAACAAAACCCTCCTAAAACACTGCTAAAAGACACCCCTAAAACAATCAGCACTAAGCTTATTAAAAGAATCAAACCAAGCAAGCTATAAGAGAGAATGTTTTGAAATATTTGATGCGTGATCAAATGGGGTATCAATAAAACAAGCAACCCATAAAATAGCGTCAAAGAAAGTGCAATAGCGCTAGGGAAATTAGCGCTGTGCGAAAGCCATTGAATGGAGTGTGCCAAAAGGTGTTTTAAAGATTCTAAAAGGGCTTCAAATAAGATCACGCTTAGCACAAACCACACCCCAAGCGCTAAATTTCTGCGATAAAGGCTTAAAAACACCCCCACCAACAAGCTCAAAGGCAACACGAATTGAGAAGAGCCTAAACGGGCGATATTTTGGAGGATTAGAGTTAAAATAGGGCTGGAATTAAAGGGGGTTGAACGCGCGAAATTAAAAATGGCATTATCCATTGAATTGGCGTAATCAAAAAAAACCAAGCCAGCAATAAGGATAAAAAATGCACTAAAAATACCCCCTAAAAGAAACAGGGTTTTAACTGGTAATAAGAAAAATACTTTGGGGTGTGTGGAAACATTTTTGAAAGAATTTTCAGCCATTATTTAAAACCCTTTTAGTCAGTTCATTCAAAACTTATATTATACGCCAACGAACTTTAAAATCGCTCTTAAAAGTTTTAAGACAATGAAGTTTAAACACATAAAAGCTTTTCATTTTAATCAAACCTAGCTAATAAGAAACTGAAATTGTTTTTTTTTTTTTTTTTGAAATCGCTTTAATTTTTGCCCTTTTTTTAAAGCTTTTTAACCCTTTTTAGACTACAATGCGAGGAGTAAAAATCAAAGGAACACGACATAATGGATAGAGCCAAATTTATATTCGTTACAGGGGGCGTGTTAAGCTCTCTAGGGAAAGGGATTTCATCTTCTTCAATCGCTACGCTTTTACAGCATTGCAATTACCAGGTTTCTATTTTGAAGATTGATCCTTATATCAATATTGATCCAGGCACCATGAGCCCTTTAGAACATGGGGAAGTGTTTGTAACTAGCGATGGTGCTGAAACGGATTTAGACATCGGGCATTATGAACGCTTTTTGAACAGGAATTTAACCAGGTTGAACAATTTCACTACCGGGCAGATTTTTTCAAGCGTAATAGAAAACGAAAGGAAAGGGGAGTATTTAGGCAAAACCATTCAAATCGTCCCCCATGTAACCGATGAAATCAAAAGGCGCATTAAAAGCGCGGCTAAGGGGTTGGATTTTTTAATCGTGGAAGTGGGCGGAACCGTGGGCGATATGGAGGGCATGTTTTATTTGGAAGCGATCCGCCAGCTTAAATTGGAATTGGGGAATGAAAAAGTCATCAATGTGCATGTAACCTTGATCCCCTATATCCAAACCACTAACGAATTAAAAACCAAACCCACGCAACACTCCGTCCAAGAATTACGGCGCCTTGGCGTAACCCCTCAAATCATTTTGGCGCGATCGCCTAAGCCTTTGGATAAAGAATTGAAAAAGAAGATCGCTTTGAGTTGCGATGTGGAGCAAGACAGCGTGATTGTGGCCACAGACACTAAAAGCATTTACGCATGCCCTATTCTTTTCTTGCAAGAAGGCATTTTAACCCCCATTGCCAGACGCTTTAATTTGAATAAATTACACCCCAAAATGGCGGCTTGGAACACTTTAGTAGAAAAAATCATCGCTCCTAAACACAAGGTCAAAATTGGTTTTGTGGGCAAGTATTTAAGCTTAAAAGAATCTTATAAATCCTTGATTGAAGCCCTAATCCATGCGGGGGCGCATTTGGATACGCAAGTCAATATTGAATGGCTGGATAGCGAGAATTTTAATGAAAAGACTGATTTAGAGGGCGTTGATGCGATTTTAGTGCCGGGGGGCTTTGGAGAAAGGGGGATTGAGGGCAAAATTTGCGCCATTCAAAGGGCTAGGTTAGAAAAACTCCCCTTTTTAGGGATTTGTTTGGGCATGCAATTAGCGATCGTGGAGTTTTGCCGCAATGTTTTAGGCTTAAAAGGGGCTAACTCTACGGAATTTAACCAACGCTGCGAATACCCTGTGGTGTATTTGATTGAAGATTTTATGGATCAAAACCACCAAAAACAGGTGCGCACCTATAATTCGCCATTGGGTGGCACCATGCGATTAGGGGAATACGAATGCGAAATCATGCCTAATAGCTTGTTAGAAAAAGCTTATAAAAAGCCTAGCATTAAAGAAAGACACCGCCATCGTTATGAAATCAACCCCAAATACCGCCAAGAGTGGGAAAATAAGGGTTTGAAAGTGGTGGGCTTTGGGGCGAATCATTTGATTGAAGCGATTGAATTAGAAGATCACCCTTTCTTTGTGGGGGTGCAATTCCACCCGGAATTCACCTCCAGGTTGCAAAGCCCTAACCCTATTATTTTGGATTTCATTAAGAGCGCTCTTCATAAATCCTAATCTAAAGAATGAAACAAAAGCTTAAAGCTCAAATCAAAGAGCGATTGGTTTCTATCGCCTATAATGAAAAAGGGTTTCCTAGTCCCTTTTTATTTAAAGACTTGAAAAAAGCCGCGCTCAAAATCATAGAAGCCATGCACGCAAACACAGAAATTTTAGTGGTAGGCGATTATGACGCTGATGGCGTGATTAGCTCTACTATCATGGCAAAATTCTTTAAAAGTTTAGATTACAAGCATGTTCGTATTGCAATCCCTAATCGCTTCATGGATGGCTATGGGATTTCTAAAAAATTTTTAGAAAAACACCACGCCCCTTTAATCATCACGGTGGATAACGGGATCAGCGCCTTTGAAGCCGCACGATTTTGCAAGGAAAAAAACTACACCCTAATCATCACCGATCACCATTGCTTAAATAATAATGAAGTCCCAGACGCTTATGCGGTGATCAACCCCAAGCAACCGGATTGTGATTTTATCCAAAAGGAAGTGTGCGGGGCGTTGGTGGCGTTTTATTTGTGCTATGGAATCCACCAACTTTTAAAAAAAGAAAAAAGCCATTCTAGTGAGTTGTTGTGTTTAGCGGGCGTGGCGACTATCGCTGATATGATGCCTTTAACTTTTTTTAACCGCTTTTTAGTTTCTAAAGCCTTGCATTTTTTGCAAAAAGAATCCTTAGGGGCGATGGGGTTTTTACGCCAAAGAGAAGTTTTTAGAAAACGCTCTTTAAAAGCGAGCGATATTTCTTTTAATATCGCCCCCTTAATCAACTCCGCAGGGCGCATGCAAGACGCTAAAATGGCTTTAGATTTTTTAAGCGCGAATAATTTTCAAGATGGCTATTCTTTGTATGAACGCTTGAAAGCATGCAATGCGAAGCGTAAAATGATCCAACAGCAGGTTTTTGAAGAAACCTTTAAACATGCGATGGTTGGAGAAAAAATCATCATCGCTTTTAAGGATAATTGGCATGAAGGCGTGCTGGGGATCGTGGCTTCAAAATTAGTGGAAGCCACCCAAAAGCCAAGCCTGGTTTTTACCTTTAAAGAAGGGGTGTATAAAGGGAGCGCTCGTAGCTCTCCAAATATTGACTTGATTGACGCTTTGAATGGGGTTTCTTCTTTATTGCTCGGCTATGGAGGGCATAGGCAAGCTTGCGGACTGAGCGTTGGAAAAAACAATATCGTCTCGCTCTTTGAAACTTTAGAAAATTTTGATTTTAAAGTCTTGCCTTTTTGTGAAAAAGAACCCCCTTTAACGCTCAATTTAAAAGACATTGACAGAGAGCTTTTAGAGATTATAGAAGTGGGCGAACCTTATGGGCAAGAAAACCCTGAGCCTTTATTCCAGGCGCAAAATTTAGAAGTCATAGAAGAAAGAATCATTAAAGAAAGCCACCAAATTCTGCGTTTTAAGGATAAAGAATGCGTCAAAGAGGCTATTTATTTTAACGCTGAGCGGTTTTTGAAAGCGGGCGAAAAGGTGAGCGTGCTTTTTAGCGTGGAATTAGATGAGTGTTCTAATGAGCCTAAAATGTTTGTTAAAAGTTTATTATAGTGCCTTTTGTTGAAGAAGAATTTGAAATTTTAAAACCCACCAAAGCCTTGTTTTTGGTGCGCGATGTTTTAAAATGCTCTCTAAAAGAAGCCCAACGGCACCTTGACAAACAACGCCTAAAACAAAACCAACAAGCCGTGCGTAAATCTCAAATCATTCAAGGGGTCGTTCGCTTGATTTATTTCAAGCCTAATGAAAAACAAGAAAAGCTTGTTTTTGAGACTAAGGATTTTGGCGTGTTTGACAAACCCGCTCAAATCTATACCCACCCTAAAGGCTATTTTTACCATGAAAGCTTATTAGATTGTATCCAATCGCATTTGGGTAAAAACGCCCATCCAGCCCACAGATTAGACTATGAAACGAGCGGGTTAGTTTTAGCGGGCAAGACCTTACAAAGCGTTAAGGATTTAAAAGCGCTTTTCATGCAAAAAAAAGTAAAAAAAACTTATTTAGCGCTAGCGCATGGGTTGGTGGATAAAAGTATCATCATAGACAAACCCATTCTAACGCCACAAAACATTCAAAAAGATTTGCGCATTAGATCTCAAATTTCTCCTTTAGGCAAGCCTTCAATTACGCTTGTTGAGCCTTTAAGCTATAACCCTTTTTTGGATATAAGCTTGCTTAAAATAACCCCACTCACTGGGCGCACGCACCAGATCCGCTTGCATTTAAGCAGCGTGGGGCATAGGATTGTGGGCGAGGGGCTTTATGGGGTGGCAGATGAAAACGCTAGAGAATACCTTCAATTGAAGCGTGAAAATAACGCCCCAACCCTCATGCTCCATGCCGCTAGTTTAGAATTTGAATTTAAAGGGGCGATCTATAAAATCGCTTCTCCCATGCCCGAACGCTTCATGCCCTTTTTAAAAGATCTATCCTTTTTTTATTGATTGATCTTTTGGTTGTCCTCTTCTGGGGTTTGTTTGAGTTTTTCCACATGCGCTTTAACGCTTATTGTTTCTATATTTTTTAAATCCTCTTGAAGTTCTTGGCTGAATTTGGTAATACTGTTATCAAAACCCATTTTGTAGCTTTCTTTCAGATATTTTTTCACTTCATTGATGTTGTTCAAAATTTCTTTTTTGAATCCGTCTCTGTGGATCCATTCATCAATAAAATTGATCACCGCATCGCTTCCAAACCAAAGTGTAATAGCGCAAGCAGGAGCGAAAGGCCCGCAAGTCCAAGAACCGCTCAAAGCTGTGCCAATCTTTGCGAGGAATTTACCCCCTACTTTCGCCCCAAGTTTAGCACCAATTTTTGCCACAAGTTTTGGGGTTAGCTTTGCCGCAATAGCCAAGCCACTCACGCTAGCCGTTGCCCCTATTGCTCCTGTAAAATTGGCTTTCAATTTCCTTGCCACTTCATCGCCAAGAGTGTCTAAAATTTTTGCGTTTTGAGAAAGATCGGTATCCACTCCTTTTAAAGCGGTCTCACTCACAAATTTTTCGTGTTGGTTTAACAAACTTGCATAAGTTTTAGAAAGCCTCTTGGTTATAGCATCCAATCTTTGCTTGTAATCTTTCACTAAAAGTTTTTCCTGCAACACATTAGCCATCGCATCTTCGGCGCTCAAGCCGGTCTTTTTAGCTACAAAAAGAGCAAGCTCGCTATAATCCCCCTTGATAGAATAATGCCAATCTAAGAACTTATCCACATTGTATTCTACTATATCAAAAAACCCATCTATTTGAGTGTTTATCACGCCATTCATTTCCTCTATGCCACTATTGAGAGCGGCGTTGATCTCTGCTTGATGGTTATTAAGATTATCTTTTATAATATCGGTAGGTAAAAATTTTTCAGCATACTTAAAGAGTTTTTTTGGTTTGTCTGCTTTTGCCTCCTGACTGGGTTCGCTATACGCAAAGAATTTGACGCTAAAATAGACGACAAATAAAACAATAAGACATCCCCAAAAAATATAGCTATATCTCTTTTGTTTTTTTGATTTCTTCTTGTTCCTTGCTCTTTGGCTCTTCTTTTTCTTGCTTTGGCTTCTGCTCTTGTTTGTCTTGTTTTTCTTGTTTCTGTTCCTCTAGCTCTTGCTTTTGCTTTTTTAGTTCTAGCTTTGGTCTTGCTTGCTCTAGATCTTCTTTAACATCATTTTCCACACTCACCCCTAAAATATTTTGATAACCAATAAATGATTTGAGCGCTCAGCCTGCTGATGGCTATCCCGCTAAGAGCGTTATAGATGATAAACGCTACCCAGCCCGCAACCATAAACCCCTTATTTAAGCCCATGCTCTCTGCTTTGCGCATGCCCCACCAAGTAACCCCCTCTAACATTTTTTTAAATTCTAAAACATAACTCGTATAATCACAATTTGAATAAGCGGAATCACTCGCTGCCTTAATAGTGTCTATCAAAGCCGGTCTCAAATAATCGGGCATGTTGCCATGATAGATCACATAGCAACTCAAGCCAATGAAGAAAAGAGTCCCCACAAAAGCGCTCACTTCTCTAGACATCAGCATCAAATAATCTTCTTTGATGATACTCTTGAGCATTTTTTCAAGCGCGCCAAACACCGCAGCGCAAACAACGATAGTGCAAAAAACAAGCCCCCACATCATCCAATTATAGTCCAGCACGCTATAAGCGATGGATATGGATGTGGAAATTGAAAAAATAAAATAAAAGCAAATTACCATTATTGTGGAGCGTAACATCTTGGATAAAAAAGATTCGCTATTCACGAAACACTTGGCGAAGCACTTCCTCTGATGCATTTTTAAAGAAATATAGCTAAAAGCGACAATCCCTAGTATCAGCAGCACAAAGACCAACGAGAAACAGAACTTATCATAAGTCAAACGCCACAAGACCAACAACACCCCAACGATCACACTTGCACCCAGAATGATTTTAAAAAAATAAGACATTATCTTTTATCCCTTTTGTTGTTTTTGAAGCGTTTGTCAGGGTTATCTTTAAGGAGAAAAATCTTAAACGCTACCAGTATCAAGGATAGTGAGAATATCGTTAGCGCTACTATCCAAAAAAGATCCTTGCTGACAAAGTAAAGGATCGCACTCTCTATCAAGCAAATGAGCGAAACGCCGTATTTAAACTTAAGCTTTAAGATCTTAATGGCGGGACACAACCATAGCGACCAAAAACCCGACAGACCCGCCAAGGAGCGATAAAACCCACAAAGCTTTTTCAGGAATACGCCGCATTTTTTGCTCAATTTTTATCCACCAGCATGAGAATAAAGATCAGAATATTGACTATGAGCAACCAAATGATAGAAGCAAATTCCACGCTCACGCTTTCAAGAGCGTTTTAACAACCCAAACGCTACCACTTAGCTTTTTAGAGAGAGGGAGAGAGAGAAAGCAAAATTTTAAGATTGATTCTCAAATCTATTCCTTTACAAAAGTTAAGACTGGGTGTTTTAACATGATTTTTGGCCTGATCGCATCAAGCCCTTACTTTTTAACATTTCCGCTCCCCTGCTTTTTTAAAGCCTCCCTAAATTATTACACCCCACACCAATAAACACAACGCACCCAAGCACAAAGCCCTAAAAAGGCCTTTTTGAAATTCTTTAGCATGACAATATTCTTTATTCCCCAAGCAAAATACAGCCCTCGTTCAAATACTCTTTCAAAATCTCTCGCCCCTTAGGGGTTTTCATCAAAATAGATATTATTTGGCTTCTCAACCTCTCAGGCTCTTCTCTGTTGGCGTTTTTGGTCAGATCGTATTCGTTGAAAAAATACGGCATGACTGACTTTGATTTGAGCTCAAGCCCCACCTCTTTGATCACCTTTTCTATCGTGTATTTTTTCTTACAATGTTTTTCGCAACCCCCCAATTTCAAAATCTCATTGCGTCCAAATTTTTATACCACCCATAAGAGAGGAGGATCTTATGATTCTCTTTTGATATGTCAGTTAAAAGCCCATACGCTTTGGTGATACATTTACCCTCATAAGAATAAACGCTCAAATTATAGCCATAGCCAATCATGGGATGCCCCGTCTTGTCGGTATAAATAGAAGGCGAAAACCCCTCTGAATCCACTATCAAAAACGACGCCGCTAAGATCAATTTGCTAAGACAGAGCGTCCCACACCCTTTCAACTGCCCTTATTATTCTTAGCTTTCAATTCTTCTAGTTTTTTTGAAATAATCTCTTCAGTAACGCTAGAGAGCCTCTCTCCATCATGCTTACCCTCTTTGGTTTCTTGGCTCTGTAATTCTTCTTGTTTTTTTGAAATGATTTCTTCAGTAACGCTAGAGAGCCTCTCTTTAGGAGAATTTTTGGTGTCTGATTGATTGGGGCGGTTTTTCAAATTCTCTCTAATTCGCCTTTTTTTTTGGATGAGCACAAACATTTTCTGGCTGAACTTATAGCACTGGCGCACGCTTATGACAATCACGCCCCACTTGATCAGTAAAGCGCTTAAAAGCCAAACAAACGAGCTAGAAGTGTCCAATAAAAACTGGCGCACATCGCTATACACCCAAATATCCACCCAAATCACCAACAAAGTGATCAGAATAGAAAACGCAATGCTTTTAAACCGAAAAAGCCACGCCACGATCACAAACCCTCTCGTGTGCCTGTGGGCTAAGAGCCAGCGTTCATTCTTTTCGCTAAAAAACCCCATTAAGCTAGAGATAAAGCTATTTTCCTTGCTCATTGTCGCCCTTTTCCCAAACTTCTTTGAAATGCTTAGTTTGGATTTGTTCTAAAAGCCTTTTTTCTTCGGCTTCAAACATGATTTTCAATTCTTCTTCGTTAAAATCGCTCAATTTCATGCCCTCTTTTTTCAAGCGTTTTTCCACGATTTTAACCGCTTGCTCTCTGATTTTTTGAGATTCTTCTTTAAAAAGCGCTCGTTTGGTTTTTTGAAAGACTTCACTAGAATTTTTTTGGATCGTTTGTTTGCAAGAATCTAAAAAATCCCTAACTTGATGCATGATTTTCATTATTATCCGTTTTTAAAGAGTTTTTAAAACTAATGATCTCTAAAAGAATACCAAAAAAAGATTAAAACTCTCTAGTAAAAATATTTTCTTAAAAGAATAGGGGGCATTTTGGCGATGTTCTTAACCCCCTTAAAAACCTAAGGCTTTTTGCTTGTCATAGGACATATCGCATGCCTTTTGATCTGATGATTCGCAAAGCACTTCAAGGCTAAATATCTCGCATGCTTCTTTATGTCCTAATTCGCAAAGCCCTTTATAAGTAACCATCTCGCATGCTTCTTGCTTTCCTAGTTTGCAAGCTTTTTCAAATTTTTCCATCGCTTGTTTTTCATTTTTGACTACACCCTTTCCAATATATTGCATAGCTCCTAGTGTGGAACACCCAAACTCATCGTTTAAATCACACGCTTTAGAGTAGTATTGAATGGCTTTTTTCAAACGCTCTTTTAACCTAGGATTCTCTCCTATTACTAGATTTTCACCCTCATATAGACCCCCTAGACTAACACACCCTTAGCATAGTTTAATTCACACGCTTTTTCAAAATATTCCTTAGCTTGAATATAATATTTCTTAGCCTCAAGACTATCTCCTCTAAATGTGCCACCCCCACCACTCACGGCAAAATCAAGAATCTCTTTGCCCTGATCAAAAAGCTCTTCAGGGGTTGGCTCTGCCATTAACCCCCCCCAATCAACACACAACACAAGCATAAAGCCCTAAAAATCGCTTTTTTGAAATTCCCTAACATGATGCTCTCCTTTTTATTAAAAAATTTAGACTTTATTATAATCAAATTACAATCAGATCTAATGATTTTTTAAAACCTGCTGGCAATAGCGCTCTAAGATCCTGCAAGCGCTCAAAGAGTCTAGCCGGCCGTCTTTGATAGCGAGCCGCTTATTTTTCCTACCCAAATGCTCCAAATTGTCATAAGCTTCTACGCTGGAATTATCTTCGTTAATAAAAACGATTTCGCCCTTAAAATCTACAAGCTTGATAAAATGCTCAATGCGGGCGTGGGTGTCCGCATAGCTTTCATTAGGCTTGCCCACCACTAGCACTTGAATGTTCTTTTCCCTCAATAAATCGCTCAAATCCCTAGAGGCCTGATTCCTGTTGTGGCGTAAAATCGCTTCTAAAGGCAAAATAACGCCGTTTAAAAGCGCAGCGATGCCAATGCGTTTTAACCCCACATCGCATGCCAAAATCATGCTAACACCACGAGATGATTGATGCGCTTAATCTTACCTAACAGCTCGTATTCTAAAAGCTTATCCCCAAATTTGAGATACGCTTCTTCATAGCTAGGGTTTTTCGCACAATATTCTAAAAATTCATCTTTCATTTCAGGCATTTCTTTTAAATGGTAGTCTTTTAAAAGGGTGTTTATAAAATTTTGAATATTAAATATCCCTTGAGCCTGCCCTTTTTCTAAAAGCTCATTAGTTCCATCGCTTTCGTTCAAGCGTTGGGGTAAAACAAATAAGGGTTTTTGGTATTTCTGGGCTAATCTCGCGCTGCTCATAGAGCCGCTTTTTAAATCCGCTTGGGGGATAATCACCGCATCGCTTAAAGCGATCACTAGGCGGTTTCTGGCTAAAAAAGAGCCTTTAATGGGCATGAAGTCTTTTTCATATTCGCTTAAAATCAAGCCGTTTTGCGCGATTTCTTGAATCACTTTATGGTTATTCGTAGGATAGATAAAATCCAAACTGCAAGGCGAAAGCATGATGGTTTTTGGTAAGGCGTTTTCTTGAGCGATAATATCCACGCCTAACGCTCCCCCGCTCACAATAACCGCACCATTTTTAGCAAGCTCTCTGGCTAGAGTGATCGTGTGTTGCTTGCTATAAGGGGTGGGTCTTCTTGTGCCGATGATAGCCACTTTTAAAGGTGCTCTCAAAAGCTTGGTATCGCCCACACAATAGAGCTTTTTAGGAGGGTCTTTGAGAATGTCAAAGGCTTTAGGGATGTTCTCTAGCACGCTGTATTGGAAATTACTTTTCATTTTAAACTATTTAGGCAATATAATTTCCACTTCAATCGTTTCCACGCTCTGGTTGCTATCAAGGGTTTTGAAATGGATGTCTGAAGATTTAGTGTATTTTTGAATGACGGCAATGATTTCTTTACGCATTTCTTCCATATAAGGTAAATTTAAGGTGCGCTCTTTAGCTAAAATCAATTTCAATCGGTCTGTTGCGGTAGCCGCGCTCCCTTTGTTTTTAAAAAAATCAAACAAACTCATGAAAATATCCCTTTTAACGCGCTAAAAAAGCCTCTTTTAGCCTTAAATTCCACGTATTCCACTTCTTCGCCTAAAATCCGTCTGGTGATGCGTTGGTAAGCCTTCGCGCTCTCGCAGTCCGTGCGAATCACCGGCTCGCCCTTGTTGGTCGCTGAAATAATATGGTGATCTTCTGGAATGATCCCAATTAAAGGCAAGCACAAAATCTTAAGCACTTCTTCTATGGGAATCATCTCTCCATTTGCCACTAATTCAGGTTTTAAGCGATTGATTATCAAATGCTTATGCACTTCTTCGCCCCTTTTAGCCCGGTTAGACTTCGCGTCAATAATGCCAACCACTCTGTCGCTATCCCTTAAGGAACTCACTTCCGGCGTTACCACCACTAACGCCATGTCCGCATGCAAAATCGCATGCTCAAAGCCGCTTTCAATCCCAGCCGGTGAGTCAATCAAAATATAGTCAAAATCCGTCCTTAAAGCGTTGATTAAAATCGCTACTTTTTCCTTATCTAAAACATTTTTATCCTTGCTTTGTGAGGCCGCTAAAAAAGAAAGGTTTTTAGTCTTTTTATCCGTGATCAAAGCCTGCGAAAGGTTGCAATTTTTTTCCATCACATCCACCACATCATAAACAATGCGATTTTCTAAGCCTAAAATCATGTCCAAGTTCCTAAGGCCTATGTCAAAATCAACCGCTACGACTTTTTTACCGCTCTCAGCCAAGCCAATCGCTAAATTAGCCGTGGTGGTGCTTTTACCCACGCCCCCCTTACCTGAAGTGATAGTAACTACTATTGCCATATAATTCCTTTTAATTTAATGATTTATTTTTTATGATTGAATGGGGCGCGTAAAATTTCCCCAATTTGTTCTATTTTAGTCTCTTTAAGGGCTTTTCTCTCTGTGTTTAACCTGGGGTAATTCAAGCTCTTTTCTAGTAAAAAATCTTTAGCGAATGCGCCGTTTTGAATCTTTTTTAAGATTTTTTGCATGCGTTTTTCTAACAGCTTTCCCATAGGCTCTCTATTTTTAATCGCCCCAAATTCAGCGGTGTTAGAAATGTGCTTCCTTAAGCCCTCTACCCCCTTATAATGCAATAAATCCGCCACCAATTTCACTTCATGCACGCATTCAAAATAGGCTAATTCTTCAGGGTATCCTGCCTTGAGTAAAGTTTCAAACCCCATTCTTACAATCGCTTCTAACCCCCCACACAAAACCGCTTGCTCGCCGAATAAATCGCTCTCGCATTCTTCTTTAAAGCTCGTTTCTAAAACCCCCATTCTCCCCCCACCCATCGCTTTAGCGTAGCTTAAAGCCACCGCTTTAGCGTTATTTTTTGAACTTTCTTGCTCTATGGCGATCAAATGGTATAAGCCCCTATTTTTAAGGTATTCTTCTCTTAAAGCGCTCCCAGGCCCTTTTGGCGCAACTAAAATCGCGCCCACGCCTTTTGGAAGAACAACCTGATTGAAATGCACACTAAAACCATGAGCAAAGCCTATAATTTGGCCTTCTTTTAAAAAAGGGATCACTTCTTTTTCTAACACTTCCTTATGCAATTCATCTGGGAGTAGCACCATGATCACATCAGATTGTTGGACTAACTCCTTGACTCCCAGCACTTCAAAACCCTCTTTTTTTGCTTTTAAAGCGCTCAAACTCCCTTGATACAAGCCAATACGCGCCTTTACTTTAGAGTCCCTCAAATTGAGCGCTTGGGCTTCTCCTTGCGCACCATAGCCAATAACACCCACTTGTAAGGATTGGATAACGCCTAAATCAATGTCTTTATCATAATAAACGGGTAATGCCAAAATCAAATCTCCTAGCGTGTTTAAGCAAGTATTTATTTTACCATAATGGGAGCGATAATGTTTAAAAACATGCAGAATATTAAAAAATGGTGTGCTCGGAGGGATTCAAACCCCCGACCTACAGGACCGCAACCTGTTGCTCTATTCAGCTGAGCTACGAGCACTTTTAAAGAAGTGAAACGATAATTATAGCAAGAAAAGCTAATTTTTCACTTAAACGATGCGTTTTTTCTATTATAATTTAAGGCATGCAAAAAGATTACCAAAAACTCATCGTCTATTTATGCGATTTTTTAGAAAAAGAAGTGCAAAAACGTGGCTTTAAAAAAGTCGTTTACGGGCTGAGTGGGGGGCTAGATAGCGCGGTCGTTGGGGTGCTGTGCCAAAAGGTTTTTAAAGAAAACGCCCATGCCCTTTTAATGCCCTCTTCAGTCTCTATGCCAGAAAGTAAAACAGACGCCCTAGATTTGTGCGAAAAATTTTCTATCCCTTATACAGAATATTCTATCGCCCCCTATGATAAAATCTTTGGCTCTCATTTTAAAGACGCAAGCCTTACTAGAAAGGGGAATTTTTGCGCAAGGTTACGCATGGCTTTTTTATACGACTATTCTTTAAAAAGCGATTCTTTAGTCATTGGCACGAGCAATAAAAGCGAAAGAATGTTAGGCTATGGCACTTTATTTGGGGATTTGGCATGCGCGATTAACCCGATTGGGGAATTATTTAAAACCGAAGTTTATGAACTCGCTCGCCGTTTAAATATCCCTAAAAAGATTTTAAACAAGCCCCCTAGCGCGGATTTATTTGTGGGGCAAAGCGATGAACAAGATTTAGGCTATCCTTATAGCATGATTGACCCTTTATTGAAGGATATTGAAGCGTTGTTCAAAAACAAGCCCATTGATGCAGAAACGCTCACTCAATTAGGCTATGATGAAATTTTAGTGAAAAACATCATAAGCCGTATCCAAAAAAACGCTTTTAAATTGGAATTACCCACTATCGCCAAACGATTTGACCCTGAATGAAAAGCGATAAACCCTTTTTAGAACGCTATTTTTATGACCCCACTCTTTTGCAAAAGGGGTTGATTTTCGCGCTCTATCCTTTTTCTTTAATTTATCAATGCATTGCCACAATTAAACGAAAAACCGCTAAAAAGCATGATTTTAAAATCCCCCTTATCAGCATCGGTAATTTGATCGCTGGGGGAAGCGGTAAAACGCCCTTTATTTTAGAGATCGCTCCAAGATACCAAGAAGTGGCTATTGTCTCTAGGGGGTATCAACGGGATTCTAAAGGCTTAGTGGTGGTGAGCGTTAAAGGAAACATTTTAGTTCCTCAACAAACAGCGGGCGATGAAGCCTATCTTTTAGCCTTAAATCTAAAACAAGCGAGCGTGATTGTGAGCGAAAAAAGGGAGCTAGGCGTTTTAAAAGCCCTTGAATTAGGGGCAAAAATCGTGTTTTTAGACGATGGTTTTAGGTTTAATTTCAACCAATTCAATTTACTTTTAAAGCCTAAAGTCCCCCCCTGCTACCCCTTTTGTTTGCCTAGCGGGTTGTATAGAGAAAGTATTGAAAGCTATAAAGAAGCCCATTTAGTCGTTACAGAAGATAAGGATTATAAAAGAATCACCTCTATCGCCCACCCCACCAAACGCATGCTTTTAGTAACGGCTATCGCTAATCCCAGCAGGCTTGATGCGTTTTTACCCAAAGAAGTGGTTAAAAAATTGTATTTTAGAGACCATGCCCCTTTTGATTTGGAGCTTTTAGAAAAAGAGTTTTATCAAAACAACGCCACTTCCTTATTGGTTACTTCAAAAGATCTCGTCAAATTACAAGATTGCAAATTGCCTTTAAGCGTATTAAATTTAAAACTAGAAATTTGCCCTAAAGTTTTAGAAAAGATTGACCATTATATTTTTTCTTATCCTTGTAATACAAAAGAATATCTATAAACTCCTTATCTTTAGAGATAAAGCCTTTCAAACGCCCCTCTAACTCATAATGGTTTTTTTCATAAAAAGCGATCGCTTTGAAATTGTTTTCCATCACTTCTAAGTGCAAAGAATGTAATTGGAACTCTTCAAAAGCGATGCATTCTAAAGCTTTTAAAATCGTTTCTCCCTTATTTTTCAAAAAAGGGTTCTTATAAATCCCCAAATACCCATGCTTATGAAAAAAATTGATTTTAGTGATAGAGCCAACCCCTAAATAAACGCCCTCTTCTTTAAACAAAAAATAGCGGTGGCTAGGCGAATTTTTGAGATCTTCTATGAATTGCAAATGCGTTTTTAAAGAAATATTAGCGCTATACATCCATAAGGCAGTGTTTGGGTGGTTACGAAATTCTAAAACCAGCAACTTTTCTCCATCGTTTAAATGCACAAAATCAATCGCTTGGATATTTCCATAAGAATAATTTTTTTTCAAATTTCTAAAAACTCCCTTAATGCGCCCTCTAGTTCACTCCCAAAGACCAGGTTTTTTGCCCAGGCTTGATTTTTTTGAATTTGTAATTTTTCAAAATCTCTAGCTAAAGTTTTTAAACTCGTTTGTTTGAAGATGCCTGAATTTTCAAATTCTTGGCTTTGAATGATTTGATTAGAAGCAATGGGAAGGATAAGAGAGGGCGTTTGAGAAAGAGCCAATTCATAGAGGGTTTGACCAGAAGCACTAATAGCGCAAGCGCAAAATTTCATCAAAGAACTGAATTCTAAGGGGTTTAAAGGGCTGTAATAATGCGTGTTTTTGGGAGGATTTTTAGGGATATGGGGTGAAATGATATGCAAATGCATGCCCTTATTTTCTAAAATTTTGACTATCTCTTTAAGCGTTTTTTGCTCGCTCCCCCCTAGAGTGATCAGCACTTCTTTATTTTCTGTATTGATAGGACGCTCATAAACAAAACGAGCATCAACAGGGTAAAATTCCGCCCCCAAATAATACTGATAATCTTTTGATAAATGATGGTAGTGTTTTAAAGCGTTCAGCGTGAAATTCATGATCTTAGTGTTTTTAGGGTAAAACCCCTTAGCATGCTCTTTATCTTCTATGACCATAAGGCTTTTGGCTTTTTCTTTTAAAAGATAAAAATCCTTTGAATTTAAACAATAGCTGTCTGTAATCAAAAAATCATCATTGCCAACACCCTCTAAAAAAGCGCTTATATTATTTTGCTTGTGTAAATAAAGGCTCGCTTCAACCCCTAATTTTTCTATAAAAGAAAGGATTTTTTCACAACGCCTCACATGCCCTAAACCGCTTGTTAAAAAACAATCGCACAAAATTTTTACTGGCATGCGTTTTTCAAACGGCTGTATTTGAGCTTGGCTAATTCTAAATCTTCTAAAGTGTCAATGTCTTGAACTTCTAGGGGCGATAATTCTAAAGCGATAGAATTTGGGCTAAAAATAGGCCGCATTTCTTTGAAGGCTTGAGCCTTCCCCATATAAAGCAACCCTGCGTCATGATAGAGCGTTTTTAAATCTTGCGTGCGCGTGTTTGAATGCTCTTTAAAAGCCATTTGAACGCCGTTTTCAAGGCTAAAAGAACGATAGGGCGAAGCGCTAAAGGGAGCGCATGTGAAAACATAATCCGTATTTTGATTTTGTTTTAAAGTTTTACAAGCGTTTTTCAAATGCTTTTCTTGTAAAAGCGCTGAAGTGCCATACAAACAACACGCTATATCTTCATCTTTTAATTCTAATTCTTTCATGTGATAGGCCATCACCTCTAAAGTCGTGGCTTTATCATCTGCTAAAACTTTAGGGCGTAAATTCAAAAAACTCGCCCCATAATTTTTAGCTAAATTCACATACTCCATGCTATCGCTAGAGATAAACACCTTTTCAAAGAGCTTGGAATTTAGTGCCGCTTCAATAGGGTAAGCGAGCATGGGTTTATTGAAAAAATCAATAATATTTTTATTCTTAATCCTTTTACTAGAACTTCTGGCTAAAACAATAGCGATCGCTCTCATGCTAGGCTTTGCTCTTTATTAATAAGGCATTTGGGTTTCCATCGCATCAGCAGCGAATTTCTTCTTATTGGAATCGCTCAAATGCCCTAAATTCGTGTATTCAATCTTAGCGTCGGCCAAAAACTTGGATTGGATGGTGTTATTCCTTTCAATATCATAAGGGCGGATCACCCCACTCACCTTAAGGATTTGCTTTTCCCCATCCACTAGCACTTCTTTATTCCCATAGATGAAATAATTCCCGTTTTCTAGCACTTTAATGATGCGAGCGCTCAACACGATCTCTAAATCTTCGCTCTTTTTTTGCGAGCCACCGCCTTTAAAATTCGTGTTATTGCTGGATTTGGTGAAATTGTAATTATTTTTATCGTCTAAATACTCCGCTTCTTTTTTCTTTCTTTCATCTAGCCCGTTATAAGTGAGTCTTGGGGGCGTGGAATTACCCCCTGAAGCGCTTTTATAATCTTTAGAGCTGGAATAATTCGCGCTCGCTTTTTCAGAGACAACGATTGTGATCAAATCGTTAGGCTTCATCGCCCTCCTGTCTGCAAATAAAGGGCGCTCACCCTGCCCAAACAAACTCCCCAACTTGTTCAATTCAGGGATAAATTCTTTAGAGGGGGTTTCTTCTACATAATTGGGAGGGTTAAAATCAATTTTTGGCTCATTGGCTGATGCCATGCTAAATATAACGCTAAACGCAACAGCCCCTAAATAAAGCGCTTTTTTCATCCACTAGCCTTACTTTTGAGTTATTTTAAGCCCTAAATTATACTCTCTTATAAAGAATAAATGCTTAATTTTGAGTAAGTTGTTGTAAAATTTAGATCTTTATAATGAAACTTAACTTGCAGGAGATGAAATTGAGAACCTTGTTAAAAATGTTAGTTGGTGCAAGCTTGCTAACACACGCCTTAGTAGCTAAAGAAGAAAGTGCAGCACCTTCTTGGACAAAAAATTTGTATATGGGAGTCAATTACCAAACAGGTTCTATCAATTTAATGACTAATATCCATGAAGTTAGAGAAGTTACTAACTATCAAACCGGTTACACCAATATCATAACTAGCGTTAATAGCGTTAGAAAACTCACCAACATGGGATCTAATGGGATTGGATTAGTCATGGGCTATAACCACTTTTTCCATCCGGATAAAATCTTGGGCTTGCGCTATTTCGCTTTTTTAGACTGGCAAGGCTATGGCATGAGATACCCTAAAGGCTATTATGGCGGCAATAACATGATCACTTATGGCGTGGGCGTGGATGCGATATGGAATTTCTTCCAAGGGAGTTTCTATCAAGATGACATTAGCGTTGATATTGGCGTTTTTGGGGGGATTGCGATTGCGGGGAATAGCTGGTATATTGGCAGTAAAGGGCAGGAATTATTAGGCATCACTAACAGCAAGGCGGTTGATAACACCTCTTTTCAATTCCTCTTTAACTTTGGCCTCAAGGCTTTATTTGTAGATGAACATGAATTTGAAATCGGTTTTAAATTCCCCACCATTAATAACAAATACTACACCACTGATGCGCTCAAGGTTCAAATGCGTAGGGTCTTTGCCTTTTATGTGGGGTATAATTACCACTTCTAAAGGGCTTTTAAAACCCAACGCAACTCCCTAACATCTTTTGATAGTAACTCTTGGCTTTGAGGATCGTCTCTGTGTCATCGGTTTTTAAAAGCACTTCGTAATTGTTTTCAAAAGCGTTTTTGCTCCAATTCGCTGAGCCTAAAAACACGATCTTATCATCAATGATCGCTACTTTTTGGTGCATGATGCCGTAATAATTCCCGTTTTTAGCCTTAAGCCCTTTCAATAAGCACACTTTCGTGTTAGGGTATTTGTCCAGATAGCCGATAGTGGATTGCTTGTTATTGTGATTGCTTTCATAATCATAAATGATTTGCACCTTAATCCCCCTACTCGCTACGCTTTTAATGGCTCTTGCAATATCTCTGTGCGTGAAACTATAGATAGCGATTTTCACGCTCTCTCTGGCGTTACTGATGCCAGAAACTAAAGAATTGAGAGCGTCTCTTTGCTCATAAGGTAAGACAAATAAGCTGTTTTTAGCTTGCAAAACCCCTAAACAGCCCACTAACACACCCACGCCAACGATCTTTTTCAATTTGTTTAACATCAAATGATCCTTATTTTAAACTACACTCTATGATAAAAACAACCAACCAAGTGGATTTTTGATTATAATAAAAGATTTAAAAAAAGCGATAAAATGGATAGGCTTAAAGAAGCGTTTCTTATCAAATAAGGAGTCCCTAAAATGAAAATGATTCTATTCAACCAAAACCCCATGATCACAAAGCTGCTTGAGAGTGTCTCTAAGAAATTGGAATTGCCTATGGAAAATTTTAACCACTATCAAGAATTATCCACACGCCTTAAAGAAGATCCAGAATGGATTTTGATAGCCGATGATGAATGTTTGGAAAAACTAGACCAAGTGGATTGGCTAGAATTAAAAGAAACCATCTCTCAAAATAAAAACAGCGTGTGCATGTATAAAAAGGGCAATGAAGCGCAGCCCTTTTTAGAGGGCTTTGAGATGAAAATCAAAAAACCTTTTTTACCCACTGAAATGTTGAAAGTCCTTCAAAAAAAGCTTGGTTCTAACGCAAGCGAGCTAGAGCCTAGCCAGAATTTAGATCCAACTCAAGAAGTTTTAGAAACCAATTGGGACGAGTTAGAAAATTTAGGCGATTTAGAGGCCCTAGCCAAAGAAGAGCCTAACAATGAAGAGCAACTACTCCCCACTTTAGATGCGCAAGAAGAAAAAGAAGAGGTTAAAGAAACGCCCCAAGAAGAAAAGCCTAAAGATGGTGAAACGCAAGAGGGTGAAACTCTCAAAGATAAAGAAGTTTCTAAAGAGTTGGAAATGCAAGAAGAAGTTAAAGAAGAAACGCAAGAAGAGCAAGTCAAAGAACAAGAGCCAATCAAAGAAGAAACGCAAGAAAATAAGGAGGAAAAACAAGAAGAAACGCAAGATTCCCCAAGTGCGCAAGAATTAGAAGCCATGCAAGAATTAGTCAAAGAAATCCAAGAAAACTCTAACGGCCAAGAGAATAAAGAAAAAACGCAAGAAAGCGCAGAAATTCCACAAGATAAAGAAATCCAAGAAGTTGTTACCGAAAAAACCCAAGTGCAAGAATTAGAAATTCCTAAAGAAAAAACGCAAGAAAGTGCAGAAGCTCTCCAAGAAACCCAAGCACAAGAATTAGAAAAACAAGAAAACGCAGAAACGCCCCAAGAAAAAGAAAAACAAGAAGATACAGGAACACCGCAAGAATTAGAAATCCCCCAAGTGCAAGAAAAAGAAACCCCACAAGAAGAAACCCAAGAAACCCAAGAAAAAGAAATGCCACAAACCCAAGATGAAAAACCCCAAGAAGACCATTACGAAAGCATTGAAGACATTCCTGAGCCGGTGATGGCTAAAGCGATGGGGGAAGAATTGCCCTTTTTGAATGAAGCCGTTGCAAAAACTCCTAATAATGAGAACGACACAGAAACCCCTAAAGAGAGTGTTACAGAAACCTCCAAGAATGAGAATGCCACAGAAACCCCGCAAGAAAAAGAAGAAAGCGATAAAACTTCCAGCCCCCTAGAATTGCGCTTAAACTTACAGGATTTATTAAAAAGTCTCAATCAAGAGTCCTTAAAAAGCCTTTTAGAAAACAAAACCTTAAGCATTAAAATCACTTTAGAGGATAAAAAACCTAATGCATAACGATTTTAATTTACTCATCCTTTCAGGCCCTAGCGGAGCGGGTAAAAGCACCCTTACAAAGTATTTGCAAGAAAAAATCCCAAAAACCCATTTTTCCCTTTCCACCACCACGAGAAAGCCCAGAGAGGGCGAAGTTGATGGCTTGCATTACAATTTTGTCAGCGAAGAAGAATTCAAACAAGGCATAGAAAAAGGGCAGTTTTTAGAATGGGCGATCGTGCATAACCACTACTATGGCACTTCTAAAATCCCTGTAGAAAAAGCCTTAAAAGAGGGCAAAATCGTCATTTTTGATATTGATGTGCAAGGGCATGAGATCCTTAAGAAGCATTACCCTAACGCATGCTCAGTGTTTATTAGCACCAAAAACCAAGAGATTTTAAAAGAGCGCTTGCTTTTAAGGGGGACGGATTCTAAAGAGACGATAGAAAAACGCTTGATCAACGCTTATAAAGAAATGCAGTGCTTGGAAAGCTTTGATTACCTCATCATCAATGAAGATTTAGAAAAATCCAAAGAAATCATCTTAAGCATCGCAAAAACTTTAGTCCATCGCTTAAAAGCGTTTAATTTTGAAAAAATCTGTAAGGCTTGGAAAAACGAAACCCTATAAAACCTATCAATTATTTTTTAAAAAAGCTATAATTCAAATAAAAACCAACCAATAGATTAAGGAGTAAAAAATGGGCGGATTCACAAGCATATGGCATTGGGTCATCGTTTTATTAGTGATTGTGTTGTTGTTTGGGGCTAAAAAGATCCCAGAGTTGGCTAAGGGTTTAGGCAGTGGGATTAAGAATTTCAAAAAGGCCGTGAAAGACGATGAAGAAGAGGCTAAAAACGAGCCAAAAACCCTAGACGCTCAAGCAACGCAAGTCAAAGTGCATGAGAGTAGCGAGATTAAAAGCAAACAAGAAAGTTAAGCATGCACACTCTCATTAAGGGCGTTTTAGAAGAGATTTTAGAAGAAGAAGTCATTATTGAATACCCTAAAGACAGAGAGCATGGGCATTACGCTACGCCCATTGCTTTCAATCTCGCCAAAGTTTTTAAAAAATCGCCCTTAGTTATCGCTGAAGAGTTAGCCCTTAAAATCAGCACGCACAAAAAAACTCAAGGGTTTTTTGACAGCGTAGTGGCTTGTAAGGGCTATATCAATTTCACGCTTTCTTTAGATTTTTTAGAGTGTTTCACCCAAAAGGCTTTAGAATTAAAAGAACGATTTGGCTCTCAAGTTAAAAGCAAACATTCTCAAAAAATCTTTTTAGAATTTGTGAGTGCTAACCCCACAGGGCCTTTACACATAGGGCATGCTAGAGGGGCGGTTTTTGGCGATAGTTTGGCTAAAATCGCTCGCTTTTTAGGGCATGAAGTTTTGTGCGAATATTATGTCAATGACATGGGTTCTCAAATCCGCTTGTTAGGGCTTTCGGTATGGCTCGCTTACAGAGAGCATGTTTTAAAAGAAAGCGTAACTTACCCGGAAGTCTTTTACAA
The DNA here is from genome assembly GCF_014498195.1 of Helicobacter pylori. GTDB lineage: Bacteria > Campylobacterota > Campylobacteria > Campylobacterales > Helicobacteraceae > Helicobacter > Helicobacter pylori_DO. The sequence continues at coordinate 2,293 of NZ_JACTGH010000003.1, read as the reverse complement.
AGGCGAATACATCATTGAAATCGCCAAAAAGGCGAACAACGATTTAGAGCCAAGCCTTTTTAAAGAAAATAAAGAGACGATTATTGAAGTTTTAAGCGGCTATGCTAAGGATCTAATGCTTTTAGAAATTAAAGATAATTTAGACGCTTTAGGCATTCATTTTGATTCCTATGCGAGCGAAAAAGAAATTTTTAAACATAAAGATGCGGTGTTTGAACGATTAGAAAAAGCGAACGCCCTTTATGAAAAGGATTCTAAAATCTGGCTCAAATCTTCACTCTACCAAGATGAAAGCGATCGGGTGCTCATTAAAGAAGATAAAAGTTGCACTTATTTAGCCGGCGATATTGTCTATCATGATGAAAAATTCCAACAAAATTACACCAAATATATCAACATTTGGGGGGCAGACCACCACGGCTATATCGCTAGAGTGAAAGCCAGCCTTGAGTTTTTGGGCTATGATTCTAGTAAGCTTGAAGTCTTACTCGCTCAAATGGTGCGCTTGCTCAAAGATAACGAGCCTTACAAGATGAGTAAAAGAGCGGGTAATTTTATTTTGATTAAAGATGTGATTGATGATGTGGGTAAAGACGCTTTGAGGTTTATTTTTTTGAGCAAACGGCTTGATACCCATTTAGAATTTGATGTCAATACTTTAAAAAAGCAAGACAGCTCAAACCCTATTTACTATATCCATTACGCTAATTCGCGCATCCACACCATGCTAGAAAAATCGCCTTTTTCTAAAGAAGAAATCTTGAAAACCCCTTTAAAAAATTTAAACGCTGAAGAAAAATACTTGCTTTTTAGCGCTTTAAGCTTGCCTAAAGCGGTTGAATCCTCTTTTGAAGAATACGGCTTGCAAAAAATGTGCGAATACGCAAAAACCCTCGCCTCAGAATTCCACCGCTTCTATAACGCTGGCAAAATCTTAGACACCCCTAAAGCTAAGGAGCTTTTAAAAATTTGTTTAATGGTGAGTTTGAGTTTGACTAACGCTTTCAAACTTTTAGGCATAGAAATCAAAACCAAAATTTCCGCTAAAGATTAAGCTAATATTTAATTTTTTGTTATAACATTCCCCTTATTTTTGAAACTAAGGAGAATATTTTGCTTAATCGTATTGTAGAACACATGAACGCTCACCATGTAGAAGACATGAAAGGTTTGTTGAAAAAATTTGGGCAAGTTCATCACGCTGAAAATGTCGCCTTTAAAAGCGTGGATCCACAAGGCATTGTGATTGGTTATAACAACAACCAAACCTTAAGGATTGAATTTAACCACGAAGTTAAAGACCCCAAAGACTACAAAAACGCTATCATTGAATTGTGCCAAAGCGTGGAAAAAACCCATGACTTAAAAGGCGTGGAAGAAGAAGTTAAAGCCTTTAAAGGAAGCTTTGATTCTGTTTGTTTAGCGACCTTACACCCTAATGGGCATGTGGTATGCTCTTATGCGCCTTTAATGACCGATGGCAAACAATACTACATTTATGTGAGCGAAGTGGCTGAGCATTTTGCGGGCCTTAAAAACAACCCCCACAATGTGGAAGTGATGTTTTTAGAAGATGAGAGCAAGGCTAAATCAGCTATTTTGAGGAAACGCTTGCGTTATAAAACCAACGCAAGATTTATTGAAAGAGGGGCGGAGTTTGACAAAGCGTTTGATTCTTTCATTGAAAAAACCGGCGGTGCTGGGGGCATTAAAACCATTCGTGCCATGCAAGATTTCCATTTGATCGCATTGGATTTCAAAGAAGGGCGTTTTGTGAAAGGCTTTGGCCAGGCTTATGACATTTTAGGCGATAAAATCGCTTATGTTGGGGATAAAGGCAACCCACACAATTTCCCCCACAAAAAATAAGCTTTCTCACCCATAAGGGGCAAACGCCCCAAAAGACCGCTTTTTAAAGAGGTTATGGCAAAATCAAGCTCTTTACTATTTAACCTTAAAAAATGCTAAAAGCCTTTTTATGGGCTAACACCAAACAAAAAGCACCACAAAAAACATCAAAAAGTAAAAAAAATGACACAATTTTTTCAAAATTACAAAAAAAAAAAAAAACGCTTTCATGCTATAATGCATCAAAATACTCATTTCAAAAAAGGAGAAAACATGAAAAAAACCCTTTTACTCTCTCTCTCTCTCGTTTTTGCTCCACGCTGAAGACGACGGCTTTTACACAAGCGTAGGCTATCAAATCGGTGAGGCCGCTCAAATGGTAACCAACACCAAAGGCATCCAACAGCTTTCAGATAATTATGAAAACTTGAGCAAGCTTTTAACC
>NZ_JACTGH010000029.1:0-2108 GCF_014498195.1 Helicobacter pylori | reverse complement strand
AAATAAGAAAGAATAAGCTCAATCCTTCAAAACTAAGCAACAAGAAGCTCTTTTGTCAGGTAATACTCTTTGGCTTTTAACAAGCGAATGTTAAAAGCTTTTCTCTAGAAAGGAGGTGATCCAACCGCAGGTTCACCTACGGTTACCTTGTTACGACTTCACCCCAGTCGCTGTGTGTGCCGTGGGCAGTAGCCAATTTAGCATCCTGACTTAAGGCAAACACAACTCCCATGGTGTGACGGGCGGTGAGTACAAGACCCGGGAACGTATTCACCGCAACATGGCTGATTTGCGATTACTAGCGATTCCAGCTTCATGCAGGCGAGTTGCAGCCTACAATCCGAACTGAGAGGCGTTTTGAAGATTGGCTCCACTTCGCAGTATTGCTTCTCTTTGTGCACCCCATTGTAGCACGTGTGTAGCCCTAGGCGTAAGGGCCATGATGACTTGACGTCGTCCCCACCTTCCTCCTCCTTACGGAGGCAGTATCCTTAGAGTTCTCAGCATGACCTGTTAGCAACTAAGAAAGGGGGTTGCGCTCGTTGCGGGACTTAACCCAACATCTCACGACACGAGCTGACGACAGCCGTGCAGCACCTGTTTTCAAGGTCTAGCAAGCTAGACACTCCACTATTTCTAGCGGATTCTCTCAATGTCAAGCCTAGGTAAGGTTCTTCGTGTATCTTCGAATTAAACCACATGCTCCACCGCTTGTGCGGGTCCCCGTCTATTCCTTTGAGTTTTAATCTTGCGACCGTACTCCCCAGGCGGGATGCTTAATGCGTTAGCTGCATTACTGGAGAGACTAAGCCCTCCAACAACTAGCATCCATCGTTTAGGGCGTGGACTACCAGGGTATCTAATCCTGTTTGCTCCCCACGCTTTCGCGCAATCAGCGTCAGTAATGTTCCAGCAGGTCGCCTTCGCAATGAGTATTCCTCTTGATCTCTACGGATTTTACCCCTACACCAAGAATTCCACCTACCTCTCCCACACTCTAGAATAGTAGTTTCAAATGCAGTTCTATGGTTAAGCCATAGGATTTCACACCTGACTGACTATCCCGCCTACGCGCTCTTTACGCCCAGTGATTCCGAGTAACGCTTGCACCCTCCGTATTACCGCGGCTGCTGGCACGGAGTTAGCCGGTGCTTATTCGTTAGATACCGTCATTATCTTCTCTAACAAAAGGAGTTTACAATCCTAAAACCTTCATCCTCCACGCGGCGTTGCTGCTTCAGGGTTTCCCCCATTGAGCAATATTCCCTACTGCTGCCTCCCGTAGGAGTCTGGACCGTGTCTCAGTTCCAGTGTGTCCGTTCACCCTCTCAGGCCGGATACCCGTCATAGCCTTGGTAAGCCATTACCTTACCAACAAGCTGATAGGACATAGGCTGATCTCTTAGCGATAAATCTTTCCCCCGTAGGGAGTATCTGGTATTAATCATCGTTTCCAATGGCTATCCCAAACTAAGAGGCACATGACCTATGCGTTACTCACCCGTGCGCCACTAATCAGCATTCTAGCAAGCTAGAAGCTTCATCGTTCGACTTGCATGTATTAGGCACGCCGCCAGCGTTCACTCTGAGCCAGGATCAAACTCTCCATAAAAGTGTTTGTCCCAAAGCTCTTTTGTTTTTTGATAGGCTGTTGTTATTCCTAACAACAGCTTTAGCGTATCACAAGAACTCGTTTTATTTGGTTATTGAATAAAACGGGTTGTGTTCTTAAGTATTACAACAACAAAACAGAAAGAAACTTTTTAAAAAGGTTTAGCCAAACGCTAACCTTAAATATTCTCATGCCATTCAGTTATCAATCATAATGATATAATCATCATAATCAATGAAATTGATTGGTACTAGTTGGATAAGAATTTCTTATAAAAGAATGAAAGTTATAAAAACCCTCACTCTATTTAGTCAGTCATTACTTATTTTATTTTAGAATATCCCTTTAAAAAGAACTTCTATCAATTTGCTTAGTTTTCAAAGATCGTTTGCTTTTAATCAGCTATCCTTGTAAGGTATCAAGCGGCTTTTTAAAAGCCCTTGCTGAAACAAGGAAATGAAAGTATAGTCATAGAAAGCTTAAGGTTTGCTTAAAT
>NZ_JACTGH010000028.1:0-2272 GCF_014498195.1 Helicobacter pylori | reverse complement strand
ATTACGGCTTCTTTGATTACAACCATGCGTTTATTAAATCCAGCTTCTTCAACTCGGCTTCTGACGTATGGACTTATGGTTTTGGAGCGGACGCTCTCTATAACTTCATCAACGATAAAGCCACCAACTTTTTAGGCAAAAACAACAAGCTTTCTGTGGGGCTTTTTGGAGGCATTGCGTTAGCGGGGACTTCATGGCTTAACTCTGAATACGTGAATTTAGCCACCATGAATAACGTCTATAACGCTAAAATGAATGTGGCGAATTTCCAATTCTTATTCAACATGGGAGTGAGAATGAACCTCGCTAGATCTAAGAAAAAAGGCAGCGATCATGCCGCTCAACACGGCATTGAACTAGGGCTTAAAATCCCTACCATTAATACGAACTACTATTCCTTTATGGGGGCTGAACTCAAATACAGAAGGCTTTATAGCGTGTATTTGAATTATGTTTTCGCTTATTGACGTTTAGCTCTTTGTGGAACTCTCTTTTTAAACCCTCTTTTTTGGGGGGTTTGTTTTGAACCCTTTGTTTTTTGGGGGGTTTGTTTTTTTGTTTTTTTAAACTCTCTTTTTTAAGGGGTTTCTTTTTTGAACCCTCTTTTTTTGAACCCTTTGTTTTAGGGGGCTTCTTTTTTTGAACCATTTGTTTTAAATTCTTTGTTTTTGAACTCTTTGTTTTTTGAACTCTTTGTTTTGAATTTTTGAACCTTTTTTTGAACCCTTTGTTTTAGGGGGGCTTCTTTTTTTAAGGGGTTTCTTTTTTAAACCCCCTTTTTCTTTAAACCCCCTTTGTTTTTTAAACTCTCTTTTTAAACTCTCTTTTTAAACTTTCTTTTTTAAGGGATTTCTTTTTTTGAACTTTCTTTTTTAAGGGATTTCTTTTTTAAAAGCCTTTCTTTTTTTGGGGGTTTGATCTTTTTCTTTTTACTGATCCCCACTGCTTTCGCTTTTTAATCTTTAGTTTTTATTTTTGGGGGGGGGTTGATGAAAAATCCTTTTTTAGTATTTTTTATAACCAATGATAAAAGAGCTTGCCAAAAGCAAGCGATAATTTTAAAAATGAAAAAATCTTTTTTAGTATTTTTGGTATTATTTAGTAGAAAACTTGACGCTACTTTAAGCGATAGTTTTTAAAAAGCGCTTCTTTTTGGGGGTTTAGTGGGGTTAAAAGGGGGAGAATGGTTTCAAATACTTTCTATCTTTTTAAGAAAATAAAACAAAACTTAATAAAATGATTTTTATTATAAAATCAAATCTAAAACGATTATTTTTCACTCACAGAACTTTTATTCTTTTAAACTTTTTTAAAATTTTTTACTAAAAGATCTTTTAATCTTTTCACTGATTTTTCAATCCGCTTCTTTTTAATCTTTTGATCTTTAATTTTTTAATCTTTAATCTTTTCATTAACTTCCCAATCCGCTTTTCAATCTTTAAGTTTTGATTTCTAGCTTTTTAATCTTGCTCTATCGCTTGCGCTATAATGAGCTGATATTTTTAAAAAAGGAATAAAGCATGCCAAACACCACCGCAGAAAAAGACTACACAAAATACAGCGAAAAACAGCTTTTTAATTTAATCCATCAATTAGAGCGAAAAATCAAAAAGATGCAAAATGATAGAGTTTCTTTTAAAGAAAAAATGGCTAAAGAATTGGAAAAAAGGGATCAAAACTTTAAGGATAAAATAGACGCGTTAAATGAACTCTTGCAAAAAATCAGCCAAGCTTTTGATGATAAAAGAGATTGCTGTTTGGGGCGCAAGATCCCAAACATTCAAACGCAACAAGCCATGAGGGATGTGGTGAATGGGGTTAATCTCACTCAAATTGATAGTTTAGATGTTCTTACAAACGAGTTAAAAAGAGAAAATAATAAAGGTTTTGAAAATGTATGCTTTAGCGTTTGATTTAAAGATTGAGATTTTAAAAAAAGAATACGGAAGAACCCTACAATAAAGCCTATGATGATTTAAGGCAAGAATTAGAGCTATTGGGGTTTGAAAACACTCAAGGGAGCGTTTATGTTAATTATTCTAAAGAAAACACTCTAGCGCAAGTCTATAAAGCAATCAATAAACTCTCTCAAATTGAGTGGTTTAAAAAGTCTGTTAGGGATATTAGAGCGTTTAAGGTAGAGGACTTTAGCAATTTTACTGAGATTGTGAAATCCTAGCGTTTAGCCAAATTTTTAAAATTCTTGGCACTTATAGAGTGAAAAGCAACGCTTTTTTATGGCTTAGGCAGTCATAGCGAGTTGTTTTGTAAA
>NZ_JACTGH010000027.1:0-2667 GCF_014498195.1 Helicobacter pylori | reverse complement strand
GGCTCTCTTTTTTAAAATAGGGGGGAGCTTCATCAAATCTATTTTGATAGTTATCAATATTTGATGAAAATAAAGTCAAAAACACAATAAACCAAATCACCCAATTATCTTTAATAATTGGGTGATCTAAGAGAATCGTTCAATACTCTTCAAACATTTCTTGGATTTTTTCTTTATTGTTTGTTTTGGTTAAAGCGAGTTGTAAAAGCACCCTAGCTTTTTGGGGGTTTAAATTATCGCTTGTGATAAAGCCATAAGCCTTGTCATCAATCTCGCCTGAAGTAATCTCACCGCTGCCTACCCTGCTAGAACGAACGATAACCACCCCCATTTGGCTCGCTTCTTGCATCGCTTTTAACAACCCAGCGCTCACATTCCCATTACCCACCCCGGCTATCACAACGCCTTTTGCATGCGATTTCAAGCTCGCTTGGAATAAATCAGGGGTCATGCCAGCATGCGTGTAAATAATATCCACTTTAGGCAAGGGGGTTTTTAGCTCTAAAATAGAAAATTCGCTCTCTGTCGTGTGCTTTCTTAAAGGTTGCATGTAATAACGCACTTTACCATAATACACGCTCCCTATTGCGCCGCTGTTTAAGGCTTTAAAGGTGGAAGTGTGGGTGGTGTGCGTTTTAATCGCTTCTCTAGCGCTAAAAATACTATCGTCCATCACCACCAACACGCCCTTATTCGCGCTTTTTTCATTAACCGCTACACTCATAGCGTTATACAAATTCAAAGCACCATCCGCGCTCAAAGAAGAAGCGTTACGCATCGCTCCCACTAACACGACCGGTTTTGTGGAGCGTAAAACCAAATTTAAAAAATACGCGCTCTCTTCTAAAGTGTCCGTACCATGCGTGATGACCACGCCTTGGATACGGCTATCGTCTAGCAACTCTTGGGCGCGTTGGGCGAGCTTGAACCATACCTCTTCATTCATGTCTTGTGAGCCGATGTTAGAAACTTGCTCCCCTTGAATGCGAGCGATCTTAATAAGGTGATTAGGGATAGCCTTCAAAAGCTCTTTGACGCCTAACTCACCACTTTTATAGCTACCTGAACTCGCACTCGCGCCGCTCCCGGCAATCGTCCCTCCTGTCGCTAGTAAAGCAATGGTAGGTAAATTTTGAGCCATAACTTGCCCTTTCAAACAAAATAAGAGAATCAAGAATTTCAAAAACATTCTCATTATAGACTACCTTTTGAAATTTAAAAGATTTTATAGTATAGTGAATCGTTGTTAAAATAAATTTAAAAGGGTTAATGGTGGATGCCTTTTTTCAAATTATCGTGTTACTTTTTTCGCTTTTTTTAGGGGCAAGGCTAGGGGGCTTGGGAGTGGGCTATGCTGGGGGCTTGGGCGTGCTTATTTTGTGCTTATTTTTGGGGCTAAACCCGGGCAAAATCCCTTTTGATGTGATTTTAATCATCATGGCAGTCATTAGCGCTATCAGCGCCATGCAAAAAGCGGGGGGCTTGGATTACTTAGTCAAAATCGCTGAAAAAATTTTAAGAAAACACCCCAAGCAAATCAACTATTTAGCGCCAAGCGTGGCGTATTTTTTAACGATACTAGCCGGCACCGGGCATACGGTTTTTTCCTTGATCCCGGTGATTGTGGAAGTGAGCCAGAGCCAAAACATCAAACCCAAAGCACCCTTAAGCTTAGCGGTAGTCTCTAGTCAAGTCGCTATTACCGCAAGCCCGGTGAGCGCGGCGGTGGTGTTTATGAGCGGTATTTTAGAGCCTTTAGGAGCGGATTATCTCACCCTTTTAATGGTTTGGATCCCTACGACTTTTTTAGCATGCATGCTCACGGCGTTTATTATGGGTTTTACTGATTTAAAGTTAGATAGTGATCCGCATTATTTAGAGCGTTTGAAAGCGGGCAAAATCTCGCCCCCTAAAATCAAAGAAGAAAAAGAAACCTCAAAAAGCACGAAATTATCGCTATGGATTTTTATCGTTGGGGTTGTAGCGATCGTTTTTTATGCGAGCGCGATTTCTAAAAATATCGCTTTGATTAGCCCGGTGGTTTTAGGAAGAGATCAAGCGATTGTGTCTTTCATGCTGAGCGTGGCGACTTTAATTGTGATTTTTTGCAAGATCAACGCTAATGAAATCGCTCATTCAAGCGTGTTTAAATCCGGCATGCAAGCGTGCGTGTGCGTGTTGGGCGTGGCGTGGTTGGGCGATACTTTTGTGAGCAATCATATAGATGAGATCAAGCGATACGCTTCTTTTTTGATCGCTGATTACCCGTTTTTATTAGCCGTAGCGCTCTTTTTGGCTTCCATGCTTTTGTATTCTCAAGCTGCCACCTCTAAAGCGCTCATCCCAAGCGTGATCACAGCCTTAGGCATTAGCGCTAATCATACCGAGCATTTGTATATTATTGTGGCTTCTTTTGCGAGCGTTTCGGCGTTGTTTGTGTTACCCACTTACCCCACTTTACTAGGAGCGATCGCTATGGATCATACCGGCACCACTAAAATGGGCCGTTATGTGTTTGATCATGCGTTTTTGATACCTGGGGTTTTAGTCGTTTCTTTGAGCGTAGCGTTAGGGTTTGTTATCGCGCCGTTGGTTTTGTAGATTTCATCATCAACGATAAAAAGCTTGATGTTGCGCTTTTTCTAAACCCCCTTAAAAAAGAGGGTT
>NZ_JACTGH010000026.1:0-3639 GCF_014498195.1 Helicobacter pylori | reverse complement strand
TCACGCGCGCGCATGCGAGTAAAACATGTAAAAAACAGCATGCTGTTTAAAACATGTAAACAAAAACAACGCGCATGACGCGCTACATATTTTGGGGTTTTAGTTTTTAGGTGTTTTTTAGCCTAACGCCAGGTTTGCACTATCTTGTTTGATTTGCTGACGCAAAACAGCTTCGGCTAACGCCTACGCTTTCAAACTGCGATGCGCTTTTGTCCATGCTTCGCTAACGCTTCGCTTGTTGGTGTTTGCTTGCCAGCAAACAATCGGTCTAAAACCGCCTAGCGAGCGTTAGCGAGCAAAATGAGCGGTTTTAGTAGGGTTTAGTATGGGTTAGATTGTAAGCCGAAGTTATATGCGCTTTTAGGTGCTAAACAAGTAGGATTGGCTAAATGGTTAGCGACTAAAAGGGATTTTAGTTGTTTTTTGCTTGTATTTTTCGTTTTAAGCGATTTTTAGCGTTTAGGCGATGAGTTAGTCGGTTTTTGATTAAAAAAACGAATTAAGGCTAAAAAAACGCAAAAGAAAGGGGGTTTTGGTTTGAAAAAAAGACCAAAACAAGGTTTTTGAAGACTTGAACATGAAATCTATGCAAAAACTTTGGGGCAAGAAAGTGAGCGATATAGATTTTAGCGAGTTTGTGAAAATCCTTGAAAACAAGACTCATGTCGGTGAATTACCCAATCGCTTTAGCGGTTGGGCTTTTTCTTGCTTCATAGCTCCGTGAAACCACCTACAACTAAAAACGCAAAAAACAAAAGCACACAAGCAAAAATAAGCGGTTTCACTCAAGAAAAGAAATAGCTAACCATTTCATTGAAATTGTCTTGACTTTGCAAAATGGTGTCTTTCAAATAACCTTTTGTGTTGTCATATTCTCTAATGCCCCTATAGTAAAAAGCTTTGTGTTCGTTTTCTATGATGAAAGGCATGATATTGTTTTTCAAGCATTCTTTGAACATCACTAATCGCCCCACCCTACCATTGCCATCACTAAAAGGGTGTATCTTTTCAAAAGCCACATGAAAATCTATGATGTTTTCCAAACTTGTTGCAGTCAGGCTGTGGTAGCGTTGCAAAAGATTTGTTAATTCGCTTTCAACTAATTTGGGTCTTGTTGTAGTGCTATTGCCTACAAAATTAGGGTGTTTTTTAAAATTACCAATAATTTCATCAGAGCAATTATTTTTTAAGATTTTGTGTAAAGTCTTAAGGTATTCTAAACTCAAAGGTTCTCTATAGCTTTCAAGCAAATAATTCACGCATTCAAAATGATTGATAGTTTCAAAAATATCATCAAGTTTAATATTTTCGTTTTTTTCAGTTATAAGAGCGGATTTATCAAAAATATTAGCGGTTTGTTCGTAGGTCAAACTGCTTCCCTCAATGCGATTAGAATTGTAAGAAAATTTAATTTGGATTAAGTGATAAATGCCATTTTTAATAGCATTCTTTCTTTCATAATTCAGTTTTTCTATGAGTTTGGCAATCATGGTGTTTTTTCTAACGATAGTGTTTCTTGAACCAATTCTTCAAATGTTTTTCATCGTTAGCGATGAAAGGTTTTAGAAGTTTGTCAGGCTTGTCCACATCTTGGACTGAAACACAGATCCGATTGTCATTCAATTTGACAATGTTAGTGATCTTTAGGTAGTTGTTGATCCCCTCAGGACATTGATCCACATTGAAATTAGTGATGTGGATCGTTTTGCCAATGTATTCATCAAATTTCTTAATGGGTTTGTTAGTGATAGGGTGGATATTAGGGGGATCAATTTCTTCTAGCAAGCTGTCTTTTTTCAGGCTGTATCCATTAACAAACAGAAGTTCCAAAGCGAATGTCTTGTTGGATACAAGGAATTTTTGAGAATTTTTGTTAGTCAAAACATGCAAAAACATTTGATTCTTTTCAAAAGTGGCGTTGTCAATCTTTAAAATAGTCCCATTGTTGTGCCTGAATTGATAGCCGATCAAGGTTTTCAATTCAAGAAACCTAGCTTCTATAGTGGCTTTTGCGCTTCTTTTAGCGATTTGGTTGTGAATATCCCATGCTATGAGCTTGATGTCTCTTTGAGTGCGTTGCTTGTCTTTTTGTTTTTGTTTCTTATTTTCGCCTTTGGGCAATTGTTCAAAATAAAAATCAATGTGGGTTACCTTGCGTTTGTCATGGCTTCGGCGTTCCTTTTTGTAGCTCAAGTGTTCAAAAGGATAGATTTTATGGAGTTCTTTGATGGCTGGAGTTAAGACTTTTTGATCGATGTTTTCCATTTTGTAATCTTTTGGAATGTCTAAAAGCTCCCTGAATTGAGACCATTCCACGCTCAAAATCCCTGTGCTTTTGTATTGCTTGAGCAAGCGATAGAGCGTTTTAGCGTATTTGCCTCTCACTCTTTGGAATTCCAAGAGATTGAAAGAAGTGTATTGACCCATGCCTAGATTGTTGAGCAAGTATTGGTAGTTATCATTGAGTTGGATTTCTAAATACTTTAAATCTTTACTGGGTTTGTTTAATTCAATTTTACAACGACTAAAAAGCATGTAATTTTCTTGAATGATTGAAGTTTCTGTTTCGCTAATTTTCCAAAAATCAGCGGTTTTAATGCTATCCCATAGCTTAATAACAACTTCTGATAAGCGCTCATTAGAAATATCTATGTTTAGCATGCGCTTTAAATCTTGCGGTTCAAAACGAATGAGGGTGTTCCCTTGATCTTTAAGCCTTTGAAAAATAGCGAATAAAAGATTGGCTTCCCTTTCGCTCAATTTCCCTAGATTGACCTTATTAGCGTTATTGTGGTAGGTGATATAGGTTTTATCTTTAGGGGTTGTAACCACTAAATCTTTGCATGGTGTGGGGGTGGTTTGTGGCGCTTTGAGTGGTGTGGGTTTTTCTTTTAGAGTGGGTTCTAATTCTTCTTTTTTAATTTCATGCTTTGATAGTAATTCTTTGATTGTTTGTGGGAGTGCATCTAATATTTTTAACGCTTTTTGTAAGTCTGATTGATCAAATTCCACTCTATACTCCTTATCTTTTGGTGTATAATAAGTGTGATCGTATCAGTATGCTTATAACGAGCCAACCCCCATAAACAAGGGGTTAGACCACGAATAAGCCTAATATAGCAATTGTGCGAGAATTACTAATACTAGGACTAATACGACAAATACTTTCACATTGATACCTCCTAACGAGGTGTCGCCCTCTCTATCCTCCAACCCACTAACTCAACCAAGTCAAGCTAATTGCTCCAAATTTTGCCGCACATAGGAAATACCGCTACAAAAGCATCTTCACACGCTGTTATTATAGCTAAAAATTGTTAATAATCATAACTTTAAAATAAAGAAGTTCTGTTATCGTTGGCAAGAAGTTCTGTTATCGTTGGCAAGAAGTTCTGTTATCGTTGGCAAGAAGTTCTGTTATCGTTGGCAAGAAGTTCTGTTATATTCATTTTCACCCCAAAAATGAGAAACCCTACAGCTTCGTTATTTAGGCTATTCCAACCCCCAATCCCTCACGCGCGCGCATGCGAGTAAAACATGTAAAAAACAGCATGCTGTTTAAAACATGTAAACAAAAACAACGCGCATGACGCGCTACATATTTTGGGGTTTTAGTTTTTAGGTGTTTTTTAGCCTAAC
>NZ_JACTGH010000025.1:0-4228 GCF_014498195.1 Helicobacter pylori | reverse complement strand
CCTAAACAAACAAAACAATGAGTCAATAATAAAATTAAATAAAAAAGCAAGACTAAAAAAACATTTCCCTATCCCTGCACCGACCTACATTCCCACTCTTGAAAAGAGCAGTATTATCAGCGATGAAGAGCTTGACTTCCAGGTTCGGAATGGTTAACTGGGTAGTTCCTCTTCTCTAAAGGCACAAGGAAAAGGGAGCTAAAGATAAAACGCATTTACCCTTAACTCCCCTTTCTCTTTCTAGGGAGCTGTTTTTAACAAAGAAGATCGTTAATAGCCCTTAATTAAAACAAGTTAGACTTTATCCTGTTTCTCATTAAAGTTTATTATATAAAAGTCTTTATAAAACTCCAACCCTCTTACACTCAGTAAGGCAGTGGTAACTCATTCGCGCTTATTGTTGTTATCTTATACAAAAAGCAAAAAACAAGCCAAACGCTCTATTAGTAGTAGTCAGCTAAACGCATTACTGCACTCACACATCTACCCTATCAAGCACATAGTCTTTGTGCGAGCTTCAGGGAAAGTTTATCTTGGAGTTGGCTTCCTGCTTAGATGCTTTCAGCAGTTATCACATCCGTGTGTAGCTACCCAGCGATGCTCTTGGCAGAACAACTGGTGCACCAGTGACACGTCCATCCCGGTCCTCTCGTACTAGGGACAGCTCTCCTCAACTTTCCTACGCCCACGGCAGATAGGGACCGAACTGTCTCACGACGTTCTGAACCCAGCTCGCGTACCGCTTTAAATGGCGAACAGCCATACCCTTGGGACCTGCTCCAGCCCCAGGATGCGATGAGCCGACATCGAGGTGCCAAACCTCCCCGTCGATGTGAGCTCTTGGGGGAGATCAGCCTGTTATCCCCGGGGTACCTTTTATCCTTTGAGCGATGGCCCTTCCACACAGAACCACCGGATCACTATGACCGACTTTCGTCTCTGCTTGACTTGTATGTCTTACAGTCAGGCTGGCTTGTGCCATTACACTCAACTTGCGATTTCCAACCGCAATGAGCCAACCTTTGCAAGCCTCCGTTACTTTTTAGGAGGCGACCGCCCCAGTCAAACTACCCACCAAGCATTGTCCTGCCTGTGGATAACACAGGCCAGTTAGCTAACAGAAACATCAAGGGTGGTATCTCAAGGATGGCTCCATAAGAGCCAAAGCCCTTACTTCAAAGCCTCCCACCTATCCTGCGCATGATATTCCCATTAGCAGTGCTAAGTTGTAGTAAAGGTCCACGGGGTCTTTCCGTCTTGCCGCGGGTAGGAGGAATTTTCACCTCCACTACAATTTCACTGAATCTCTGGTTGAGACAGCTCCCATCTCGTTACGCCATTCATGCAGGTCGGTATTTAACCGACAAGGAATTTCGCTACCTTAGGACCGTTATAGTTACGGCCGCCGTTTACTCGGGCTTCAATTCAACGCTTCATCTTGCGACTGACGCATCCTCTTAACCTTCGAGCACCGGGCAGGCGTCACACCTTATACTTCCTCTTACGAGTTGGCAAAGTGCTGTGTTTTTGGTAAACAGTCGGGAGGGACTCTTTGCTGAGACCGCATTGCTGCGGCACACCTTATCGCGAACTTACGGTGCTAGTTTGCAGAGTTCCTTAACCAGAGTTCTTTCACGCGCCTTAGAATACTCATCTCATCTACCTGTGTCGGTTTGCGGTACGGACGACTATGGATATGCTTAGAGGCTTTTCTTGGCACGACGGTATCAGCGATTCTCCCTTTGTCCTAAAAGGACTCAAAGAGCCTGTTTGGGTTTCAAATACAGAGGTGGATTTGCCTTCCCTCCAATCTACGCCCTTAGACTAGCGCTTCCATCAGCTAGCTCGCTTAACCCTATGCGTCCCCCCATCACGCTCCATGAGTCGGTATTGGAATATTAACCAATTTGCCATCACCTACCCCTTTCGGACTCGGCTTAGGACCCGACTAACCCTACGATGACGACCATCGCGTAGGAAACCTTAGATTTACGGCGGATACAATTCTCATATATCTTATCGTTACTCATTCCTGCATGCTCACTTCATACCGCTCCAGCACTCCTTACCGGTATACCTTCAACGCTGGTATGAACGCTCTTCTACCACTGTGTCAAACACAATCTACAAATTCGGTGTCTATCTTAGCCCCGTTATATTTTCAGCGCATGACCACTAGACCAGTGAGCTGTTACGCTTTCTTTAAAGGATGGCTGCTTCTAAGCCAACCTCCTGGTTGTTTGAGTAGCCACACATCTTTTTCCACTCAGAATAGAACTTAGGGACCTTATTTGGTAGTCTGGGTTGTTCCCCTTTTGACGATTGATTTTATCACCCACCGCCTGACTCCCAAGATACGATAAAAGGTATTCGAAGTTTGATAGGGTTTGGTACCGCGGCGAGCAGCCCTAGCCCAATCAGGGCTCTACCCCCTTTTATTATCACTTGAGGCTATACCTAAATATATTTCGAAGAGAACCAGCTATCACTAAGTTTGTTTGGCCTTTCACCCCTATCCACAGCTCATCCCAACCCGTTTCAATGGGTACGAGTTCAGTCCTCCACGCGCTATTACACGCGTTTCAACTTGGCCATGGATAGATCACTTAGCTTCGGGTCTGCAGCATCTGACTCAAGCGCCCTATTAAGACTCGCTTTCGCTACGGCTTCGCATTCGCTTAACCTTGCCAGATACCACAACTCGCAGGATCATTATGCAAAAGGCAGTCCATCACCCTGATAAATCATAGGGCTCTGAATGATTGTAAGCAGATGGTTTCAGGTTCTATTTCACTCCGCTCACTGCGGTTCTTTTCACCTTTCCCTCACGGTACTTGTTCGCTATCGCTCAAAGAGTAGTATTTAGGGTTGGAGAGTGGTCTCCCCGGCTTCAACCTGGATTTCTCGTGTCCTGGCCTACTCTGGATCCTGCTACCTAAGAACGCCTTGTCGCATACAAGGCTATCACTTTCTATGGCTTACCTTTCCAGGTAACTCTGCTAAAGCGTTCTCTTGGATGTTGCAGTCCTCAACCCCGAATGCAAGCACTCGGTTTGCCCTTTTCCCCGTTCGCTCGCCACTACTTAGGGAATCTCGTTGATTTCTTTTCCTCTAGTTACTGAGATGTTTCACTTCACTAGGTTCGCTCTCTATAATTAGAGTAACTAATATCTCTATTAGTTGGGTTGCCCCATTCGGACATCTACGCATCAAAGCTCCTTGACAGCTCCGCATAGCTTATCGCAGTCTAGTACGTCCTTCATCGCCTCTCTTTGGCAAGGCATCCGCCATCTGCTCTTAAAAGCTTGTTTTAAATTTTAAAATATCCTTTAAAACCCGCCCTTTTATAATGAATAACGACAATTGCACGAATATTCTTCAGTGCTACCACTGCCTTAATGAATATAAGACAGAGTTATTGTAGTTTTACTTTACTTTTACATAGGCTATTAACAATATTAAAT
Organism: Helicobacter pylori; assembly: GCF_014498195.1. Lineage (GTDB taxonomy): Bacteria > Campylobacterota > Campylobacteria > Campylobacterales > Helicobacteraceae > Helicobacter > Helicobacter pylori_DO. The sequence continues at coordinate 764 of NZ_JACTGH010000025.1, read as the reverse complement.
CAAATAACTTCGTTTTTCTTTAAAAACTTGCTACAATCGCTCTGTTAAACCCTTTAAAGAAGACTAAAAATGCTTGATCCCTAATCTTTTTTAACCGCCAAGTTTAATCAGCTAATGAGCTTTTTATTTTTGAAAGCTTTTTAGCTTTTATGACTTGTTTGAGTGGTTTCAAATTAAAGAACTTTTTAAAGCTTGTCTTTAAAAACGAAATGTAATTATAGACATGCAATGCTTAAAGTTTGCTTAAAGTTTTGAGAGTTTGGAAGAAATGGATAAAAATGATTGGAAATGATGGGAATGGGGGTAAAAATAAAGCTTTGAATAAATAAAGCTTTAAGATAAATTAAGATAAAACGCATCATAAGATAAAAAATAAAAACGCATCATTAACCATTGATTAAATACCGCTAGATACAGTACCGCAAGTCATCTTTTTTTCAAAAATAGGGGTAGAAATGGCAACCATTCAACCATTCAACCATTCAATCAAGCAATCAAGCAACCAAGCAATCAAGCAACCAAGCAACCAAGCAATCAAGCAATCAAGCAATCATTCAATCATTCAATCAAGCAACGCTACCATACTTTTATCGCTTTTGCAAAAACCTATTTAAAAATCCCCTACTTTTTATTATTCTCTCTTTCATTAACCCTATTATTCCCCCTTTCAAACCCGCACCGCATTTTCAAACCATTTGATTCCATAAGCCCCATTTTTAAATCAGTGGGGTTTACAGAGTTAAATTTAAAGGAGAGATGATGGC
>NZ_JACTGH010000024.1:0-4853 GCF_014498195.1 Helicobacter pylori | reverse complement strand
TGTTTTGATTGAGGTAGTAATTGGTCTCTATGCCTTGCGGGCTATAGGGGTTGTTCTTTTTACTCACCACATTTTGCAAGCTTTGCGCGTTAGGGACTTTGGAGAGCGCGGTGGTGATGCTGTTATAGGTGTTGCCTAGTTCGCTGTATCTAGATTTGAAATGCACCAAAGTGTCAGCGATATTTTGCGCTTGCTCTATTTGCTGTTCTTGAGTGCCAAAATGAGCGATGCTGTTGGTTAAATTCGTTATGGTTTCTTGCACATAAGCGCAACCGGCCCCCCAAGTGTTGGAAGTTACCTGACCTGGATTGGTGCCCCTACGCTCACCCCCTTGCACTTCATAACACACCCCTAAAGAGTCTGATACAAAATTTTTAGGGATTTTTTCAAAGTTTTTCACCACTTGTTCGGCTTGGTTTAAAATCTCTGCTTGGGCTTGAGCGTTTTTGAGCATGCTTTGCGCAAAGCTAGCGTCTGTGTAAGGGTTGAATGGTTTTCCAGTGTCTAGGTTGTTTTGATTTTGCGCATTTTCACTAACGATTTTGGCTTGCGCGACAGCTTCTTGCGCGTTAGCGATCATGCCTTGGATAGCGCTGATTTCATTCTTAAACATCCCGCACATTGTCCCATTGCCGCTTATCCCTGCCCAATAACCGCTACCACCATTCTGAAAGTTTGGGCATGCCTCATTTAGGGTAGTGATAATGATGCTCGCTTGTTTTAAAAGCTCTTGAGCGTTATTTTCTGTGTTGATATTTTCTGTTGTTGATGTTGATGTTCCTCCATTCCACGAGGTTGAAATAGCTTTCCCATGACTCCATGGGTATATTAATTTTTCATTTGGACTGCCACCCGTTCTTTTGTCTCCATTGATAGTGAAATCAAGTTTTGTGGTGGTGTCGCTTAAAACGGGGACCCCATCTCCATTAGATCCATTGGCTGTCAAAGCCTTTTGAATGATTTGATAAGCCTTGTTAATGATCGCATAATTTTCAGTAGATATTGGCCCACCATGTCCTGGCTGATAATACGAATTGCAAGTGATGGTCGTCGTATTTTGTCCTGGCACATTATTAAAAGTTTGGATACCTCCATTCGCGCTCTCGTTACTGCCAGGACCACAAGCAGTAAAAGCGTAGCTTGTAACTTGCCACAACCCCACCGCCGCATTCAACGCTAAAAGCACGGCTTGATAAGCCGGGGAGTTGGTTTTGACATCAAGCAAATTCCTAGAGCTTGAGCCTAGATTATCCCTTGCGTCGTTAATCGCGCTCGGATCAGCGGATAATTTGATAAGGGTGTTTAGGGTGCTGTATCTGGTTAAAAGCTTGCTCAAGTTTTCATAATTATCTGAAAGCTGTTGGATGCCTTTGGTGTTGGTTACCATTTGAGCGGCCTCACCGATTTGATAGCCTACGCTTGTGTAAAAGCCGTCGTCTTCAGCGTGGAGCAAAAACGAGAGAGAGAGAGTAAAAGGGTTTTTTTCATGTTTTCTCCTTTTTTGAAATGAGTATTTTGATGCATTATAGCATGAAAGCGTTTTTTTTTGTCATTTTTGAAAAATTTTGTCATTTTTTTGATTTTGACGCTTTTTGTTTCATTTGGTGTGATCTGGTGGTGTGCTTTGGTGGTGTGGTTTAAAAGATTGGTTGCGGAGAATGGATTTGAACCACTGACCTTTGGGTTATGAGCCCAACGAGCTACCGGACTGCTCTACTCCGCGCCAAAAAAATACGCTGAATAAAATACGCTAATAATGGCTGGGGTGCAAGGATTCGAACCTCGGAATGCCAGGACCAAAACCTGGTGCCTTACCGCTTGGCGACACCCCAACAATAAAAGAAACATTATACAAAAGCTTTTTAAAAAAGTCAAGCTAAAATGCTATCATTTCATCATGGAAAATGGATTTGACCCCCTAATTTACAAACGCTATTTGAAAAAGAAAGAAACCTTTTTGCTCTTTAAAAAAATCGCTCAGGTGTCTGCGTTTAAAAATTTAAAACTCCAACTCAAGCGAAGAGAAGCGATTGAGCGCTATGTTTCTCAAGCTTTAGGGGATTTAAAAAAAGGGTTTAGATACGCTAAAATAGAAAATCAAATCCTAAAAATCTATTTCACGCACCCTAGCTATTTGAAAGCCTTTAAAATAGAAGAAGATCATTACACCAACAACCTAAAAATCCATTTCAAAGAAACGCAAAAAACCCTAAAAGCCTTGAATTACCCCTTTGATTTTAAAACAATCCAGGCGAGCGTGAAAAAAAGGGCTTATGAAAAACCGGTTATAAAAAAAGAAAAACCCCCTAAAAGCGTGAATGTCAATTGCGAGGGTTTGAGCGATTTCACTAAAAAGCAATTTCTAAAGCTCAAACGCGCTTGTAACGATAATACGCCGCGCACGCCCCCTTGAGAGCTGACCATGCAACTGCCGATCGGATTTTGCGGGGTGCAAGTTGTAGCGAATAGTGAGCAATCTAGGGGCTTAGAGCAATTTTTGAAACTCAAACGCGCTTGTAACGATAATACGCCGCGCACGCCCCCTCAGAGCTGACCATGCAACTGCCGATCGGATTTTGCGGGGTGCAAGTTGTAGCGAATAGTGAGCAATCTAGGGGCTTAGCGATGCCTTTTAAGATCTCCCCACATTTGCATGCCTTGTTTTCTTTTATGATCTTGTGGGTTAAATGTTCTTTAAAGACTTTTTCAGCGTCATAAGAGGCGAACGCTTCTTTGAGCTTAAGAGCGGAATGTTTGATATTCCCTAACCCTCTCCATTCAAAATTTTCCCTAACTTCCATGCAAGCATTGACTAACTCTTGCGCTTTTGTATTCCCCTCAAAACTCACCGCTCTTTTATACTGGATTTCTAGTTTGGCTTCTTTGTTTAGGGCTTGTTTAAGAAGCATCAGCACGCTTTCTAATATATCCACCGGCTCAAAACCGCTCACAATAATGGGGATTTTAAAGCGATCCACTAAAGGAGCGTAGATTTGAGCGCCGCTGATCACGCTCACATGGCTAGGGGCTAAAAGAGCGTTAATCTGGCATGCCGGATCTTTTAAAATCGCGCTCACGCTGGGAGGCACTAAAATGTGGTTGATGTGGAAAAAAAGGTTTTTTAATTTTTCTTTTTTAGCGTTGAGTAAAACGCTCGCTGTCATCGGCGTGGTGGTTTCAAAACCGATCGCAATATAAATGACTTTTTTAGTAGGGTTTTCTTTAGCGATCTCTAAAGCTTGCATGGGCGAATACAAAAAGCGCGCATCTAACCCTTTTTCTCTGGCTTGTATCAAACTCCCATAGCTCCCGGGGACTCTCATCATATCCCCTAAACTCAAAACAATGCTGTCTTTGATCATAGCGAGTTCATAAGCTTCATCAAGGCGCGCTCTTGGCATCACGCACACCGGACACCCTGGCCCATGCACAAACTCTAAATTGTTAGGCATCAAGTCTAAAAGCCCGTATTTCATGATAGAATGCGTATGCCCTCCGCACACTTCCATGATGACTAATTTTTTAGTGAGTTTGGAAGCGAGTTTTTTGATTGCATTAGAGAGCGCTAAAATGGTTCGCTTGTCTCTAAAGGGCGAAATGAGGTGATCAACGCTCATTGTTATTACTGCGTTTCGTTCATTTTGGCGATCATTTCTTGGTAAAGCTCAATGGATTCTAGGGCTTCTTTTTCATCAATCTTACTCATCACATAGCCGATGTGGAGCAACACGTAATCGCCCACTTTAACGGACTCGCCCATTAAATCCAAGCTCGCCTCTCTTTGAACGCCCAAAGTTTCCAAAATAGCCACATTATCCTTAATGGCTATGACTTTAGAGGGGATTGCTAAACACATTAAAACGAATGCGTGGATTGGTAATTTTCACGCTTTTTTTCTAAAAGGAAGTTTTTAAAATCTTCCAAACTTTTAGGGTCTTTAGAACTCATTAAAAAAATAGGCGCTTCAGGCTTTAATTTTTGCATGTCTTCTTTGACTTGAGAAACCCTGAAATTAAACACTTCAATCATGTCCGCTTTACTGATAATGACCGCATCCGCGCACATGAACATCGTAGGGTATTTTAGCACCTTATCATCGCCCTCTGGGACAGAAAGTAAAACGATATTCATCGCCGCCCCTAGATTATAGCTTGAGGGGCAAACCAGATTCCCCACATTTTCAATGATTAAAAAATCGCTTTTTTCTAACGCTCCCTCATCTTTTAATAAATCAAACGCCCCCTCAATCATGCTCGCTTCCAAATGGCACGCTTCGCCGGTGGTGATTTGGTGTGCGCTCACGCCTTTTTTACGCAATCTGTCCGCATCTCTATTGGTTTGCAAATCGCCCTCTACCACGCAAAACTTAAAGTCTTTAAAATCCGCTAGATTTTCTAGCATCGTGGTTTTACCGCTGCCGGGAGAGCTCATGAAATTCAGCACATACAGCCTTTCTTTGAGGTAGCGCTCTTTCATTTCAGCGGCTTTAATGTCGTTCTTACTCAAAATCTTTTCCACGATTTTGACGTCTTTTTTACTCAAATTAGGGTTATTTTGTAAAGATTCTTTTCGTTGTTTGCTCATGCTTGTTCCTTTCTTTTAAAATTTTCGTATCGTAGCGCACTTAATTAAACGGCTATGATTTAATAACTTCTTTTATCCTCTTGGCTCATCTTTTTAGATCAAAAACATGCTTTACCCTAACCCCTTATCGTCGCTGTCGTTTTTATCCCACTAGCACGAAAAACTCCGTCCTTTAGGGCGGAGATGTAAGTGCATATCTGTTAGGTATTTGAATATCGTTTCACCTAGATCCATTCGCTTTTTAGTGCATTCTATTAAAAATCAAAGTT
>NZ_JACTGH010000023.1:0-6477 GCF_014498195.1 Helicobacter pylori | reverse complement strand
CGGTTGGATCACCTCCTTTCTAGAGAAAAGCTTTTAACATTCGCTTGTTAAAAGCCAAAGAGTATTACCTGACAAAAGAGCTTCTTGTTGCTTAGTTTTGAAGGATTGAGCTTATTCTTTCTTATTTGTTATCTCCTTGATTTTTGTTTGGTTTTTGACTTTTACAACCTTTCGTAAGACCTTGACTTTAATTTTGAGTTTGGGTATAACAGCTTCCCTTGGTTTGGGAGATTGGTTTCGTTTTACGATCTGTCTCCTGATCCATGGGCGCTAAAAAGGCGAAATTTAATCATAGGAGTATTCTCAAATGATAAAATTATATTTTGGCATTAACGATCCAAACGAATTTGTTTCATGCGGTAGATTTGTTCAATTTGCCGATAAGCAAGGTTTGGGTTGTCTGCTCTATAAACTTACAAAAGAAGGAAATTAAATGAAAAAAGACAAAAGTAATGTTGGTTATAATTATAGAAATGCAAATGATAATTATCAAGGGCTACATGGAACTGCGGCTCTTTTAAAAGAAATGTCGGATTTGGGTGGACCGAACAAATTTATAGCTAAATATGGTCCACGCATTAATGGAATAGTAGAAGAACTGCTTAAGCTGGACAAACTCTACAAAAAGGTTTCTGGAGATGTCAATAAGTTTTTGCTTGACTTGGTTGATGATCATACGCCAGATAAAAAGAAGTAGCTAAATCCTAGGTCAAGGTAACTTAAGCTCTTACCAAGGAGCCTTAAGTTACTAGGCATTCAATATTAAGTAGATGCTAAATAAATAAATATACAATAGATATTTAGTTTTTAAAACAACAAAAACCACTCATAAACAACCATTTAATAAGATTATCAAACCAATTCAAAAATGCTAGTGTTTAGTAGATTGTAAAGTCTCACTATAGTGTAAAACATTCATAAAAAAAATGAATTTGTAAAAGGAATAAACCCTATCAATAGGACAAAAAGTTTTTGGGATTTCTCAAAATTTCGTTTGAGTGAGTTTAAAGAGATAGATAAATCAACCATTTATTCCATTTAAAAGAGTGTGAGTTTAGGTATAAGGAAAATCAGGTTTATGGGAATGGATATGGAAAGTGGTGGGGTTATTTTGCAATACTCTAAATCCTAAAACGCTTTAAAAGTTATCGTTTGATTGGAATCAGGCTCTTTTATAGCCAACACTCCATTGAAACAGAATCAAAAACAAAAACCATAGCCCACCAAACAAAGAGCTAACACCCAATAAGGGAAAAGGCTAAACGAAAGCATGGTGCATAGGTGTAGTGCACACCGGCAAGTTTGATGAGCAGGAAGCACTTCAAACAGCCTTTCATCGGTTTTAAGTCTGTTTTCTATCAGCCATTGGTATTGCTTCCTGAATAATTTTTCTTGCATGAGATAATAAGCGTCTAAAAACCAAAAACATAGAAGTAGCACCCCTAAAACGCATAACCCATAAGAATTAGAAATCGCTTCTATTTTAAGGGATAAAACCCCAACTACAAGAGCGAGAGTCCATTTTTTGCATTCTAAAGAATTTTGCGTCATTCTGTTGATAATGCCTTGCAAGATTTTAAGCTCTTCTATAAGGATTTTTGCTCTGTCTTTTGGGGTATTTTCCATGTTTAAGGCTTATTTTTTCTCAAAATTAAATTTGTAAGTGCCTTTGTTGGTTTGGAGTTCGGCTTCCAAAAGTTTTGAGCATCTATAAGAGATTACTACAGAATTCCCAAATTTCAATTCTTGTTGCATAGGGATATGTTTATCTTGCAATTCTTTGACTTTTTGTTCTATCCATTGGATCTTATTTGTTGTCTCGCTTAAACTAGCTTGGTATTTTTGCAAGTTTTCTGTCAAAGGTTGTAACTCCTTATCTGTTATTACCTTAAGTTTTTCTGGAGCACTGCTCACAATTTCTTTAAAAATAAAGTTGGTTATAGTGGGTAATTTTTCATTTACAGATCTTATAAAGGATGGATTAAATTTGAATCTATCTATTTTGCCATAGCTTGCAATAAGATCTGATGCTATTTTGGAAATTTCTTGGTTATTGATGGAGTCAGCATAGCCTTTTAAGATTTCTAGCTCTAACTTTATACTTTCATTCAAGTCTACAGAATCACCATCATTGATACCAAGATAATAAGAACACCAACCAAGGTATGTATACTTATCAATCCCTTGTGATCCTTCCAAGCATTGTCCCTCTTTTCTTACAATATCCTTTTTAATTCCGCTCATATTTGCAGTAAATATATTTTTAATATCTTTTTGAAGGTAATAAAAGAACTTGAGTGTATCATTATTAATATAATAAGACGCTTCACTTGAAAGTGATTTTTTGAGATGGTCAAAAATAAAAGTTCTTTGTTGTTGTAATTGTATGTATTGTTTAGAATTTTCATCCAGGGTTTTAAGTTTATTCTCTGTGTTGAAATTCCAACCATAGAATTTTTCAATGGTGTCCAATTCTTTCATTTTGTCTTCAAATTCTTTTAGGGATTGTTGCTTAAGGGCAATTGCTTGTTGGGTTTCGTTTGAGTATTTCTCAAGGCTTTGTTTGGCGTTTTCGGATTTCTCTTTTTCTTGTATGAGCCTTTCTAAACTTACAGGGACTTGTAAGGTGGAATATTCACAATTCCCACGATTAAGATTGAGATTTTCAAGAGTAACGCTATCTACCTTAGAGTTTATTTGCAGTTGGCTTCCATAATCAACCATTTCAACCGGCGATTCACCACTCCCACAGCCCACTAAATACAACGCCAAACAGCTTGCACCCAATAATTTTTGGTAAGTTTTCATTTTGCATCCTTTGTTATAAGATTAAAAGCGATTTTCTTGCACAAACTATCAAGAGAGATAGGTTTAAACCTCCTTAATAAGTTTGTGATATCGTAAGAAATACACATGGCTTTAATGTGTGATTCTTTTATGGTGGTGTCAGCTATAAGAGTGTTAGCGATTTTCAACTCTTCATAAATCCATGCGGAATAAGTGATTTTTAATAGATCTTGATTAAGAGAAACACTATTCTTGCTTTGTAAAAACACGAAATAAGGGCATTTTTTGATCATGCATTCTAAAGACTCCCTGAGAATGAGCGTGAAAGCGTCTTCAATCCTACTTATATCATCGTATTTTGCCAATTTGTTTAAGACATCGTCTTTATAATCCCAAAAAAGCGAGTCTATAAACACTTTGCGTTTTATTTGGTTTTCTAAATAGTTTTTAACTTCTAAAGCCTTATTTATGTCTGCATGCGAGTGCGAGAGAAATACTTGAGCGTTTTTTAGCTGCGGTTTGAACGGGCTAAAAAAGGCTTCCTGTAACTCTCTATGATTTAAAATAATGTCTTTTCTACTGCCATGTTTTTTAAGAATATTTCTAATTTTTTGGGCAATGTGATCGAGTTCAAAAACGGGCAACATGGAAAAATCATTGCTGTTTCTAGTAAGATTATAGAAAAATAAATCCCCATCTATATTATCTGCATCAATGATATAAGTTTCCAAATATTTTTGCCTTTTATTTAAGTTCCCTTTAAAATCTTTTGATTATAGTAGACTTAGACTTAGACTTAGACTTAGCTTAAGAGTGCTTGAATTTTGGGGTGTTGGGGGTCGTTAGAATAGCTAAAAACCACCGCTAAAAAAAGCCTTTTTGCAAACAAAAAGAGCGTAAAAACTTGCAAGCCAAACTGCCCTAAAAACGCAAAAAACCAACAAAAACAATCAAAAAACCTCTTCGCATGCCTTTTTGTCTTTATGGAGTAAGCATTCTTTTTGCAGCTCTATAAAACGCTTCTTCCTTTCTTTTTCGGTCATACCGCTAGGCTTTTCAATGGGGCGTGAAATCTTTGAAGTGGGGGTGAATTGGGGCGCATACCCCAGTTTATTGACTGCATAAAAGCCTAAAGCGGCGATTAAAATAAAAATCCAATCTGTTTTTCTGATCTTGGGGCAAAATTTACACGCCATGATTTAATCCTTAAAACATTTGAAGTATAATACACTCTTATGGTCAAATATTAAGTTTAGGAAAAGCTGCATGTGGAGTTTCATTCAAAAAATCTTTAAGGCTTTAATCATTATGCCTTTAGATTTCATCACGAAGTATTTCAAGTCGTTTGTGTTGTTGTTGATTGTGTTAGTCTTTTTTAGCGCTAAAGAAAGCGCGCCAAGCGAACCGCCCAATCTCGCTAAACTCTATTTAAATGGGGCGATTTTTAGCACCGAGGATTTTGACAAAGAAGTGGATAAAATCCTAAAAACCCCTAGCATTAAGGGCGTTTTGCTTTTGATTGACTCTCCTGGTGGGGCTGTGTCAGCGAGCGTGGAATTGAGCGAAAAAATCGCTGATCTGAAGCAAAAAATGCCCGTTTTAGCGTATGCTAGGGGGGTTATGGCGAGCGGGAGCTATTATGCGGGCATGCAAGCGAGCGAAGTTTATGCCTCTAAAGCGAGTTTGATCGGATCGATTGGGGTGATTTTTTCTAGCGCGAATGTGGAAAATTTGCTCAATAAAGTCGGCGTAGCCACTCAAGGCGTGCATGCGGGCGAATATAAAGAAATAGGCACTTTCACCAGAGCGTGGAAACCCAACGAAAAAGATTTTTTGCAAAATTTAGTCAATGAGCAATACCAAATGTTTGTGAATGATGTCGCAAAAGCCAGGAAATTAGACGCTAAGGATTATAAGGATTTTGCTGAAGGGAAGGTCTTTAGCGCTCAAAACGCTCTAAAATTAAAACTCATTGATAAAATCAGCACGATCAAACAAGCCCAAGATCGCTTAATGGAATTGAGTAAGGTTAAAAAAGCCTATTGGCTAGAAAAAAGCCCTATGGAACGCTTCATTGAAAAGGCCACGCAATCAGCAAGTAATATCATCACGCAGGCCTTTGGCTATCAATTATTAATGAGATAAAGATGTTAGAATTTATTTTAAAAATTCAAGCTAGAGACTCTAAAGGCTTGGTGAGCGCAATTAGCACCACTATCGCTGACAAGGGCTATAACATCGTCAAAAACGATGAATTTGTTGATCCCTTAAAACAGCGCTTTTTCATGCGGCTAAAAATCCAAAAAGAAATGAAGCCCTTGAATACTGAAATTAAAGAGCAAGAAGAGCGATCCTTAAAAACCGCTCTTTTTAAAGCCTTAGAAAACTTTAACGAGCTACTGATTGAAGTCATTTTAACGCATAAAAAAAACATCATTTTACTCGCTACTAAAGAGAGTCATTGCTTAGGGGATTTGCTTTTAAGGGTGTATGGGGGGGAATTGAACGCTCAAATTTTAGGCGTTATTTCTAATTACGAGATTTTACGCCCTTTAGTGGAAAAATTTGACATCCCTTATTTTTATGCACCTTGTATTGATCAAAACTTGCATGAAAAAGAGATTTTAACAATCATTAAAGACTTGGAATTAAAACACAAAGTGAGCGCGGATTTGCTCGTTTTAGCCAAATACATGCGCATCTTAAGCCATGATTTTACGAAGCGCTATGAAAATCAGATCTTAAATATCCATCATAGTTTCTTGCCTGCATTCATTGGGGCTAACCCTTACCAGCAAGCGTTTGAAAGGGGCGTGAAAGTCATCGGGGCCACGGCGCATTTTGTGAATGAAAGCCTTGATGCCGGGCCGATTATCATACAAGACACTCTGCCCATTAACCACAATTACAGCGTGGAAAAAATGCGCCTAGCGGGTAAGGATATAGAAAAACTGGTTTTGGCTAGGGCCTTAAAACTCGTTTTAGAAGACAGGGTGTTTGTGCATGAAAACAAAACGGTGGTGTTTTGAATGCTTCCATTAGCACCCCTTAGGATTATTTGACAGAACGCATGGACGCATTAACAACGCCCTTACCAAAGGATTGGGAAGCGGTAAAAGTAGAAGATATTTTTGAAATCATCACGGATTTTTCAGCTGCTGGATCCTTTGCACAACAAAGTCAAATGGTTCAATATACAAACGATAGAACAAATTATGCACAACTAATACGAACAACCGAATTAAAAAATGGTTTTAACAATACAAATGCTATTTATATCAACAAAGAGGCGTTTGAATTTCTGTGGCGTGTTAATCTTAACAGCGATGCAATTATATTGCCAAATATAGGAAATTGTGGAGAAATTTATTATGTGGATATTAAAAAATTAATTCATAAACATAACGCATTAGCACCAAATGCCATTTTGCTAAGAACAAAGAAAGCCAACCTAAAATTTTTATTTTATGCTTTTTTAGATACATGGTTTCAAAAACAATTAATAAACATTATAACCTCATCAGCACAACCAAAATTCACTAAAACTGACTTAAGAGACTTACTAATCCCCCTACCCCCCCTAAACGAACAAATCGCTATCGCTAACGTTTTAAGCGATTTGGATCATTATCTTTATTCTTTAGACGCCCTCATTCTTAAAAAAGAGAGCGTTAAAAAAGCTTTAAGCTT
>NZ_JACTGH010000022.1:0-13623 GCF_014498195.1 Helicobacter pylori | reverse complement strand
GCTAACTTTTCGGCGTTGGCTTGTTCTAAGGGGCTTAAATTTGTAGGTGTTGGTGTGGTTTCGTTTAAATTTTCGCTTGTTTTTAATAAATCCTCTTGATCTGTTAGCGGTTTTGGTGTAGGATTATTTTCATGGGGATGGTTTCCAGAGTGTAGACTGGCATCCCTGAAATCTGTAAATTTCCTATCGCTATAAAAATCAAAAATCTTATTCCCATTGTTTAAATCATCTACTACTAACCTAAGCTTAACGCCGTTATTATCCCATTCGTAAGCGTATCTAAAGCCGTTTTTAAGCCTTTCAAAACTCTCTAATAACACGCTTCCGTTTTTGATAACTTCGCTCATGTTGATTAGCTCTTCATTAGTGAGTCCGCCTGTGTTCTCTACTCCGTAATGCTTTCTTAGTATTTTTCTAGCTCCTGCGTTCCTTGATCCTTGTTCTAAAATGTAAAGGTCGTTTAAATCTATGCCTTTAATTTCGGCTTGGTCTAGCTCGCCCTTAAACACTTTTAAAACCTGTTGCTGTTCTTTAGTCAGCTTGCTTTCATCAATCTTTTGTAATTCTTGTAAGGCTTTTTCGTATTTAGTGGCTTTTTCTTTGATTTCCTCACTCGCTTGCTTGATTCCGTTAGTAAGCTCTTCAATGATTTTAAGCGTGTTGTTGCTAAATTTAGAATTTTGTGCACTTAATTCTAAATTCTTGCTAAATTCGCTTATGCTGTGGCTTCTTTCAAGCGCTCTTTTAATGTGATACTTTAAAGCGGCTCCTGCGGTGGCTTCGTTTAGGGCTTTGGGGAGTTTAATCCCTAAAATGCGATCGGGTGCGTTTCTGTATAGTGTTCCTAGCGTGAATTTAGTCCATTGGTATTTTAACGCTCCGCTTAAAGTGGTCGCTAAACCTTGGCTTAAGTTCTTCGTAATAGCGGGTTTTAGGCTTTCGGCGATCTTGGCGTCGTTTTTGAAAAGTCTATGAAAACCGCTCGCTATGTCAATGTATTCTTTAGCTTTGGGCGTGGTGAAAACATCGCTTTTAAACTCGTTCAATTTGTTTAAAAACTGCGCGCTATCAAACACCTTTAAGCTTTCATCTTGCTTTAGGCTTTGTTCCATCAAGCGATTCAACATGCTCAATTCTAGGCGTTCCTTATCTTCTAAATTCAAGCCTTTCGTTAAGGCTTGGTAATTAGTTAAATCCTTTTGCCCTTGTCCTTGTATGATTTTCATCAAGCTATTGATAGCGTCGCTTTCTTGCGTGTTTTTGTCTCGTTACAGTGTTCAGGCGTTCTTTTTCTCTGCCGTAAAACAAAATCAGATCGCTTTTGAATTTTAAAGCTTCTTGTGATAATTTCAATAATTGCGCTTTCGTGTGTTTTTTGTAGGTTTTGAAACCTATAACGCCGTTAATCACTTCAGCGCACCTAAAAACCGAATCAATGCCCGCTATCACTAAAGCCTGCAAGTTCGCTTGATCTTCTAAAGTCAAATCATACGCATGCAAGCTCCCTAAAACCTCGCTTTTAAAGTCCTTAGTGATTTTTTCTTTACAAATAGCGTTAATTTTTTCTAGCGTGAGTTCTTTGAGTCTTTCTTTAAGTATTTTTTGATCCTCGTCTATAGTTTCCATTTCTTTTAACTCCCTTGACTTGTTAGATCTTTTTGTTGTAACATTCTTTCAGACATCGCTATAGGGACTCGACCTATGGTTGCCCCTTAGAGGGTTTGGTGTCTTGTAATTTTTTGTAAGCGTTGTTATTCTTATAATCTCCGTTACTCTTATACATCGTTTTTAAAACTAATTCACTCTTTCTATTGACCGCTTGCTCTACCACTACCGCATGGCCGTTTATTTGCTTGAATGCGATCAAATTATTGTTATCCGTAAAAATAGCGTCCGCATTATCAATAAAGCTTCTGTAATTGGCTATATCTTCGTAAGTGATAGGGCTTTCTCCATTTTTGACATTAACAGAATTAACGCCATGCCTTTTGAGTATGTGGGTAATAGCATCATGATCTAAACTCGATCTTATGTTTTCAGGGTGTTTAAAGTTAGCGTCTTTTAAAAGTTCTATTTCTTTGTTAGAGGCTTTTTCTATAATCATTTTTTTGTTGTTTTTGTGTAGGAATTCAACGATTTCAGGGTTTAGGTTATTAGTTCCAAAAGTGATCGCATCTCTCCCGCTTGTAGGGATTTCTGCGTTATTTAATAGCTCTTTGATTTGCTCGTTAGTGAGTTTTTGATTAGAAAAATCAAACGCTTTCTCTTTGATTTCTTCACTCGCTTGCTTGATCCCGTTAGTAAGCTCTTCAATGATTTTAAGCGTGTTGTTACTAAATTGGGAGTTTTTAGCGCTTAAATCTAAATTCTTACTAAAATCGCTTACCGTGTGGCTTCGTTCTAGCGCTCTTTTAATGTGATACTTTAAAGCGGATCCTGCGGTGGCTTCGTTTAGAGCTTTGGGGAGTTTAATCCCTAGAATGCGATCGGGTGCGTTCCTGTATAAAGTCCCTAGCGTGAATTTAGTCCATTGGTATTTTAACGCTCCGCTTAAAGTGGTCGCTAACCCTTGGCTTAAGTTTTTCGTAATGGCTGGCTTTAAGCTTTCGGCGATCTTAGCGTCGTTTTTAAAAAGCTTATGAAAACCGCTCGCTATGTCAATGTATTCTTTAGCTTTAGGCGTGGTAAAAACATCATCTTTAAACTCGTTTAATTGGTTTAAAAAGCACACGGGGTGTGGTGTTTTGTTCTAGTGTATTAAATATTGAATAATAAAATTAAATAAGGCTTTTTGAGTATTGATATTTGATTGGAGCAGAGCCTTTCAATATTTTAAAAAGGCTAATCAAAAATATCCATTAAGGATAAAATGCTAGTACATCCTAAAACCATAAGTAATGTTAAACATTATATGGCTCCTATCAGAATACACATTGTGCGTTAAAGGTTGCGTGCCAGGCCCATTAGGATCGACTGGAACATACATGCCACAATACCCAATACAATAGCCTTTTTTGGTGATATTGCCATAATATTCTAGTTTTAAATCCATTCTAATATTATACTTATTAGAAAAATAACTCAAAAAGAGCGCGAGACTCCTTTCATCAGCCCTTGGGCTATCCGTCCAACGGCCTAAAATTTTCCAACTAAACCCTCTATATTGTGAGCCTACATACAAAAACCCATTGATAACATCAGCGCCAACGATATTGTTAATTTCTGCGTCATAAATACTATTCGTCCAAATGTTATACCCTAAAGGATCCCCATAAATACCTATATCACCATTAGCGTTACCGATATTTTTATAGACACTGCCCCCAAATTGCCACTTATTATAGTAAAAACGAGTGCGGAAGAAATAAGTTTGCCCGCTCTTGCCTAACGGCACTTGTTGGAAGAGGATAATATCATTTTGATTAGCCGGAGTGGCAAAAATGGGGAAAAACCCTACGAAAGTGCCTACAAAACGAAAGCCCTTATTATTAAAATTAGGGTTGGTGTCGTAAGTGATATTAATGCCTGGTGCATACATTCTTTGAAAGATCGCATAAAAATAAGGGTTGATTTTTAGGTTGTCTTTTTCGTATTTTAAATCAGCAATCATTAGAGCCTTACCGCTTGTATAGTAACGCCCAAAATACCAAAACCAGTCGCTTGACGCTGAAGCCCTAGCGTCTGAATACATCACTCTGAATCTGGTGTCTTTGTATTTGACAAAGCCTTCAACCCCTTGAGTGTAAGAAGTGAACCAATCATACTCTTCAGCATCATAGCGCCCCCCTTTCACGCCAAAACTGAATTTGTCTTTTTTGTAGTTGTAGCTCAAAAAAGCGTTATGCACCATGGCTAAACGAGGTTTTTGCACGTTTAAACCGCTATGTCCCGCATACCAACCAATATATTGCCAAAAGATACCCGCCCCAAAAGGATCGGTCCTAGAGCCAGGCTGGCCGTTAGGGATATTGTTGCCTTGATAAGCGGTAGAGTCATAGGGGAGCGCTGCCATCATCGCCCCCACTTCCGCTCTCAAACCCTTGTATAAACCCATGCTCAAATTCAATTCGCCGAGTAAAGAAGTGTAGCTACCTGTAGGATAAATGTCTTTAGAAGGCTGGTATCTTTGGTTGTTAAAGCCAAACTTGGTATAGCTGCTCACCTTTCCAACAATGCTCATGTTGAATTTATAAGCTTGAAGTTTGGATAAAAAAAGACCAGAAAAAAGCAAAAAAAATAGAGCGTAAGAAAAATATCTCTTAACTTCCAAAACCCTAACTCCCAAAGATATTAAAATAAAAATACAAAAAAAGGCATATCTAAGAGAATAGGGGAACTCCCTTAGAAACTATAACTGATGTGTGTCATCAAATGGCTTCTGTCTTGAGTGATGCTTTTTGCGATACCACCAATGTTTTGAGGGCCTTGCGCGAACGCCGAAGATTCAAACAAACCATTATTCAAGTTGAGCGGCTGACCGTTTGGCCCAAGGAAACCGGTTCCAGGGTTGTAACCCGCACGGATTTGGAACTCTAACCATACGAGTTTAAGACCCGCTTTAACATGCTTGCTGAACTGATAGTCTAGATACATACCGATACCATATTCCAAAGCCCTTGGAGCAGTAGTGAAGCGTTGATAAACGCTCCAACTGAACTTACCATGCTTGCCTCCACCTTTAACATACTCGGTGAACGCGTCAGCATCGGTAATGTTGTCAATCCCCGCAAACCCTAAGCTGTAGATGCCACCGACCCATTGTTCGATACCATCAAGAGCCACAGGGTTACCCCAAGTACCTAAGTTCATGTTAGGGTTACCGATGTTGAGGTAAGCACCACCAACCACAAAGTAGTTGTTAATGTCTATGTGGTGGTGCAGATAGAGCGTCGCACCACCAGGACCTTGCAAGCCGCGCCACTTACCATTATCCAAGAAAGGATCCCAAGTGTTATAACGAGCGGGCGCGTAACGACCGTATTCAGCGTTATTCCAACGATAGCTGTATAACGCATAGAAAGTCGTTCTATTCCTAATGCCCCTACCACTAAACCCCGGATTGGTATCATACTCTATTTTAATACCGGGATCTGTTTCTACTTGTGGGATAAGATACACATAAGGGTGGATCAATAAATTCTTTGTAGGGCGATAAATAATACCCGCCTTATGAATACCCCAAGGCTTTTCGCGATAGATAGGGAACAACCATTGACCATCAGCGATACCACGACCCCAAGAGCTAAAGAGCAAAAATTTCATCTTATTCGTAAGCTTGAAAGTCCCATAAAAACCTTGGAACAATTGGTAAATCCAATCCATTTGCTCCTGCTCCGTAACGTCAAAGCGCCCCATTACCATATGGACTCTGTCGCTGTCATAGGTGAGATTCGCTTTATAAACTTCATAGCGCCTTGAATGCCCGGGCAAGTAGGCGTTAGCCGGGTAGTAGTTAGGGAACAAACCGTTCCACTCACCCATATACATATAGCCAATACCCCTAGGGTCAATAATACCACCTGGCCCTTGCTGTTGCCACATTTTAGTCGCATTCATACAAAGACTCAAAGAATCCGTGCCACAAGAAGTTTTATCCCAATAGCTTGGGGGAGTAAAATCCTTTGCCCACCTATCATACCTAGTGTTATCATAAACTTGTCCGCCCAAAACACCGCCTACATTCACGGTCCATCCCCTACCTAAATGCACAGACCCCTCTAGCTTACCCGTAAGATTAACAAAAGTCTCTGTAGGATAGATACCTTTAACAGGGTTAATGGGCGAACGGTTAAAACCCACTTTGGAGAAGTTGATAAAATCCCCATGCACCTCATAAGTAACCGCCCCTAATGAACCCGTAGTGAACAATAGTGGCAAGGTCAAACGCTTTAGCAATGTAGCCACAACTTTTCGTTTCTTTAATTTCATTCCTCTTCCTTAACTTTACCTGAGAATAGATAAATTACTCTGTAAAAATAATTCTAGCATAAAAGAATGTAGAATTAGTTTAAAATCAAGCTAATTTTTCTTAAAAATCACAAAATTTAAAACGCAAGTTTATCCTTAAAGGCTTGCTCATCGCATGCAAATGGATAGGATAATCTTTTAAGACCTAATAATATATTGAAAAAAAGGCTTTTTTTAAGGCTCAATAGGGAATTTACTGATACAATAAAAAGCATTGTTTTATATAAAAAATAACAATAAGGAAAAAAATGAAAAAAATTGGTTTGAGCTTGTGTTTGGTTTTTAGCTTGGGTTTTTTAAAAGCCCATGAAGTGAGCGCTGAAGAGATTGCGGATATTTTCTACAAACTCAACGCTAAAGAGCCTAAAATGAAAATCAACCACACTAAGGGGTTTTGCGCTAAAGGCGTGTTCCTCCCTAACCCGCAAGCAAGAAAGGATTTAGATGTGCCATTACTCAATGAAAAAGAAATCCCTGCGTCTGTAAGGTATTCTTTAGGAGGCGTGGCGATGGATGATAAAAGCAAAGTTAGGGGAATGGCGTTAAGATTAGAAAACCAAAACGCTAGTTGGACAATGGTGATGCTCAATACAGAAATCAATTTTGCCAAAAATCCTAACGAATTCGCTCAATTTTTTGAGATGAGAATCCCTAAAAATGGCAAGGTGGATGAAGCAAGAATCAAAAAGCTTTATGAAGAAGTCCCATCTTATAGGAATTTTGCCGCCTATATGAAAACGATAGGGATTAGCTCAAGCGTGGCTAACACGCCTTATTATAGCGTGCATGCGTTCAAGTTTAAAGATAAGGAAGAGAAATTATTACCTGCGAGATGGAAATTTGTGCCTAAAGACGGCGTTAAATACTTAAATCCTCAAGAATTAAAGCAAAAAGATTCAAATTATCTGCTTTCTTCATTCCAACAACACCTTAAAAATAAGCCTATAGAATACCAAATGTATCTGGTGTTTGCGAATAAAAATGATGCCACTAACGACACGACCGCGCTTTGGAAAGGCAAACACAAGGAATTATTGGTGGGGACATTGAAAGTTGAAAAATACGAAGGAATGGGTTGCAATAAAGATGTGTATTTCCCAGCCGATCTCCCTAAAGGCGTAGAAGCCCCTACTGATCCCTTATTTCAAATCAGGAATGAAGTTTATGGGATCACTTTTAGCAGAAGGCAATAAAAAAGATAGGGTGGATCAATATAAATTGGTTGCAAAAATGCGTTTTTATGGGTTTAGGGAAGTGGAATTTTTGTTTAAAACTTTTAAGCGCGCCTACTCAAATCACTCGCTCTCTTATTTGAGGCGCACACACTCATGTTGGATGTTGGGCAAAAAATAACGAACATTCAATCCACCTACCACATTTTTAATACTCTTATCTTATATTTTATTTAGGCCGTATTATGGGTTTTTATGAAAGCGGCTTATTAGGTATTTCTGTAATTTTGTAATCAAAAAAGTTTTGCGAAGTATTAAAAACGCTCTGCCCTTCCATTTGTTGGCGGGTTATCCAATTCAAATCATTGTCTTTGATTTTAGAAATTTCTACGCACGCCACTTGCCCGTTAAACAGATCAAAATGCACCACAATAGTAGGAATTTTATCCGTTATCAAACGCCTTTTAGCCTCTAAAACTTTATGTTCTTTAATGTCATTGATCCCTTGAAATCCGCTTTGAACTTCTAGCAATAAATGATTGTCTAACAAAAAATCGGCTTTAGGACTTCTTTTAAAGCTTTCTATGCTCTCAAAATTATCACCACCAAAAAATTTGATGGTTTCTTTTTGCGCGCCAAAAAGACAAGCGATAAAATCTTTAAAAAACTCCGCTACCAAAAACCCGCGCATCCAAGAAAAACAAACTTCTTCAGGTCTTCTGCCTTGATTATTCAGCTTATAAATAATATGAGTGTCCACTATCTTTGAAAACACTCGCTCTATAGAGTTTTTAAAAAAGCGTTCCAATCCATACTCATTATATTTAAAACAATAAATACTATTGATAGCGCTAAAAATTTCAATAAGCCTTTTTTTGAGCGCATTTAAATAATTAAAATCAACGCAAGGCTATATGTCTTTAGCGCCTAAAAATTCCTTAAACGCATTTTGAGAATTAAAGCCTAATAAATTTCTATAACCTTTAAAATCGTTATTATCAAACATTTTTACCCCTTAAAAAATCAAAGACAGCATGAGCGAGCGCTGCACTCAATAAGGGCGGCACGGCATTGCCAATTTGCAATCTTTTAGCGCTAGCACTCCCATAAAATTTATAATTATCAGGAAAGCTTTGCAATCTTGCCCCCTCTCTAATGCTTAACGCTCTAGAGTCTCTTGGATGGATGCACCTGGAACTGCTTGGGGTAGAAAAATTTCTCGTAATGGTGGGGGCTGGTTTTTCCCACCACATTTTGGCATAGGTATTAATATAACCGCTTTTGGGGCGTAAACTTTCTGGCAAATCATCTTTATTCTGCCCGTCTTTTAGCGTTTGCATGATTTTTATCAGTTTTTCATTATTTTTAGGACTGCTATGCTCGCTTAATTCTTTAGAATTTCGCACAAATTCCAAAAAAACGTTATCCGCATTTTTAAGATAACCTAAAGCATCGCCATTTTCACCGCTTTGAATGGGCGGTAGATCCCCTAAAGCGTCTTTTAAAGAAAAATGCGTTTTTATGGGTTTAGGGAAGTAAAATTTTTGTTTAAAACTTTTAAGCGCGCCCACTAAAATCACTCGCTCTCTTACTTGAGGCACACCATAATCTAGAGCGTTTAAAATGGCATGCTCTAAAATATAACCTCTCTCTTTAAAAGCGTTACAAATTCGTTGGAACAATTGCCCTTTTTGCATAGACATCAAACCCACCACATTTTCAAAAACAAATATTTTTGGTTTCACTAAATCTAAAATCCGTAAATATTCTTTAAACAGATTCGCTTTTTCATCCATTTTTCTTTTGCCAAGCGTGGAGTAGCTCTGGCATGGTGGTCCGCCTAGTAGAATGTCAATTGGAACGCATGGCAAGTTGTGGCAATGAAGTTGCGCAATATCGCATAAAATGGTTTGTGCCTCTTTATGATTGGCTTGATAGCTTAAAATGGCGTCCTTGTCTATATCGTTAGCCCATATTAATTCAAAATGAGAATGCACAGAAAAGCCATAGCTCAATCCTCCAGCACCACAAAAAATATCTGCTACTTTATACAAGTTTTATTTTTTCGCCCTTTTCCTCATGTTAGGGTCTAAAATCTTTTTTCTGATCCTTAAATTCAAGGGGGTAACTTCTAAAATCTCATCTTCTTCAATCCATTCTAACGCCCTTTCTAACACCATAGTCCTAGGCGGGGTGAGTTTGATCGCATCATCGCTCCCGCTCGCTCTCATGTTGGTTAAATGTTTGGATTTAATGGGATTGACATCTAAATCATTATCCCGGCTGTGCTCGCCAATGACCATGCCCACATAAACCTTCGTTTGAGGGTTGATAAAAAGCGTGCCTCTTTCTTGGATATTGAAAAGGGAAAAAGCGGTCGCTTCGCCATTTTCCATGCTAATTAGCGCCCCATTTTTGCGCGATTCCACGCTCCCGCTAAAAGGGCGGAATTCCAAAAAGCTATGATTCATCACGCCTTCGCCCTTAGTGTCGGTTAAAAACTCGCTCCTATAACCGATAAGCCCTCTTGCAGGAATTTCAAATTCTAATCTTGTATAGCCATCACTCATGGGATTCATCGCTTTCATCTCGGCTTTTCTTTTGCCTAATCTCTCAATGATAGCCCCGCTAAAATCTTGGGGCGTGTCAATCACTAAATGCTCAAAAGGCTCGCATTTAACGCCATTTTCTTCTTTAATGATGACTTCAGGGCGTGAAATGCTAAACTCAAACCCTTCACGGCGCAAGTTTTCAGCTAAAATGGTGATTTGCAATTCCCCACGCCCGCTCACTTTAAACTTACCTTCGCCCATTTCTTCGCATTTCATAGCGATATTGGTTTGCATTTCTTTTAAGAGCCTGTCTTTCAATTTGTTAGCAGTAACATGCTTTCCTTCTAACCCGGCTAAGGGCGAATCATTGACAGCAAAATACACGCTCATCGTAGGCTCTTCTAAATGCATGGGATCTAAAGGCATGGGGTTATTAGGATCAACGACGCTATCGCCCACATCCATTGCGTTAAACCCGGCAATCGCTACAATATCGCCCGCATAAGCGTTTTCAATCTCAGTCCTAGCCAGCCCTAAAAAACCTATAAGCTTAGTGATACGGCCATTTTCTTTACTCCCATCGCTTTTCATCAACAGCACGCTTTCATTCTTTTTAACCGAGCCATTAAACACTCTAGCGATACCGATTTTGCCTACATAATTGTCATAATCAAGCGTGAAAATTTGCATTTGCAAAGGTTCATCCACGCTCCCGCTAGGGCTTGGCACATGCTCTAAAATCGTTTCAAACAAAGGCTCTAAATTTTTCTTTTCATCGTCTAAACTTTTCATCGCATAGCCATCTCGTGCGGCGGCATACACGACAGGGAAATCCAATTGTTTATCGCTAGCCCCCATGGCTACGAACAAGTCAAAAACTTCATCCACCACCCTATCCGGCTCAGCGGCAGGCTTATCAATTTTATTCACCACCACAATAGGGCAAATCCCAAAACTCAAAGCCTTTTTAACCACGAATTTAGTTTGAGGCATGACCCCTTCTTGAGCGTCCACTAAAAGCAACACCCCATCCACCATTTTTAAAACGCGCTCCACTTCGCCCCCAAAATCAGCATGTCCAGGAGTGTCAATGATATTGATTTTAGTGTCTTTGTAATAAATAGCGGTGTTTTTAGACAGGATAGTGATGCCTCTTTCTCTTTCCAAATCATTGCTATCCATCACCCTTTCATCCACTTTTTCCCTCTCACTAAATGTGCCAGATTGAGAAAGTAAGCCATCTACTAGAGTGGTTTTCCCATGATCAACATGCGCGATTACAGCGATATTTCTAATATTTTTCATGAATGTCCTAACAAGCAAAATTGAAATTAGAAGTATAACACAATATTATAATAGCCCCAAATGGCGGAATTTTTTGGCTAAATCCTGTTCTATAGAATGGCTTTTATGGGCTTTTAGAAAATTTTCATTCTTACCATTAGGCGGCATGAAATCGTCATTATCCCTATAAAAAAAGATAAAATAATTTTTCTTTAAATAGTAAGCCAAATGGATCAAAAACGAATCCCCTCCTATATACAAATCGCTTTCTAAAATCAGGTTTTTAACTTCTTCTAAACTGGTTTTAGCACGATAATGAGCGGCTTCATTTTGTAAAAAAGCGTATCGTTCTTCAAAATCTAAAAGCGTAACACAAAAGGGTTTTAAGAGTTTTAAAACGATTTTTAAATGTTCTAAAGGGATACTTCGCTCTATGGATCTTGTGAAAGGGTTGATCAAAATCTTTTTGGGGTTTTTTAAATTCATGGAATATTGACTATTATCAAAAACATGCCCATAAATTTGAGAAAACAACTCCTGGCGGTTTTGATAAACATTTTTAATTTCTTTATTTGGAGTGGTTATGGGAATGAATTTGTTTAAAAGAGTGCTTCTAAAATCCTGTTTTTCTAAAATCAAATGTTTGATTTTGTGCTTCTTAAGCGCTTTTAACAACCATAAAAAATCCTTCATCGCTAAAAAAACGCCTTGTTTTTTAAGATCGTAAAAAGCAGGGACATTTTCAAAAAGAGAAACGATTTCAAAATGTTTTTCGCATTCTAAAAGCTTGGCGATTTTTAAAGTCAAATGAGTACCTAGGATTTTAAGGGGTTGTTGCTGTTTGAAAGCGATTTCTTTTAAAAGGCTAAGCGTGATGAGGTTATCCCCTAAAGCCAAAAGACAAGCAACATGCATGGTTTTTCCTGATGGTGAAATGTTTAGGGTCTTTTTTTTCTATCCCTAAATTTTTTAAATAAAATTTTTCATCAAAACTATTGTTGATAAATTGCGCAAATAGGGGCAAACATTCCAAATCTTTTCTTAAAATTTTATGCGTTTTAAAAAGCGATTCAAAAATGAATTGCATTAAATCGCTGTTTAATAGTTCTTTTAACGCATGAGCGTTGATAGGGAAATTTTCTTTTAAAACAAACATGTTCGCGCTGTTTAAAAAAAGGCGTTGCTCATTGTCATAAAAAAAGACAAGCTTTGAAGAAATGAATTTATACACGATTTTTTCTCTAGCCTGATAAAGGCTTAAGGGAGCGACTTGCTGGCAGTCTTTTAAATCAGCGTTAATGAATTGGCTAGGGGCTTTTAATCTGTCTTTTAAAATATCTGAACCCCTAAAAATGGGAATGGTATTTTTTTCTTGTTTGGGGTGTAATTTTTCTTTATTGTTGCCTGTAACAATCCCTAAAGCAAAATGAGCGTTATTTTTTAAAGTGATATAGGGAATGGAAAAAAGGTAGTCTAAAATTTTATTTTCTTTATTAGAGCAATGGATATTAAAAATCTTTTTAGGGTTGTTGAAAAAAGAAGAGGGTGAGCGTTTGAACTTGCTATTTTGATAAAAGCATGAGATTTTTTGATCCTTGTTAGGGGTTTTTTTAAGCACCAAACCCACAGCCTTAGTCATTAGATTTTTAAAAGGTTTGTCAAAATCAATCAGGCTTCTAATTTGAAACTTTAAAGCCATTTCTCGCATTTTTTTAAACGCATCAATATTCAAACAACTTTCGGGTAATAATAGCCCCAAATGAGCGTTTTCTTTTAAACAATTCACACTCGCTATAAAAAAGAGCGACGCACTATCTAGGCTTTGAGAGAGGTTGAATTTCTGTTTGAAATTTTCTTTTTGGTTTTGATTGTATTTCTTACCCCATGGCGGGTTAGTGAAAATGCAATCAAATTGTGGGGTGTGTTTTAAATTTAAAAAATCTTTTTGCACAATATTAGGGCAATCTAAATGATAACGCTCTTTAATACGCTTTTTAGTCAAAGCGATAGCAAAAGCGTCCGTATCATAGCCATAAATATTTTCAACCTTAAAACCCAGTTTTAAAGCATGCATGATAAAATTCCCGCTCCCCACAGCCGGATCGCAAAAAATCGCTTGAGAAGCATCAAAATCTTTAGGGAGAGTGAAAAGTTGTTCTACTATTTTATTAGGAGTGTAGTAAATGCCTTCTAAATTTCTGGTGGTGTTAGAAAGTTCTTCTTCATAATGAGAACCCAACTTTTCTAAATCAGAGCTATTTTCTAATATTTTTAGGTATTTTAAAATCAATTCTTGATGGTTATGCGCGCCTTTTAAGGATTTGTTAGCGTATTTGTTGAGCTTGTTTTTCCCTAAATGGTTGCGGCAAAAATCTAAAAAAGAACTCGTTTTCACATAAATTTTATGATCAATTTCTAGTTTCTCTAAAAGATTGGTTTTGATCCAATTATGCACGCTGCTATGAGAAACATTGATTAAATGAGCGATTTCTCCAACAGAAAGAGCGTTTGAAGGCATTTTCCCCCCTAAAAACTATAAACGTAACTCACATTAAACACCGCAAGGCGTTTGAAAAAGAGAGAGGTATTTAACCCTTTGCCATGCGTTTCATAAAAGGAATTGACCGCTAAAGGGATTTTCAAGCCCA
>NZ_JACTGH010000021.1:0-15757 GCF_014498195.1 Helicobacter pylori | reverse complement strand
AGTTATTTCAAAATGCCCCCCTATCCCCTTAAAAAAATAAATTTTATAACAAAATGACCAGTGCCCCAAAAGTCAAGGACAAACCCGCTTGAAAAGGAAACCCCTAAGCTTTTAAACTCAGGGGAACTTTGACTAATACATTACTTTTCTATAGAAAAGACCACTTTAAACCCCTTAAAAGAGATTTTAATGTATAATACTAGCCAAGAGTTTTTATCATGTCTTCTTCGCATGATAAACCCTTCAAGTTGGAATTTGCCCCATAATGCAACTATGGGGCGTGATGAAATCCTACAACAAACCCCCTTAAAATCTCATCTAATCAAAAACAAGGCGTTTTTAAAACATTAAAGAACTAATCAAGTGGATATTTTTATGCCTAATGCTTCAAACAATCTTCAAACAAATACTGATGCTCGCCAGGTAAAGCGTCAAATAAGGCTTTGGCTAAATCTTGCATTTCTTTTAAGGCTTTATTGCTGCTTCTTAAAGTCAATAAATTTTGCAAGCTCCTAGCGTTAATGCTATAGGCTAAATGCGTTTTATAGCTTTCAGGCATGGCGTATTTGGCTAAATCGTTTTTAATGTTATGCTCGCTCAATAAAACCCTTAGATTTTCCAAAGCTAAAACGCTCATTGCATTCACTTTTTCATTATCCACAAACACTAAAAACTCTTTCGCTCTTTCTAAATTCGTTTCATTAAGGGGTAAAAAGCTCTCCACTTCTTTCAATTCCCTTAAAGTGTAGCGGCTTGATTTCACGCTCAAGCTCGCTATTCGATGCCGGCTCAATTCTTGCAACGCCCCCCTGCTCAAACCCTTGATTTCAAAATTGTAATAAAGATGCTCTAAAGTGGAAGAATGCCTGAAAATATTCCCCACCCTATGGATCAAATCCTTATCCTTACAACCTCCATTATCGCTGTATTCAAAACTCTGCCAGCAAGTGCGGATCGCTTGGCTCGCAATGTCTAAAGGGGTGTAGTGTTTACAAATCACTTCCATTATTTGACTCCTAATCGCTTTTTATTCCACGGTAACGCTTTTAGCTAAGTTTCTTGGGTGATCCACATCATGATTTAGGCGCATAGCGATTTCTAAGGCTAAAAGCTGCACCGCTAAATTCATGCGGAAAAATTCCTCCATGTAGCTTTCGCTCTCTTCTAATTGGATAAAATCATCAGCGATCTCTAAAATTTCAGAGCTTAACACGCAAATCGTAGAATCCCTAGCGCTCAATTCTTCAATATTGCTTTTGGTTTTATCAAATAACAAGTGCTTAGACAATAAAGCAATGGTAAAAAGATTAGAGTCCACCAACGCAATAGGCCCATGCTTCATCTCCGCGCTCGCATACCCCTCAGCGTGCAAGTAGCTGATTTCTTTAAGTTTTAGCGCCCCTTCTAAAGCGAGCGGGTAAAACACATCGCGCCCGATATAAAAAAAGCCATGCCCATGCAAGTAGCGTTTGGATAAACGCTTGATCTTTTCATGCAATTTAGGCTCTACTTTCATCGCCTTCACGCTATTGAGCATGTTTTTGGCTTGGATTCTTTCTTCTTCTTTAGAGATGGTCCCCAATTGTTTGCCTAGATACACGCTCAAAAGCCATAAAAGCATCACTTGCGAAGAAAACGCCTTAGTGGATGCCACGCTCCGCTCCACCCCCGCTCTAATCAAAAGCGTGTGATCACTAATGCGGCTCATCATGCTAAAAGGGGCGTTACACAAACTAATGGTTTTAAGCCCTTGGGCTTTGGCTAATTTTAAAGCCTCCAAAGTGTCAGCGGTTTCGCCGCTTTGAGAAATCGCTATAAAAAGCTCGTTAGGGTTGCTTTTAAAATGGGCGTAGCGGTATTCGCTCGCTAAAATGGCCCTCGCTCTTATTTTGGCCAATCTTTCAAACAAATACACGCTCGCCAAACTCGCATGGTAACTGCTCCCGCAAGAACACAGCGTGATTTCGCTCACATTTTCTAAAAATTCAGGATCGATCTCACAATACACACTCAAGGCTTCCAAGCGCCCCTCTAAACACTCTAACAAACTGCTGTGCTGCTCATAAATCTCTTTTTCTAAATAATTCCTAAAATCCCCTTTAGAATAATCTTTATCCTCAAAAGCGTAATCTTTCATGTTTTCAATGTGTTTTAAATCTTTAAAATTTTCTAAAGAAATCTGCCCCACGCTGTTTTCTTCTAAAATGACAAATTGATCCACTTTAGGGGCTAACACGCTCAAACTGGACGCAAAAAACACCCCCTCTTTGCCCTTGCCCACGATTAAAGGCGAAGAAGATTTAGCGTAAAACAAGCTCTCTTTAGCCCTTTTATGGAGCATTAAAATCGCATAACTCCCTTTTAAAAGGCTGATGCTTTTTTCAAAGGCTTTCAATAAATCGCTCTCGCTTTTAAGCGTTTCTTCTAATAAATGCGCAATGACTTCCGTGTCCGTTTGGCTTAAAAACGCATGCCCTTTACTTTCTAATTCTTTTTTCAAACTCGCGTAATTTTCAATGATGCCATTATGCACTAAGGCTAAATTTTCTGTAAAATGCGGGTGGGCGTTCGCGTTGCTTGGTTTGCCATGCGTTGCCCATCTGGTGTGAGCGATACTCACGCCAAAATCCAAAAACTCTTTATTTTTAAGCTCCAATCTAAGGTTTTCTAATTTCCCTTGAGTTTTAAACACTTCCAAATAATCATTGCTCAATACGGCTAAACCCGCACTGTCATAACCTCTGTATTCTAATTCCTTTAATCCCTCTAAAAGAACGGATTTTTTCTCGCTATCCCCTATATAACCTACAATCCCGCACATTTAAAACACCAATAACCCTTTTTTGATTTTATTTAAAGCGTTAATAAGCTCCTTCAATCGCTCCACTTCTTCGCTTAGTTGCGTAAAAAACGCTTCATTCACGCCCTTTGGCATATCCATGCTCCCTCTTTTAATCTCAATAAAATCCCCCAAACTCAAATTCGCCAATTTTAAAAGCATTTCAATTTCATTTTGCGAGTCTTCAATCTCCGCTAAAATCTTGCGTATTTTTTCAAACATCCAACCGCCTTTAATTTAGAATGATCCATGATAGCTAAACTATTAAATTATTAAACTATCAATGATGTTTTCTAAAATCTGTTTGACTTTGGCGTGGTTTTCTTTAAATTCCTTATGCGCGTTAAGTCCTACATAGTTACTCACGCAAAAAATCCCTTTAGCTTTCAAAGAAAACGCCTTAGCCACGCTTAAGACGCTAAAAAACTCCATGTTTTCCAATAAAACGCCCTTTTGAACCATTTTTTTAGCGAACATTTCGCCGGTGTGGATATAGTTACTGCTATTGACGCCCACCCTTTCAAAAAGAGCTTCCTCTTTAGTTTCTATGTGAATGAAATTATCCAAAGGCGTGTAGCTGTTTAAATGGCTAAAACTCTCTTCAATTTGATAGCCGCAAACGCTTTCAAACACGCTTAAAAGCTCCATTTCTGGGCTATAACTCCCCGCGCTCCCTATAAAAATAAGGCTTTCTGTATCAGGGTTTTTTAAACACATTCTCGTTAAATTAATCGCGCTTCCTATCAAACCCACACCAATAGGCACCGCTTTTTTTAAAGTTTCATTCCTTCCAGCGCAAAGCAGCATGAAAATCCTTTTTTTCGCATCCATTAGCTTATTATAAAGCAAGCATTATAGACAAACCCTTAAAAGAAACACCTTAATTTTAGGGCTTCATTCACATTTCATTCACATGTTATTCCTTTTTCATTCACAACTTATTCACGCTATAATAACGCCATGGATACCAACAACAATATTGAAAAAGAAATCTTGGCGCTAGTCAAACAAAAAGTTAGTCTAATAGAGTATGAAAATTGCTTAAGCCAGCTCAAATACAACCCTAATGCGAGCAAGAGCGACATTGCCTTTTTTTATGCCCCTAACATGCTCTTATGCAATTGGATTACGGCTAAACACGGCGCGTTGCTTAAAGAAATTTTAAGCCAGAATAAAGTCGGCATGCACTTAGCCCATAGCGTGGACGTGCGTATTGAAGTAGCGCCTAAAATCCAAATTAGCACCCAAGCTAATATCAATTACAAAGCCATAAAAACGAGCGTCAAAGACTCTTACACTTTTGAAAATTTTGTCGTAGGCTCATGCAATAACACCGTTTATGAAATCGCTAAAAAAGTCGCCCAAAGCGATACCCCCCCTTATAACCCGGTGCTTTTTTATGGCGGCACAGGGTTAGGCAAAACGCACATTTTAAACGCTATCGGTAACCATGCCCTAGAAAAGCATAAAAAAGTCGTGTTAGTCACTTCAGAAGATTTTTTGACAGACTTTTTAAAGCATTTAGACAACAAAACCATGGATTCTTTTAAAAAAAAATACCGCCATTGCGACTTTTTCTTATTAGATGACGCCCAATTTTTGCAAGGAAAACCCAAGCTAGAAGAAGAATTTTTCCACACTTTTAACGAATTGCATGCTAACAGCAAACAAATCGTATTGATTTCAGACCGATCGCCTAAAAACATCGCCGGCTTAGAAGATCGCTTAAAATCGCGCTTTGAATGGGGGATAACCGCTAAAGTCATGCCCCCTGATTTAGAAACCAAACTTTCCATTGTCAAACAAAAATGCCAGCTCAATAAAATCACTTTACCTGAAGAGGTGATGGAATACATCGCCCAACACATCAGCGACAATATCCGCCAAATGGAAGGCGCGATCATTAAAATCAGCGTGAACGCGAACTTAATGAACGCCACCATTGATTTGAACCTCGCTAAAACCGTTTTAGAAGATTTGCAAAAAGATCATGCTGAAGGCTCAAGTCTAGAAAATATCTTGCTCGCTGTCGCGCAAAGCCTGAATCTCAAATCCAGTGAGATCAAGGTCTCTTCGCGCCAAAAAAACGTCGCTTTGGCGAGAAAATTAGTCGTGTATTTCGCCAGGCTCTATACCCCTAACCCCACGCTCTCGCTCGCTCAATTTTTGGATTTAAAGGATCATTCAAGCATTTCTAAAATGTATTCTAGCGTTAAAAAAATGCTTGAAGAAGAAAAAAGCCCTTTTATTTTAAGCCTTAGAGAAGAAATCAAAAACCGCTTGAACGAATTGAACGATAAAAAAACCGCTTTCAATTCAAGTGAATGAAAAAAGGCTTATGAAAAAGCGTTTCATTCACTCTTTTTCAAATCCTACAACCCCCCTAAAAACGCGCACCCCTAAAGCTTTTTAATGTTTCATTCCATCCATTCACGCCCCTACTACTGTTACTAAATATTATTAATTAAAGTGTTACCTATCTATAACTTATTAATGACTTTTACTAAACCTTTTTTTAAGATATAATCCAAAAATCAAAAATAAAAAGGAATAAGCATGAAAAAATCCCTTTGTTTGTCTTTCTTTCTGACCTTCTCTAACCCTCTTCAAGCCCTTGTGATCGAGCTTTTAGAAGAAATCAAAACTTCGCCGCATAAAGGCACTTTTAAGGCTAAAGTCCTTGATTCTAAAGAACCCAAACAAGTTTTAGGCGTTTATAATATCTCCCCACACAAAAAACTCACGCTTACTATCACCCACATATCCACTGCAATCGTCTATCAACCCCTTGATGAAAAACTTTCTTTAGAAACGACCTTAAACCCTAACCGCCCTACTATCCCTAGAAACACCCAGATTGTTTTTTCTTCAAAAGAATTGAAAGAAGCGCACGCACATCAAATGCCTTCTTTAAACGCGCCCATGCAAAAACCACAAAACAAACCCCATTCATCGCAACAATCCCCTCAAAACTTTTCTTACCCAGAGTCCAAACTAGGCTCTAAAAACTCTAAAAACAGCCTTTTACAGCCTTTAGTAACTCCCAGCAAAATAAGCCCCACTAACGAAACTCAAACGCCAACAAACGACACTAAACCCCCTTTAAAGCATTCTTCAGAAGATCAACAAAACAACCTCTTTATAACGCCACCCACTGAAAAAACGCTCCCTAACAACACCCCTAACGCTGATATTAATGAAAACAACGAAAGCAACGAAAATAGGGACAATGTGGAAAAACAAGCCGTTAGAGATGCTAATGTTAAAGAATTTGCGTGCGGGAAGTGGGTTTATGATGATGAAAATTTACAAGCTTACCGCCCAAGCATTTTAAAACGCGTTGATGAAGACAAACAGACTGCGACAGACATTACCCCTTGCGATTACAGCACCGCTGAAAATAAAAGCGGTAAAATCATTACCCCCTATACTAAAATCTCTGTTCATAAAACAGAGCCTTTAGAAGAGCCGCAAACTTTTGAAGCTAAAAATAATTTCGCCATTCTTCAAGCCAGAAGCTCTACAGAAAAATGCAAAAGGGCTAGAGCAAGAAAAGACGGCACAACTAGGCAATGCTATCTGATAGAAGAGCCTTTAAAACAAGCATGGGAAAGTGAGTATGAAATCACCACGCAATTAGTAAAAGCCGTATATGAACGCCCCAAACAAGACGATCAAGTAGAGCCGACTTTTTATGAAACCAGCGAATTGGCTTATTCTTCCACACGAAAAAGCGAAATAACGCACAATGAATTGAATTTGAATGAAAAATTCATGGAATTTGTGGAAGTGTATGAGGGGCATTATTTAAACGATATAATCAAAGAGAGCAGCGAATACAAAGAATGGGTTAAAAACCATGTGCGCTTTAAAGAAGGGGTGTGCATGGCCTTAGAAATAGAAGAGCAACCACGAGCTAAAAGCACGCCTTTAAGCATTGAAAACTCTCGTGTTGTGTGTGTCAAAAAGGGGAATTATTTATTCAACGAAGTTTAAAATGGTGGCTTGAGGCGGAATCGAACCACCGACACGAAGATTTTCAGTCTTCTGCTCTACCGACTGAGCTATCAAGCCAAGCAAAAAACAATTATTACATAAAAAAGGTAAAATAAAGCTTAATTTTTAAAAAAATGACTAAAAAGATATAATTCACTCAAAATTAAACAAGGATTAAAATGAAATTGATTTCATGGAATGTGAACGGGTTAAGGGCTTGCATGACTAAGGGCTTTATGGATTTTTTTAATAGCGTTGATGCGGATGTTTTTTGCATTCAAGAATCTAAAATGCAACAAGAACAAAACACTTTTGAATTTAAAGGGTATTTTGATTTTTGGAATTGCGCGATTAAAAAGGGCTATTCTGGAGTGGTAACTTTCACTAAAAAAGAGCCTTTAAGCGTGAGCTATGGGATTAATATGGAAGAGCATGACAAAGAAGGGCGCGTGGTAACTTGCGAATTTGAGTCGTTTTATTTGGTGAATGTTTATACCCCTAATTCCCAACAAGCCCTATCCAGGCTTAGTTACCGCATGAGCTGGGAAATGGAATTTAAGAAATTTTTAAAAGCTTTAGAGTTAAAAAAACCGGTCATTGTGTGCGGGGATTTGAATGTGGCCCACAATGAAATTGATTTAGAAAACCCTAAAACCAACCGAAAAAACGCGGGCTTTAGCGATGAAGAGAGGGAAAAATTCAGCGAGCTTTTGAACGCTGGTTTTATTGACACTTTCCGTTATTTTTACCCCAACAAAGAAAAGGCTTATACCTGGTGGAGTTACATGCAACAAGCAAGGGACAAAAACATTGGTTGGCGCATTGATTATTTTCTATGCTCTAACCCTTTAAAAACGCACTTAAAAGACGCTTTAATCTATAAAGATATTTTAGGGAGTGATCATTGCCCGGTAGGGTTGGAATTAGTCTAAAGGTAGAAAGTGTGCGAAATAAAGACAGAAAAAAGCCTTACAAAGGGTGAGTCGTATTCAAAAGCAAAGGGCCATTTGATCCCCACTTCAATACTCGCGTCATGGTGGAATAGCACGGTTTGGAATTTAAACCCCACTAAACCTAGCATCCTAAAATTTGAAGTTTTGAGCGAAAACCCTTGAATGCTACGCCAATCGTCAATAATGAAATTCGCGCTGTGCTTGGAAAGAGTCCATGTGTTTTCAGCAACTTGCATGCCATAGAAGAGGGAAAAAACATACAAGGGGTTTTTATTGTATTCTACGATCAAATCCCCCCCAAAGCCATAAGTGAACATGTTCGCTTGAGCGCCCGTTCTTTTATTGAGAATGACATTCCCGTAATCCATAAAAAAGTAATAGCGCGAATAAAACCAGTAATTAGTGGGGTTAATCTCCCAGCCTAAAGAAAAGCTCGCCCCTTCAATCGTGCGTTTAAGATCGTTGTATTTTTTCATGATCATTTTCCCTACCTGATACTGAGAAGCCACATAAAAACGGCTTTTGGCTTGCATAAGGGTAGGGCTTAAAAAATAAACGCTTAAAAATAAGGGGGTTACTTTTTTAAATAAATCCTTTGAAAAAAATTTCACACTTTAATACTTCCTGTTGAGCGGAGAATTGAGATTGTCTTGGTGGTTAGTGGCTCGTTGCAAAACATTGTTCGTTCTTTTTTGCGAAGGATCAGCGTTTTCTTCATTATTGATTTCATCAATTTTATTTTCGTTATTGATCAGATCATTCACCTCTTTAGTGACTTTTTCATCTTCTTCTTCATGCTCAATCTTTTTTATATCCTTATTAGGTTGATTGATTGGATTGTTTTGAGTGGTTTTAGTGTTGTTTTGGTGCGATTGGGACGATTTTTTAGGCTCGTCTTTGCATGCACTCAACAAGCTTAAAACAAAAGAGATAGCGATAAAATGAGTGATTTTAGATTTCATCAATTAAATTTCCTTAAGTCAATGTATAATTTGATTATCTTATCATAAAAACGATTAAGGATTGGCTAGGGTGAGAACAAATTGCAAGAAACAGATAATTTATTAAAAACATTGAATGTGAAATCGCTTTTAGAAGCTTTGCTTGTTTATACGCCTAAGGGTTATAAGGATTTAAGCTTGTTAGAGCGTTTTGAAACAGGCTTGAGTGGCGTTTTAGAGGTGGGTATTTTAGAAAAAAGGAACTACGCCAAAGTTTTAAAGATTTTCGCCTATTCCAAACGATTTTATAAAAATTTAGAGCTTGTTTTTTTCAACTACAGCGCGTTTCATTACAACCAGTTTAAAACCGGCGAGAGTTTGTTCATTTATGGTAAATTAGAGCAAAGCTCTTTTAATCAAGCTTATATCATTAACACGCCTAAAATCCTTACTGAGTTTGGCAAGATTTCTTTAATTTTCAAAAAAGTTAAAAACCATAAAAAAATACAAGAAAATTTACAAAAACTCATTTCATTAGAAAATTTAAAAAAGGAAGGTGTTAAAGAGAATATCGCGCGTTTGTTGTTAGAAATCTTTTTCCCCACGCCGCATTTTGTCAAGGATTTTGAAACGAATAAAAATTTTCCTTCACAACATTTAAATGCATTAAAATACATTGAAATGCTTTTTTATATGAAAAATTTAGAGCGCAAAAAATTGCAATTCAACGCTAAAATCGCATGTCCCAATAATAGCGAACGCTTGAAAGCGTTTATCGCTTCTTTACCCTTCAAACTCACTCGCGATCAACAAAACGCCATTAAAGAAATCCAAAGCGATCTCACCAGTTCTATAGCGTGCAAGCGTTTGATTGTGGGCGATGTGGGGTGCGGGAAAACGATGGTGATTTTAGCGAGCATGGTATTAGCTTACCCTAATAAAACCCTTTTAATGGCGCCCACTTCCATTCTCGCTAAACAGCTTTATAACGAAGCCTTAAAATTTTTACCCTCTTATTTTGAAGTGGAATTACTGCTTGGCGGGAGCCGCAAGAAGCGATCCAATCATTTGTTTGAAACAATCACGCATGTGGTTATCGGCACGCAAGCGTTGTTGTTTGATAAGCGCGATTTAGATGAATTCGCTTTAGTGATCACTGATGAGCAGCACCGATTTGGCACAAAACAGCGCTACCAATTAGAAAAAATGGCAAGCAGTAAGGGTAATAAACCCCATTCCTTGCAATTTTCCGCTACCCCCATTCCTCGCACGCTCGCCCTAGCCAAAAGCGCGTTTGTGAAAACGACCATGATTAGAGAAATCCCTTACCTTAAAGAAATTGAAACTCTGGTCTTGCATAAAAGGGATTTTAAAATAGTGATGGAAAAAATCAGCGAAGAAATCGCTAAAAACCATCAAGTCATTGTCGTTTATCCGCTGGTGAATGAGAGCGAAAAAATCCCGTATTTATCGCTCAGTGAGGGGGCAAGTTTTTGGCAAAAACGCTTTAAAAAGGTTTATACCACTTCAGGGCAAGATAAAAATAAAGAAGAAGTGATTGAAGAATTTAGAGAGTCCGGGAGCATTCTTTTAGCGACTACGCTCATTGAGGTGGGCATTTCTTTACCACGATTGAGCGTGATGGTGATTTTAGCGCCCGAAAGATTAGGCTTAGCGACTTTACACCAGTTAAGGGGGCGCGTGTCTCGTAACGGCTTGAAAGGCTATTGTTTTTTATGCACGATCCAAGAAGAAAACGAACGATTAGAAAAGTTTGCTGATGAATTAGACGGCTTTAAAATCGCTGAATTGGATTTAGAATACAGAAAAAGCGGGGATTTACTCCAGGGCGGGGAGCAGAGCGGGAATAGTTTTGAATACATTGACTTATCCAAAGATGAAAACATTATCGCTGAAGTGAAACAAGATTTTTTAAAAAACGCTAGCGTTTCACATGGAACATTTGAAAATTGAAAATTGAAAATTAAGGCGGAATTGGGTAATTTAAATCATTTAAAATAAAGGATAGCAATGCAAAATAAAGAAATTAGTGGAGAAAAAAGCGTTAAGGAAAAAAATTTAGAGGTTTTTAATCGTTATTTTCCCGGTTGCTTGAGTGTGGAAAATGATAACAAGCTCACGCTGGATGTGAAAAGATTAAAAGCGTTACTAGGGGATTTTAGCGAGATAAAAGAAGAGGGCTATGGGTTGGATTTTGTGGGTAAGAAAATCGCCTTAAATCAAGCTTTTAAGAAAAATCATAAGATTTTAAAGCCCTTAAATGAATCCACGAGCAAGCACATTCTCATCAAGGGCGATAATTTAGACGCTCTTAAAATCTTAAAACAAAGTTATAGTGAAAAAATCAAAATGATTTACATTGATCCGCCTTACAACACGAAAAACGAGAATTTTATCTATGGCGATGATTTCTCGCAATCCAATGAAGAGGTTTTAAAAACATTGGATTATTCTAAAGAAAAGCTGGATTATATCAAGAATCTTTTTGGGTCAAAATGCCATAGCGGGTGGCTTAGTTTCATGTATCCTAGATTGTTGCTCGCTAAAGATTTGCTCAAACAAGACGGCGTGATTTTCATTTCTATTGACGATAACGAGTGCGCCCAACTCAAACTTTTATGCGATGAAATTTTTGGGGAGGGGAATTTTGTGGCTGATTTCATTAGAAAAACTAAAAGCACGACTAATGACGCTAAAACGGGCGTCAATTACCAACATGAATTTTTACTCTGTTATGCGAAAAATAAAGAGTTTGTCAATCTCTTAGGAGGACAAAAGAATTTAGAAAACTACAAAAACCCTGATAACGACCCTAATGGAGCATGGATTAGCAGTGATCCTAGTAAGGCTGGTTATGCTGAAATACAATACTATCCCATTACTAATCCATATACGGGTAAAGTAGATTATCCACCCAAAGGGCGTTCGTGGATACCTACAAAAAATACATTGCAAAAACACATTGATGAAGGGCGTATTTGCTTTAAAAAAGAGCATAAAGATAATGAAAGGGGATTTATTTACAAACGCTATTTAAAGGATTTAAAAACCACGCAAAAGATTTTTGATAGTTTAGTTTTTACAGACAATCTTTATATGAACCAAGCAGCAACTAAAGAATTATTAAGTCTTGAATTAGCGGAGTATTTTAGTTATCCAAAGGGCGTGGATTTTATGGCTAAGATTGTAGAGCATGCCACCAACGAGGGCGACATCATCTTAGATTTTTTTGCCGGGAGCGGGACAACCGCGCATGCCGTGTTAGAGAGTAATAAGAGCGATTATCAAAAATTAAGTGAGGGGGGGGGGGTTATTTAATGGCTTGAACGCCACATTTAAAGAAAGGCGCTTCATTCTCGTCCAATTAGATGAAAAAATTGACCCCAAGAAAAACAAAAGCGCGCATGATTTTTGTTTAAACACCCTAAAATCACGCTCCCCGAGCATTTTTGACATTACCGAAGAAAGGATTAAAAGAGCGGGGGCTAAAATCAAAGAAGCTTGCGCGTATTTAGATGTGGGGTTTAGAGCGTTTGAAATCATTGATGATGGAACGCATGCGAACGATAAAAATCTCAGTCAAGCCAAGCAAAAGGATTTGTTCGCTTATTCTAACCTTGATAGAATGGAAACTCAAACGATTTTAATCAAGCTTTTAGGCTGCGAGGGTTTGGAGCTCACTACGCCTATAATTTGCTTGATTGAAAACGCCTTGTATCTGGCTCAAAATACGGCTTTCATTGTGGGGGATATAGAAATGAGCGAAGTTTTAGAAAACTTGAAAGATAAAGGGGTGGAAAAAATTAGCGTGTATATGCCAGCTATCAGTAACGATAGGCTGTGTTTGGAATTGGGCAGTAATTTGTTGGATTTGAAATTAGAGAGCGGCGATTTAAAGATTAGGGGGTAGAGGTGAAAATCAAATTCAAACGATTGGATTATCAGGAGCAATGCCGGGACCAGATTTTAGGAGTGTTTAAGGGGATCTATTTTGAAGAGCCAGAAAATGACGCTCAAAGGATTTCTAACCCTGTTTTTGAAATAGGGGCGATCAAAGATCTTTTATTAGAAAATATCCAAAATTTGCAATCAGAGCAAAAAATAACCCAGAAAAGCGTGGGGATTGACAAGTCGTTAAACTGCGATATTTTAATGGAAACAGGCACCGGGAAGACCTTTTGCTTTTTGGAATGCGTTTATGCCTTGCACAAAAACTACCATTTGTCAAAATTTATCGTTTTAACGCCAAGCAACGCCATTAAATTAGGGGTTTTAAAGAGTATTGAAATCACCAGAGAATTTTTTAAAAGCGAATATTCTAACACGCATTTAGAAAGCTATGAAGATATAGAAAGATTTATTCTAGCGAGCAACCACAAATGCTGCGTGTTGGTGATGACTTTTTCTGCCTTCAATAAAGAGAAAAACACTATCAACAAATCATGCCTAGAAAACACGAATCTGTTCAATGGCGCAACAAGTTACATGCAAGCTTTAGCGAGTATCCACCCGGTAGTGATCATGGACGAACCGCACCGATTTTTAGGCGATAAAACAAAAAAATATTTGGAACAATTAAACGCTTTAATCACGCTCAGGTTTGGGGCGACTTTTAAAGATGATTATAATAATTTGATTTACGCGCTA
Source organism: Helicobacter pylori (assembly GCF_014498195.1). Lineage (GTDB taxonomy): Bacteria > Campylobacterota > Campylobacteria > Campylobacterales > Helicobacteraceae > Helicobacter > Helicobacter pylori_DO. The sequence goes on along the minus strand of NZ_JACTGH010000021.1, from coordinate 2,360 downwards.
GACAGCAAAAAAGCGTTTGATTGCGCCCTAGTGAAAAGCATTAGCGTGGCGTCTGTGGGGGAGAGTGATGAGTATTTTTTAGAGCTTAAAGAGGCTAACAAAAAACAAAATGAAGCCACGATCAATTACACGAATTTGGAAAATAAAACTCAAAGCGTCAAAGTCAAAACGCATGATAATTTAGGCGCGCTAACTCATATCAGTGCTTTAGAAGATTACATTGTAGAAAACATCACTAAAAAAGAGGTGCGTTTTCTCAATGGCGTTAATTTGTTGCTGGATCAAAAAGAGCCTTTTTCTTATTTTGTAGAGGGCGAGCAAGAAGTGATGCTGAAAGAAGCGATAAAAAGCCATTTTGAAAGAGAAGAAGGGCTTTTTAAGAAGGGGATTAAAGCCTTGTGCATGGTGTTTATTAGCGGGGTGAATAGCTATTTAAGCGAGAATGAACAGCCGGCTAAATTAGCCCTTTTATTTGAAAAACTATACCAACAAAAGCTTGAAGAAGTTTTAAAAAAGCCTTTAGATGAAAATTATAGAGCGTATTTAGAGCGCACTAAAGACGCTATTTACAAAGTGCATGGAGGGTATTTTGCTAAAAGCAAGAAAGAGAGCGATGAAGCCCAAGTGATCGCGCTCATTTTAAAAGAAAAAGAAAAATTGCTGAGTTTTGATTCCGATCTCAGGTTTATTTTTTCGCAATGGGCGTTGCAAGAGGGGTGGGATAACCCTAATGTGATGACGATTTGCAAATTAGCCCCTAGCCATTCCAATATCACTAAATTGCAACAAATCGGTAGGGGGCTAAGGCTCGCTGTGAATGATAAGGGCGAGCGCATCACTAAAGAGCATGCTGATTTTGATTTTGTCAATGAATTGGTGGTGATCGTGCCGCAAGTGGAGGGGGATTTTGTGGGAGCGATCCAGCAAGAGATAAGCGAGCATAGCTTGATTAAACAAGAATTTAGCGCAGAAGAGTTAGAAAAAAGCGGCGTTGTTAGAAAAGGGTATTATGGGGTTTTATTGGAAACATTAGAGGGTTTGGGTTTTGGAGAAAAAACAGGTGATGAAAACTTTAAACTCACTCTCAACCAAAACGAATTTTTAAAAAAAGAGCCGGAACTAGAAAAATTAAAAGATGAAAAATACTTGGATTTTGAAAAATTAAAAGATTTTTTAAAAGATCGTTTAGTTGGTCATTTTAGAGTTAGGAATAAAAACGAGCGAAAAACTGAAAAAATCAAAATCAATAAAGAAAATTTTAAAAAATTTGAAACCTTATGGGCGGGTTTGAACCATCAAGCCCGAATCGCTTATGCCATTGATAGCGAGAGTTTGATTGATGAGATTGTCAAAAAAATCAATGATTCTTTTAAAGTCAGTTCAAAAAGCGTTTTGGTTACGACGCATAAAAAAGCAGAAACTATGGGAAATAACGCCAAAACAGAGATTTTTGAGCGAGAAAGCGCATGCGTGTGGAGCTTGCATGAATTTATCAGCGCCTTGTCTAATAAGGTGAAATTGAGTTTTAAAAGCGTGGCTAAAGTGTTAGAAAAGATTGATGAAAACAAGTTTAATGAAATTAAGAAAAACGAACAAGAGGGCTTAAGGCGCTTAGAAGATCTGTTTTTGGAAATCATTTATCAAAATATTGAAGATAAAATCTCCTATCAAATGCGCGAAACGACGATTAAAAACAGAAAAAACGATGCGTTTTATGATGAAAAGGGAGAGATTAGAGAGTTTTTAGATGGGAGTTTGAGGGGAGATAAATATGAGATTAAAAATTCAAGCGCTCAAGAAAAATGCTTGTATGAAAATTTCATGCAAGTGGATAGCGAGATTGAAAAAGACACGATTGAAGAATCTAACGACACTAAAATCATTGTTTTTGGCAAGCTCCCTAGGGTTAAAATCCCGGTAGGGTTGAATCAAACTTATAGCCCTGATTTTGGGTATGTGGTTGAAAACAACGATAAAAAAGTGTTATTAGTGGTAGAAACTAAGGGGGTTGATAAAAAAAGCGAATTACGCCCTGAAGAAGAGCGGAAAATTTCAACCGCTAAGAAATTTTTTGAAGCTTTAAAAAAGCAAGGCGTGAACATTGAATACGAAACCAAAATGAACAAAGATCAATTAAGCGCGTTGATCAATGAAGTTTTAAATCGTAAAGATTAGAGCTAATAAGATCAATTACCCTAATGTTTCACATGGAACAATTTTAAAGAAAAGCGTTTTATCCCACTAGCACGAAAAACTCCGTCCTTTAGGGCGGAGATGTAAGTGCATATCTGTTAGGTATTTGAATATCGTTTCACCTAGATCCATTCGCTTTTTAGTGCATTCTATTAAAAATCAAAGTT
>NZ_JACTGH010000020.1:0-22776 GCF_014498195.1 Helicobacter pylori | reverse complement strand
CTTTAGCAATTTTACTGAGATTGTGAAATCCTAGCGTTTAGCCAAATTTTTAAAATTCTTGGCACTTATAGAGTGAAAAGCAACGCTTTTTTATGGCTTAGGCAGTCATAGCGAGTTGTTTTGTAAATCGCCCACACAACTTATAACGCTTAAATGAATCGCTCACCAACTACCCCCCCTTTTTTAGGGGTAAAATTCAGGGTTAAAACGCCGCTCACGCTTTTTTATTTTTTAAATATTCTCGTGTTTCCCGCTTTTCAAATACCCTCGTGTGCGCATTTCTTTACGCTTCAAAGCCCCTTCATAACGGCGGATTTCAACCTCTGTTTTAGGCTCGTATTTGGGCATGGGGGTGGGTTTGCCATTTTCTACAGCCACCATCGTGAAATAGCATGAATTCGTGTGCGTGATTTCACGAGTTTTAATATCTTCGCTCAAAACCTTAATCCCCACTTCGCACGAGGTGTTGCCCACATAATTGATGCTGGCTAAAAAAGTGAGCAAATTCCCTACAGGAATGGGGTATTTGAAAGTAACCCCATCCACGCTTAAAGTGACCGTTCCTTTAGCGCAATAACGAGTTGAGCACACATAAGCCACTTTATCCAACAAATTCAATAATTCCCCCCCATGCATGACATTATTGAAATTAGCGGTTGTAGGCACAACCAGATAGCTCATCAATAATTTAGTGCGATCCGCTGTGTCTATAGTAAAATCAAAATGGTTAGAATGCGATGATTGTATTTGAGGCATTGCTTCTCCTTAATTAAAATTGGTGTTAAAAATGTTTTTTGTAAAAAACATTCCAAGAACTATATGTTAGTAAAAATTAAGTAATATTGAGTGAATATTAGAGGAATTATAAAAATAATAAGAGGGTTAGCGTTAGAGAATGGGCGTTGGAGAGAAGAAAGAAAGCCAAAAGGTGGCGGTTATCACTGGGGCGAGTTCTGGGATTGGGTTAGAGTGCGCGTTAATGCTGTTAGATCAAGGGTATAAAGTCTATGCGCTCTCTAGGCATGCGACTTTGTGCGTAGCGTTAAACCATGCGTTATGCGAGTGCGTTGATATTGATGTGAGCGATTCTAACGCTTTGAAAGAAGTGTTTTTAAACATCAGCGCTAAAGAAGATCATTGCGATGTTTTGATCAATTCCGCCGGTTATGGGGTGTTTGGGAGCGTAGAAGACACGCCTATTGAAGAGGTTAAAAAGCAATTTAGCGTGAATTTTTTCGCCCTTTGTGAAGTGGTGCAACTCTGTTTGCCCTTATTAAAAAACAAGCCCCATTCTAAGATTTTTAACCTTTCTTCCATAGCAGGGCGTGTGAGCATGCTCTTCTTAGGCCATTATAGTGCGAGTAAGCATGCTTTAGAGGCTTATAGCGATGCTTTGCGTTTAGAGCTCAAACCCTTTAACGTTCAAGTGTGTTTGATTGAGCCAGGCCCGGTGAAAAGCAATTGGGAGAAAACCGCTTTTTCAGTTGAGAATTTTGAGAGCGAAGATAGCCTTTATGCGTTAGAAGTGGATGCGGCTAAAAGCTTTTATTCTGGCGTGTATCAAAACGCCCTAAGCCCTAAAGCCGTGGCGCAAAAAATCGTTTTTCTTAGCATGAGTCAAAAAATCAAGGCTCGTTATTTGATCGGCTTAAAAACCCAATTATTGCTAGCGTTATATAGAATCCTCCCCAGTAGCTGGTATGATTCTTTGTTCAGATTAATTGTTCTTAAAAGGAAGCGTGATGCTTAAAACCTATCATATTGCCTTAGCTTGCGTGATTTTAGCGGTGGTGGTGTTGTTGTTTGGGGGGGAGTCCTTGAGTTTGGAAGAATGGCAAGAAGTGTGCCTGAATGTGAAAAACCACTTTTTATACAATGAAGAACTGAGCTCTTTAAGTGTTATTATTTTAGAAATACGATTACCACGAGTGATTTTAGCGCTTTTAGTGGGGGCGAGTTTGTCCGGGAGTGGGGTGGTGATGCAAACGATTTTTAGAAACCCCTTAGTTGATCCTTTTTTATTAGGGATTTCTAGTGGGGCGATGCTAGGCGTGGCGATGGCGATAGCGGTAGTGGAGTCTAACATTGCGATTTTAGCGTTCTTTGGGGCGATTTTGGCCAGCCTTGCTGTTTTGGCGATGAATAGGGTTTTAGGTAATTCCGTCCTTTCGTTGGTGCTTTCAGGGGTGGTGTTGAGCGCGTTTTTAAGCGCACTTGCCGGAGCGATAAAATTCTTTGTGATCCCCCAAAAAGCGCAAGCGATTGTCGTGTGGCTTTTAGGGAGCTTGTCTTTAAGCAGTTATAAGGATTGCTTGATCGCTTTCATAGGGCTATCCTTAGGCTTTATCCCGCTTTTTTTGTTAAGGTGGCGCATCAATTTATTGAGCTTGAGCGATGCGCAAAGTTTGAGCTTGGGGATTAATCCCGTGCTGTTGCGATCGCTTTGTTTGGTGTGCGTGAGCGTTGCGAGCGCTTTAGCGGTGAGCGTGTCCGGCACGATCGGCTGGATTGGGTTAGTCATTCCGCATGTGGCTAGGTTGTTTTTTGGGGCGAATTTACAAAAATTGCTTTTAAGCTCTTTGTTAATGGGGGCGTTTTTCTTGCTTCTAGCGGATGTGGTGGCCAAAACCATTACCCCCTATGATTTACCGGTAGGCATTGCGACAAGCGTTTTAGGAGCGCCTTTTTTCTTGTGGCTTTTGTTTAGAACTAGGGGGGTGTGATGGTCTTAGAAGTTAAAAACCTGTCCTTTAAATATTCTCAAAAACTCATTTTAGACAAGTTGAGTTTTAGCGTGCCAAAAAACAGCATCACCAGCATTTTAGCGCCTAATGGCTCGGGTAAAACCACGCTTTTAAAATGCCTTTTAGGGCTTTTAAAGCCTTTAGAAGAAACCGAAATCAAAGCGTGTAACAAGGATATTTTACCCTTAAAGCCTTATGAAAAAGCCAAACTAATTGCTTATATCCCCCAAGTGGAATATTATGCGTTTAATTTCAGCGTGCTGGATTTTGTTTTAATGGGGAAGGCGACGCATTTGAATCTATTCGCTATGCCTAAAGCCAAGCACATTAAAGAAGCGACTAGCGTTTTAGAGCGCTTGGATTTAGAGTCTTTAAAAGATCAAGGCATTAACGATTTGTCCGGCGGGCAAAGGCAAATGGTGCTTTTAGCCAGAAGCTTGTTGCAAAGAACGCCCTTATTGTTATTAGATGAGCCTACGAGCGCTTTAGATTTAAAAAACCAAGCCCTTTTTTTTGATGCGATTAAAGATGAGATGAAAAAACGAGAATTGAGCGTTTTAGTCAATATCCATGACCCTAATTTGGTTGCTAGGCACTCCACGCATGTGGTCATGCTCAAAGATAAAAAACTTTTTTTGCAAGCTTCCACGCCAATCGCTATGACTTCGCACAATTTAAGTGCGCTTTATGACACGCCCTTAGAAGCGATCTGGCATGATAATAAGCTTGTCGTGTATGCGTTGTAGGGGTTAAATGTTTTGTAAGATTTCAAACCCATGCTTTGAGCATGGGTTTAAGAGTGGTATTTAGAAACTATACCTCATTCCTAAATTGGAAGCGAAATGGCTTGCGTTGGAAATCAAATTGTGCAAATAAACCACGCCCAAATTCAAAAACACTTCTTTAGCTAATCGCAATTCCCCACCCATCATCGCTCTTGCATAGGTGCTTAAAGGACTGCGAGCGGCATTGATTTTAAAGGTGTTTAAAGATGCCACATCATTCGATCCAAAGTGAGCGAACTCTTGTAAAACTCCCGCATGCAAATAGAAGTATGAAGTGTCCCCATAATAATAGCGCGCTTCCATGTTAGCGTTAGCGTTGAATAAATGCTGACTGCTCGCGCCATTTTTTAAAGCCACTTGTGATTGGCTATTGCTTTTAAAGTTGGTTGAACCTAAATGGTTATAGCTCACGCCCACGCTTGGTTTTAACACTAAAGCGTTCCTAAAAAACGCGAAGTCATAACCATAGCTCGCTCTTGTTGTGGCGCTATAGGCTAAGTAATTATAGCTTTGATTCAAATCTTGTAATAGAGCGCTTTTGAAATTCAAGCTTGATTGATCGCTCCCTACAGCCCCTTGAGCTTCAAAATCAAATTCATGCTGGTTGGCAAAAATACGGCTATACACGCCAAAATTAGCGTTATTGGCCCCAGAGTTAAGAGAGTTCGCTTGATTGCTAAAAGAGCTATAACCATAGCTTCCAAAACCGCCCACAATGGCTTCTATATTCCCATTAAGGTAAGCGTCTACGCCGGCGCTTGTGCCATATAATGAAGCATTAGAGCCATTATTCAAGCTCGCTCCCCCAATAGCGTTAGCCCAAACATTGGTGGGTTTTTCATATTTAGGGGCAAATTGATACAACACTTCTGCCGCGCTCTCTAAAGAAGCGAATCTTTGGCCTTTTAAAGCTTGTAAGCGTTGAGCGAACGAGTTAATATTGTTAGTGTGTCTCCTGGAGAGATTGACTAAACGAGAATTTAAAATCATCGCATTGCTCAAGCTCAAGGTTTGTAAGCCGCTGGTTTTATGCTCTAAACTGGCTACATTGTTTAAAGCGTCAGTGGCCGCATTCAATTGTTTAGTGATTTCACCGGTGCTTGTGTTATCAATCATTTGTCTGGCATAACCCGCATCATGGCTATCAATCAATAAGGTTTGTAAGAGATTCCTGCCTTGCGCGCCTGAATGAGTATAAAGCGTGTCAATATCCTTAGAGCGGTTAGCCAATTCAAACACGCTTTCAATAGTGCCAAAATCATGCTGATTGATAGCGACTAAATTAGGAGTGGCGCTGTGAGCGAAAGGAGCGTTCTTCACGAGGGCGTAGTTAGCAGAACGCGCATTATTAGTGGTGTTTGTGGGTAAGTTGGTGGTATTGCCACCATTCTCAGTAGGCGTAGAATTGCCTAAATAATACACCGAAATTTTAGAGCCGTTAGCCGTTTTACTGATGCCTATATTTTTCCATGCCTTACCGATAAGATACTTGTAATTTTCAGGGTTGTTCACCATGCTTTGATTGCCGATAGCCATACCGCATGCTTTAATGTCATTTTCATTTCGCACCACACAAGTATCCATGCGGTTATTGTTGTTATAAAGGGCTAGGCGCTCTTTGAATTGCTCTTCTAGATTAACATTACTAATGCCATTGGTACCTGTAGAAACATTACCATAACCAATGATTTTCGCTTTCAATAAAACATGCTCTGTATTTTTAATGAGATCTTGAGCGCTGTTAATCTTGATGAGCGGTTTGTAAAATCCGGTCGCGCTGTCTATATCATTACTAAACATCATAGCTGCTGCATTGCCTACATTTAAGGTTGCCACTTGCCCACCTCGGACTAGATAGTTGATAGTGCCTTGATTGTTGATAAAATCTCCTTGGATGGTTAAATTTGAAAATTGACTATAGTCCATGACCGCATTTTGACCCAGGGTTAGATTATTAAACATAAGCTTTGATGTGCCCCAAGGGTTTTCTGGGGTTGAAGAAGCGAGTTTTTTGGTGATTTCAACATTTTTAATATTCCTAGCGTCAAAATAATTCCAAGGGCTATAGTAAAACTCATCTATAACCAATTTTTCACCGCTTTTAAATTTAACACCCCCAGAAAAGATTGACCTAGTGCCAGTTTCCAAACGCACGGTATTGATGCGCGATTGACTGCCTATATCTTCGCTAAAATGAGTGTATTCCCCCACACTCACACCATTGGTTTTAACAATCAATTCATTAATGTTGAAGTTTTTAACGGCCACATTAGTGGAAGCCGTAATGAGCTTGTTGATATTGACTTTGTCTGTAACACCACTAAAGTCTAAGGTGTTGAACCCACCATTACCCGTATCAATACCTTTAAAATTAGCTGTATGAGCATCCACCTTTAAATTCACAAATCTTCCCAAACTAATATCGTTATTAAAAGTGGCTGTGCCGTTTTTAGTATCCACACCAGCCTTAAATTCAAAATTCGCGCTTGATCCTGCCAAAGCATAGCCACCCACTTGATTATTCACCCTTAACGCCCCATCAACGGTGATATTCCCGGTTAGATTCTCCACTAAAAGGGTGCGCCCGCTCGCTTGATTGGACAGATTGACACCGCCTTTGCCGATATTCAAATGAGCTGCATTGGTGGTAAGAGAAGCTTTAAACCCTCCCACTCTAATCGTGCCATCGGCTTTAGTGTTGATGCGATCAATATTGACAACCGTGTCTTTGCCACCCGCAAAAGGCCCATCAATGACTTGCGTGGGTTCAGTTTCTGTTTTTTGCGTGTTATTGGGTGGGTTAATGACCTCTGTGTTGCTATTGTTATTTTGACTGATCTGTTGCTTGTCGTTTTTAGTGCCACTTTGAGGAGTGGTATTATTAGGTTTATCCTTGTAGCCGCCTTCTGGAGGGGCGATAATGTTTAACCCGGCACTTTGCCACAAATCCAGTGTGCCAATATGAGTCTTATTGCTAGCTATAATGCCCGCTTGAGCGGCGTTTTGATCCCCCACAGTGAGATGGTTAAAATCCACTTCTCCTTGAACTTTTGAAGTGTTGATCGTGCTGTATGAAGGGGCCAAATACGCTCCCACATATTGCAAACGGCCCATCCACACATTACCATTTAATTTAACGCTGTTTGAAGCCAAGTTAAGCGTGGCGCCATCATAAAGAGAAATTTCCGCATTTTTACTGCTAGTGATCCCTTCTGAAGCTTGCAAAGTCAAAACCGTAGAGCTGGCCTTTCTCCCGGCTCCAGAACCCACACGATTGTTGATTTCTACAAAATTATCAATTGAGATATTTTTAGCGTTGAAATTCACTCTCGTGGTGCGATCAGCACTATCCTTATAGCTTGTGAAAGAATTGCCATTGAATTGGCCTAAGCGTAAAGTGGCTTTTTGCATATTGACGTCTAAATCCCCACCAGTAAAGTTTCTAAGCCCTGATAGTTTATAAGTCCCTACAGCGTCTTTCATATCCACTTCAAGCTTGTTCTGCTGCCCGCCTTTGACCCAATAATGCCTAGCGGCGTTCCCCCAGTCCCAACCTCCATCAATCTTACTGGATAAAAGGGATTGGTATAAGTCGTATTCCTTGTTGGGGAATTCATTAAAGCCTTTTCCTGCTTGAATGCGCCAAACTTTATCGGGTTTATCTGGGGTTTTATTGGCTTCTTCGGCTTGTTTGAGCCCCCAGCTAAGAAGCCCTGAAACCGTTCCTACAGCGGTGCCTGTAGCGATACCCCCAACAATGGCTGGAATGATCACGGTCGTGAAAAAGGCGGCATGACTTTGTTGCGGTATGGCGCTAATCAACGCTCCTGCTAAAACAAGAGAAACTAAAGGGCGATTGATTTTGCGGTGTGTTTGTTGTATTTCCATTTCTTTCCTTTCTTTTTGTAAAACGATTTTTGCACAAAGGGTGCGACTTTAGACCAGAAAATTTCTGTTGCATTTACGATTAAGGTTATAAATATGTAGCATCTACAACCAATGTTAAACTTTTATCAAATTAAGGTAAATAAACATAAAACTCAACAAGATTAAAAAGCAATATTGCTAGAATTTGTGGTTAGAGTATGTAAAAAGGTAAAATTGGAGGCGTTTAAAAAACTTCTCTCATTGGAATTTGTGGCTAGAGCGTGTAAAAAGGTAAAATGGGAGGCGTTTAAAAAAGCTTCTCCCAAATCGTGCCTTGTGGGGTGTCCATCAAAGCGATTTTTTGTTTCAAAAGCTCTTCTCTGATGCTATCGGCTTTTAAAAAATCTTTTTGTTCTTTGGCGCGTTTTCTTTCTTCTATCTTGCTTTCAATTTCTTGTTTTTCGCTTTCGCTCACGCCTAATTGGAAATAGGCGCTAGGGTCTTTAAACCCGATGCCAAGCAGTTCTTCTATGAATTTCAAATTCGCTAAAATTTCGCCTTTCAAAGCCTTGTTTTTAGGGTTTTGATCCAGTTTTTCATTCGTAGAAGAAAGCATGCTTTCTAAAACGCTCAACGCTTTAGAAATATTTAAATCATCTTGCATGCATTCTAAAATTTCTTTTTTAAAGTTTGGATTTATTCCTCCTAAAGTCCCTAAAACGCGCTGCTTCAAACGATAGATTTTATCCAAGCGTTTTTTACTCATTAACAAGTCTTCTTCATTGAAATTCAAAACAGAGCGATAATGCACCCCCAATAAATAATTGCGCAAAATCTCGCCATCATAGTTTTTGAGGGCGTCTTTAATGAAAAAGCTATTCCCTAAACTTTTAGACATTTTTTCGTTATTGATATTCACAAAGCCGTTATGCATCCAGTATTTGGCAAGCTCCACGCCAAAGGCGCAACGGGTTTGGCACGCTTCATTTTCATGGTGGGGGAATAACAAATCCGCTCCGCCTGCATGGATGTCAATTTGATAAGGGGCGTTAGCGAGCGCTAAAGTTTCAAAAACCATGCTAGAGCATTCTATATGCCAGCCAGGGCGCCCTTTGCCTAAAGAGCTATCAAAGCCCACATCATTATCCCCCTTATAACTTTTCCATAACACAAAATCCTGCTCAAGCCGTTTTTCTTGCACCAAACCAATACGGCCAAATTCAATGCTGCTATTATGCACGCTCAAAGAGCCGTAATCTTTATCCTTGCTCGTGTCTAAATAAATATCCCCATTAGAGACTTGATAAGCGATATTTTTTTCTAAAAGCGTTTCAATCATGCTTACCATAGCGTCTAAATACTCGCTCGCTTTAGGCTCTAGGCTGGGTTTTTTCACATTCAAAGCGTTTAAATCCCTCGTGTAAGATTCAATATAAATGCTGCTTAATTCTTGAATGCTTTTGTTTTCTTTTAGGGCTTTGTTGATGATTTTATCATCAATATCCGTGAAATTCCTTACTAGCACCACTTCATAGCCGCTCAATTCAAGCGTTCGCCTTAACAAATCAAAAGCAATCGCGCTCCTGGCATGCCCTAAATGAGCGTCATCATACACCGTAGGCCCGCACACATAAATATTCGCCTTTTTTTCAACTAAAGGCTCAAAAGGGACTTTTTGTTTTAATTTGGTATCATAAATAAACATTTAAAAACCTTGAAAATAATAAAATAAATATAAATGTGTAACCCACGATTTGAACGCTAAGAGTAATAAGATTTCCACGCAAGCGAGAAAAAGAATTACAAGCCATGATTTTAAATTTTTAATTATACCCAAGAATAATTGAAAGCCAAACGCTTTTATCGTTAAAACAAATAAAAACAACCCGCTCAAACTATTCGCTAACGCCAAGCCTAAAACCCCTAACAAAGGCATTAAACTCAAAGAAGCCACCAAACCTAAAAAAAGCGAAATTAAAGAGATTTTAGCCGCTTTTTTTTGCTCTAATTTCGCATAAAGCCACAAAGAAAAGAGTTTAGTTAGCCCAAAAGGGAGCAAGCCTAAAAGATAGAGCGAAAAGACTTGCGAAGTGATTAGGGTGTCTTTAGGGCTAAATTGCCCCCTTTCAAATAAAAGCTCGGTGATTTCTTTGCTTAACATGATCCCCCCAATGCTGCAAAGAAGCAAAACCCCCACCAAGAAAAACCACGCCTTTTGCAAGCGTTGTAAGACTAAATCCTGCTGATTGTTTTTAAGCGCGATCGCAATGCTAGGGAAAAGAGCTGTGGAAATAGCGATAGCAAATAAAGCTAAAGGGAGCTGAAAGACTCTGTTAGCGTAATACAAATAAGACACGCTCCCGCTCGCTAAAAAAGAGGCGATCGTGGTGTCTAAAAAAGAAGCGATCTGAGCGCTAGAATTGCCCAAAACGCTAGGGAAAAACTGCTTGAAAAACCCTTTCAAATCCTTTTTAACCCTATCCAAACGATATTCTTTTTTGTTTGTATTTTTAGTCTTAAAACCCAACAACCCTTTAGATAATAAATCCCATAAGCCTAATTTTACTAAAGGATAAAAGTGTAATAAAATTTGAGCCACACCCCCTAAAAGCACGCCATAACTCAAATAATACAACGCTTCTAAATGCGTTTTTTCTTTAGAAATGAAAAGGGCTGAAATCATGCATGCATTGAGTAAGCTTGTGCTATAAGCGCTGGCAAAAAAGCTGTGTTTGTATTGTAAAAGCGCGCCCAAAAAAGTGGTGATAAACACCAATAAAAGATACCAAAAATTGATCGCTACAATAGGGGCACATAATTTGATTGTTTCTTCATCAAAGCCGTAAGCTAGGAGTTTGGTTAGCCATAAGGGATTGAGTGCTACTAATAAGCACCATATGAATAAAACGCCACAAAAAATAAGCCCCACCAAACTCGCAAAGCTCCCTTTAATGGAGCTTCGTATGAAGCTTGGTAAAAAGCTTTGAGAAAAAGAGCCTTCCGCAAAAATACGCCTGAATAGATTAGGCAATTTGAAAGCCACAAAGAAAATATCGCTATACACCCCAGCCCCTAGAATATTGGCCATCATCAAATCCCGTAAAAAGCCAAAAATCCTAGAGCATAAAATCCCTAAGCTGTTGGTTAAAAATATTTTTTTTAGCATACTAGTTGTATTTATTACCTAATTTTCAGTGTTTTTTTGTTAGCATATTTCTTTTTCTAAATCTTTATAATACCATTTAAGGATTAAAAAATGAGCTTGGAGCGTTTTGCCCCTATAAAAGTTGAGCGGTGCAAAGACATTCAAAAAGAATTAAGAAAAGCGGCCGCTGAAAATAAATTACAAACAGAAGATCTATGGTTTGAGATTTTAAAAACTTCTATTTTTATCAAAAACAGCGCTAAAGACGATTTTAGCGAGGCTTTTGGTGGGGAATTGCAACAATTAGAAGAAGAGGAATACTATGAAAAAAAAGAGCTAACCCTTTATCAAACCCACGACATTAAAATCAAATCAAACGCTTATAAGCGCTTTTTTGAAGTGGAAGTGGATGAAGATTTAAGCAAAATAGAAATTATTTTAGACGAGTGTTTTATTGTCCTAGACACTGAAGAATATTACCAAGAAATGTTTGCGTATATTAAAGAGCGTTTGGCTTTTGAAGGCGTGGTGTTTCGCCACCTTTCACAAATGTATGAAAATTTAAAAACAGAATTGAGAAAATATCAAAAAGAAGCCCAAAATAAGCGCTTTATTTTATACGCTTCTTTAACCTTTATCCCTAATGTAGAAGAACAATCCCATTTTTTATTAGAAGAAGAATACCTTCCAACCCATACCATTTTTTTAAGCGATCAAGAAGAATCTTTTGTTAAAGAAAATTACTATATCGCTAAAGAAAACCAAAAAGTCGCTTGCGTGAATTGCCCCAAACAAGGCAGAGACGGCCGTAACCTTAAAGGCCTTTATATTGAATTGCCTAAAGTTGCCCATTCGCCCACCCCTATAGGGCATGACAAAAACGCTTTTGAGGAAAGAGAAGAAAATAACGCTTTAGTGTATTACTCCAAAGCCTTACAAGGGGTTAAAATGGAAAAAGGGCGTTTGGTTTCTAAGCAAAATTTTATTTTTAAAAATGGGATCAAATCCATTGAAGTGCCTAATCTTTTAGGGGGAGTGGAGAGCGGGTTAGCTTTAGAGATTCAAGCTAAAGACGAATTGAGCGATGCGATCGATTCTAATCTCATTTTAGAAGCGAGCGTGATTAACGTTAAGGGCAATGTGGGCAAGAATGTGATCTTAGTGGCCAAAGAAATCACTATAGAGGGGCAAATCCACCCTGAAAGCTATGTCTATGCCAATAAAGCGCGTATCACTAACCATAAGGGCGTGTGCTACGCTAAAGAGTTTGAGTGCAAGTATTTAGAGCGCGCTAAGGTGTATGCCAATAGCGTTAAAGTGGAAGCGAGCGCGGGGAGTGTGGTCTATGCGAAAGAAATCGCTTTAGAAAAGCTCAAAAGCGATAACAAGCTGTATTTTTCCAAGCAATGTTGGATTGATGAGGTGGATGGTAATGGCAACCGCTTTATTTTTTACGCTTTTGGGGGGCGAGAAAACCAAGAAGAATTGAAAAACGCTAAACAAAAACTCAATGCATTAGGGTTAAAATCCAAAAAGATCATCGCTCAGCACCAGTCCTTAAACCATTTGGTTAAAAACCATCAAGCCATCATGGAAAAGCTTAAAAACGCCACCGAAGAAATCAAACGCTCTTTAATGCAACAAGAAAGCGTGAAAGACGCTTATAGCGAGTTTATGTTTGCTCTAAAGCGTTTGAAAATCTTAAAAGCCCAAATGCTAGAATTGCAAAAAATCAATAACGAGTGCTACGCTAAACTCATCAGCATAGAAAACAGCTTCCAGCATGCAAGCATTACAACTAAAAACCCCTTTAAGCAAGAAAATATCGTGATTTATCATCGCAATTACCCCAAAGTGAGCAACTTGAGTGCTATGTTAAGCCATAATGAAAGCGTGAACGTGATCTATGAAGATCATAAAATCAAAAAAATCCCTAAAAGCACGATAAAAGGCTAAAACAAGAAATAAAAAAAAGGGATAAAATGATAGTGGGTTTGATAGGGGTTGTGGAAAAAATCTCTGCTTTAGAAGCGCATATAGAAGTGCAAGGGGTTGTTTATGGGGTGCAAGTTTCTATGCGAACGGCTGCTTTGCTTCAAGCGGGCCAAAAAGCGCGTTTGAAAATCTTGCAAGTGATCAAAGAAGATGTGCATCTTTTATACGGGTTTTTAGAAGAGAGCGAAAAAATCCTTTTTGAAAGGCTTTTAAAAATCAATGGGGTAGGGGGGCGTATCGCTTTAGCCATTCTTTCAAGCTTTTCGCCGAATGAATTTGAAAACATTATCGCCACTAAAGAAGTCAAAAGACTCCAGCAAGTCCCAGGCATTGGCAAAAAGCTCGCTGATAAGATCATGGTGGATTTGATTGGCTTTTTCATTCAAGATGAAACAAAACCCATGCATAATGAAGTCTTTTTAGCCCTAGAGAGTTTGGGCTTTAAAAGCACCGAAATCAATAAAGTGTTAAAAACCCTAAAACCCAATCTCAGCATAGAAGCAGCGATTAAAGAAGCCTTACAACAACTGCGCTCTTAAAAAAGTTTTTAGTTTAGTGGCTACGCTTTAAACGAAGCCACCGCAGGCGCGGCTTTAAAGTATCACATTAAAAGAGCGTTAGAACGAAGCCACTCTATAAGCGAATTTAGTAAGCAGTTAGAACTAAGCACGCAAAAATCACACTTTAGCAACAACACGCTTAAAATCATTGAAGAGCTTAATAACGGCGTTAAACAAGCGAGCGAAGAAATCAAAGAAAAAGCCACTAAATACGAAAAAGCCTTACAAGAATTGCAAAAGATTGATGAAAGCAAGCTTACTAAAGAACAGCAACAGGTTTTAAAGGTTTTTAAGGGAGAGTTAGACAAGGGCGAGGTTAAAAAGATAGATTTAAACGACCTTTACATTTTAGATCAAGGTACAAGGCACGCAGGCGCTAGAAAAATTTTAATCAAGCATTACGGAGCACCAAACAAACGCTTAAACAACACCGAGATCAACCATTTAGCGGCTTTTAGCAACCAAGGACGCTTCAATAGCGAAAGCGATCACGCCAAAAGCGGTTTTAAGCCATTATGAAGCGGAGTTGAAAGAATGTAATCATTCAGTTAGCTCTAATCTTCTTAATTTTCTAATGCTAACTTTTTAAAAACTATCTCTGTATTCTACCATAAATTTTTAAAAATTTGTTTTTTTTATAAATCGGAAAATTTTTTCTTTACAATTTAATTATTAATAGGGGAGAGAGATTTATATATAATTACAATTATTATATTATATATATCTTTTTATTCTTTTTTTATAAATAAGCTCCTTGTTTTTGATTTTTTATAAATTACATTCTTTTTGATTTCTATTGAAAAATTTAATATTAAGAGGACTTTTATGAAAAAATCAAATGACAATAACGCACTCGCCAGAAGTCAAAGGGAGTTGTTTGTAGGGATTAGGGATTTTATTGTTTTTAAATTTAAGCGTATGGTTGTTTTTAATGGGGTAAGGGATTTTACAAAAATGAGATTTTTGTCAATAGAATTAGAAAAATGCGAAAATATTAAAGATTTGGAAAAATTATGTCATACAATTTATAATCAAGGCACAAAGCATATTTTGATGATGCGTGTATTGTTTTTATTCTTTGACTATTTTTGCAATCATTTGAAAGTTAAGCGATTGAGACTACTCAATGAAGAAATGCTTGTGAATTTTTTATTTGAGTTAGCTAAACAAAGAAAGATTAATTCAATGGCGAAATATGTGATGTATATTAGGCAATTTTTTGATTACTTGGATAGGACTAAACATTATGAATTTTATTTTAGTCTTAAAAATATAGCCTTTGCTAAACACAAGGATAATTTGCCTAAACATCTAAATTCAAAAGATTTAAAATCTTTTATATATACTCTTATAAACTATAGAACTAGAAGCAGTTATGAAAAGAGAAATAAGTGTATTTTGCTCTTAATCATTTTGGGCGGTTTGAGAAAATCTGAGGTTTTTAATTTAGAATTGAGAAATATTGTTTTAGAAAAAGAGCATTATATCTTGCTTATAAAAGGCAAAAACAATAAAGAGCGAAAAGCGTTCATTAAACGAGAAATGCTAGAAAAATCTTTAGATGAGTGGTTGAGTGATAGCAAACGATTGAGTAGTTTTAAGGGGCGTTTTGTGTTTAAGAAAGCAAAAAATAACACTACACAAAAAACTTGCTCTTTAAAGGGCTTTATCGCTAAAATTTTTAAGCTCTCTAATATTGATGTAAAATCTTATGGATTAGGTTTGCATCTTTTTAGGCATAGTTTTGCTACTTTTATTTATGATGCAACACAGGATTTGGTTTTAACTTCAAGAGCGTTAGGGCATAGTTCTTTGCTTTCTACTAAAATCTATATCCATACCACTCAAGAACACAATAAAAGAGTGGCTCTTGTGTTAGGGGGGTTATTAAGAAATGAAAAAAGCGAGTAGGTTTTTAAAAAATTTGATTTATTTTGATTTTTGAGTTATAATGTGCTTACATTCAATGGGCTAACCGAAGCCCACCTTTTCACAAACCACTTAAATTTTCCAAGTCTTTATTCCCAATGCTTTTAATTAAATCATCTAAAAACAAGACGATTTTACTTGGTTCTACACTTATATTCATAGGCATTTTTGCCCTATCATTGTCTTTTAACCCAGTGAAATAAGTCGTAATGCGTGGGCGGTTGTTTGGTTTGGTTTTGAGTAAGTTTTCCCAATGATACGCGCGATTTCTAATCGTCCATAGCAAGTTTAAAGCAATATGAACCTTTGAAGCACTAGATAATGGATTTTTTTTATTGTTGATAAATAATGCATTTTTATTATTGGGGTAATAGGATTTGAAATTGATGCGCTTTAAATCTAATATTACCCCCTCTAATTTATAACAAAAAATAAGCTTAATCACTGCCCCTAAAGACATTTTAGATAAAATCAAAGAATGCGTGATTTCTTTTTTCTTTTCTTTTTGCTCGTTAATTAAATTTGTTAAAGAATTTTCACTAAATACCCAATCACTCCCTTTGATTTGGGTTAAACAATAATCTAAAGCGTTGCGTAAATAAATTTCTAAGTTAGAGATTTTAGGCGTGATGAAAGAAATGAGTTTTAAATTTTCTTTGTATTGCTCTAGGCTGTCATAAGCGGCTAATCTGTCTTTGGACAGAATGAGTGTAATATTATTCTTGAAATCTTGTAAATCTTGCATGATTTCTCTTAAGGTTTTTTAAAAAATTATCACTAAAAATAATTTTCAAAAATTGCCCTAAAAAGCTTTTATCATTTGCTAGCTCTATGAGACTTGGGAAGTTCAATCGTCTCCACGCCCACTCTAACACCAGGATGTCCTGGCATGTCTCTCATGTTAGCCGTGGTGCTGTTTATCGTAGATTTTGCGTCTTTATAAGCTTCTAGCGTTCTGCCAAACGCTGAACGACCCACACTCTTAAGACTTCCAGCTATGGCTCCAGCTCCAGCACTAGCTATTTGCACGCCCTGATATACAAAGCTTTTAGCATCCGTTAGACCACCTTGTGTGCCAAAGATAGCGTTAATCATTTCGGGGACTTTTTGAATGAATGTCAGTGAAATTCCTATTACTACAATAATGCCAAATTTAGCCACTATTTCATTGCTCCCTCCCACTTTGATTGCGTATTGTAATGCAAAAGAGTTGAATAATACTAATAGCAACAACAAAGGCATGTAAAAAGTCAATGAAATAATTTTTTTCACATAAGACACTAAAAAACCTCTAGTCTGCTGAAAAAACCCTAGCGGTAGCATGAAAATAACCAAAGACAAGTAAATAATTTTTTCTAAATAAGTCATAAAAACATAACAGAAAACTTTGAATAATAAAAACAATTCTAATCCTAAAATAACTAATAACAAAACAGCTGTAATAAGGGTTTTTGGCGATAGTCCATTATTAATTTTGAAGTCTTCATATAGTTTATTCAAACTCGTCAAAATTTGTCTGACATGGAATGAAATATTAGCGTTAGTGATGCTGTGGTGCGTGTCTATATTCTTGTGTTCTCTTGCGCTATTTGTTTGATATTCCTTAACCACATTAGAAATCCCAGCATTTAGCAAGTTAGCAGGCGTGTCAAAAATTTCTGTTACATGATTTTGAAAGGCAAAACTGGAGCGACCATTACCGCTACTAGAACCATCAGGTTTAAAAGCATAATGGTACAAAGAAAGGTATCCTACAAACACAAAAAGCATTAAAAAGGTCTTGATTTCAAATAGATCATTGTTTTGATAGCGTTTAAAGGAATACAAAAGGATTAAAAGCACTCCTAAAACCATACCAAAAGGTTGGATAACATTGGCTAAAGGCTCACCAATTCCTTTCAAGATCTTGTTAGAAAACGAAATAAAAAACCCAAGAATTTCACTATAAAGCCCATCTGCTTGCACAACTAAAGAATCTTGCTTATTGGAATACAAGTAAGCACCCACTCCTATGACAGCTAAAGCACCAAGCACTAAAGGGTTAGAAAGAAAGGGTAGAGCAAGTAGTGGAGCAGCCATGTTATTTAATCTCTAACATTCTTCTATTTCTTTCACCAGCGGCTATTCTCATAGCAGCCGAGCAATCCACTTTATCGCCTCCTTTTTCAAAGCATTCGCTATCCTTTTTCAAGGCTTCTTCTACATGGTTTTTATAATATTCTTCCCTTTCTTTCACTTGTGATAGATAATGATCATGTTGCAAATCTTCTATTTTGTATTTTATGACATCCCAAAAAACCACCACTAAAATCCCTAAAATCCCTAACAAAATCCATGAATTTAATCTGCTTTTAAACATGCAAAATCCTTTTTAAAATATTTGACTAATTTTAACACAATAACCTTTATTTTAATACGGATTAAACGACTGAATATTATCAGAGCTTGGAGCTTCATTATTACTATTTAAATTCACGCCACTTGCCTTTCCTACACTACCATTAGGGAAACCATAAGCGTCTAATTTAGCCCTATAGACTTTTTCTATTTCTTGTTGTTTTTGTTTAAGATTTTCTTGATGCTCTTTGTCATCTTTTAGGGCGTCAGCAGGAATAATATCTTCAAAATAGCCCATTTGTTGCTTGAATGCATAGCTTTGCATTTGCGCCATTAAACCTAGCGTCTTATTCATAAAACTTAAATTTTGAGCGATTTCTAAAGCAGTTTCTACGCTTAATTGCTGGAATCGGTGTTTGTAATCATTGAACACTTTAGCGGCTGCTTCACCTTTTTTGCCAGCAATATCCCTACTATAATCTAAATTAAGCTCATCAAATTGCATTTTTAAACGACTAACATTGAGCATATTAGGGATGCACTCGCTTTTGCCATTTCTGTTTTCTTTCTTGCAATAACCTTTTTTAACATTCTCATCGTTAAACCCAAAAGTTTTAACACCCAACTCATTATCCATTTGACTAAACGCTCTATCTTGGGAAGCTACAGCAAGCTGTTTGACTTTAGCATACACATTTGAAGCGATTTGTCTTTTTAATTCTTCTTTTTCAGCTCTAAGTTTTTCATAAGCCGTATAGTCGTTATTGAGTAGAGCTAAAGTCATTTGGCTGTCTAATAATTGGATTTTTTTAGCCGCTTCTAAATTGCCTTTTTGAATGCAAATGTATTCTAATAAGGCTCTGCCTCTAAGTCCGGCTCCTAAATCGGTAGCCGCGCTGATTTGAGTGTTGCCTATGGCGTTAGCAAAATCCTTTAGAGCCTTTGTGTCAGCGCTTTCTTTCCCCTTGCTCGTGAAAAATTGGTGTAAGTTTTTCTCTGTAGGACTTGCGTCCTGACTGACATCCCAATTGAGTTCAGGGCATTTTTCAGAGATTCGTTTGGTTGCAATTTGATTGCGTATATCATAGTTTTGTGCATTTTCTTTGATCCTTTCAGCGTTGTCTTGAACTTGTTTGGCAAAACTTTGGATTTTTTCTACATACTGCATGGAATTGGGGACGCTTAAAATACTGCCTGTTAGAAATTGATTGGTTTTGTTCAAAACATCATTCACTTTGTTGATGGAATTAAGCGTCTGATTAGCCCTATCTAATGTGTCTTGAGCGAGCTTGATCCTTTCAGTGATAGTGGCTAAATGTTTAGCCCACTTGCTTTCATCCCATGCTCTTTTAGCACCATTCCAAGCGTTCTGCGTAGGGTTATCCACAATCATAGCCACAGCGTTCAGGTGGTTTAAAGCAATCGCCAACAACAGAATAAGGGATTTTTTTAAAAAAGTCTTTAACGCTTTCATGCCTTATCCTTGAAAAGGTCTATAAATCAGTCTTTGAGCGCAAGAAATTTTATTATTATACCAACGATACCAATTCTTACCAATTTTTGTGCTTTCACTCCAAATGTTATATTGAGAGCAAAAGCCTTCACTTTGATTGAGATAGTAATTAGTCCAATCAATATAGCCTTGCGATTGTTTAAGATCGTTATCCTTGTAATAGCCTTGATGGATTTCTATATACTTCAAATAATCATTACTCAATTGCAATTCGTTTTTAAAAATGTTTTGAGTCCTGTTGATGGTGGTTTGAGTGGTAGTGGTTTTGTAAGTGGCGCTCCAATCGGTGATGCTAGGATTAGTATGGAAATATTGCGGTTGGCAACGATTGACTCCATAAGGTTTTTGGCATTGTTCCCTCTCACCATAATTTTTTCTTTCTATCTTAAAATAATGGCTTGTAGTCGTATCGCTTAAGACTTTAGAGCTAGCCACACCCATCACATAAGGGCTAACAACCGCACCGCTTTTAATCCCTGCTTCAAAATTACAGGGCGTAACTTCTACCCATTCGCCATTAAGCTTGTTATAGCTTTTTAGCATTGTAGGTCTTTTGGCTTCTAATTTAGCGTCATTGTATTCCCATTGACCGCATGCAAATTCTTGATACTGCGAGCTTAATTGGGTAGCAATCCCACGATTTAAAATCTGCTGTCTGTTAGGATTGTTTGGATCATTGTAATACTGATCCACGATGGGCGTTAAGGTTTGGGTTTTATCGTTTTTTTCATACCTGACAATCCTGTCTTGCACCCTTGCATAATCGCTGCAAGGCACAGCGACATGGATTAGATTATCCATCCCACGAAACACGATTTCAGTTTGGAAGGTTTGAGTTTTCCCCATACCATAACCTTTATCGCTCGTGGTTTGTAAGGCGCATTTGCTGTCATCTTTGTAAAGTTGCATGGCGTATTGAGCGCCTTGCAAATCCACACAACCACCGATATTTTGCGTTTTATTTTCCCTATCTACATAGTAGTATTGCGTTTGCTTGATGGCTTTACCGGCTTCAAAATCGTATCTATAAGCGCATTTAGTGTCATCTCTTAAAGCGTTCATAGAAATACAAGAGCCATCTTTAGCGATAACATCTAGTTTCATCGTGTTGTTGGGGCTTAATTCAGGCACTTTACAATACTGGCTGGAGTAATTGTTTTCTTGTGAGTTAGGATTAATAGCGCTATTAGAACTACTGCCATTAGTTGGGCTAGTGGTGTTAGTAGGATTATTGGAATTGTTTGTGTCTCCATTACCAAAAGGAATAGGGAAAAGCC
Source organism: Helicobacter pylori (assembly GCF_014498195.1). Classification (GTDB taxonomy): domain Bacteria; phylum Campylobacterota; class Campylobacteria; order Campylobacterales; family Helicobacteraceae; genus Helicobacter; species Helicobacter pylori_DO. Next base: position 2,624 of record NZ_JACTGH010000020.1, on the reverse strand, counting down.
CCCCATTCCCTAACCCCCCACCACTTGAACTACCATTATTAAAATTGTCATACCCTCCTGTGTTATTGTTAGTAGAGCCATGATTGGTGAAATTATTCTCATAACCCCCTACAGAGCCATTACTTGAAGAACTAGAGCCATTCACCCCATCCACCCCTAACACGCCATCTGTATCAATACCACTGCCCACGGCATTATTATTTGAATTATTTCCATTTACCCCATTACTCCCACTGCTCCCATTTATCCCATCGTTGCCCTTTATCCCATAGCCATTACTCCCATTTACGCCATCTTTACCATTGATAGCGTTATCATTGGGGCTGTTAGGGTTGTTGCTAAAAGGCGTGTTAGCATACATAGGGTCATTGGTAGCGTTCGTTTGAGCGATGCTTTCTAGCTTTTGGTATTCTTCTTTACTAATACCTAAAATTTTAGCCACTTCTTCAGCATTCTCGCCTTTCAAAACAAGGATGGTGGATTTTTTAATTTTGGCGTTAGGAGGTATTTTTAAACTGGTTTTAGCGCTGCTAGTCAAAGGAAACGATTGATTGTCTCTTAAAAGACTGGTGATTTCTATATCTATGCTGTTAGCCGCATTGTTTCTAAAATAAAACCCATGAGCTTCTACTTTAAACACCCTCTTGCCTAACACCACCCTGCTTTCTATCGCTCCATTAAGCAAATTAGCCTCAATTTCTTTAGTGGTGATAATACTCAAAGCATAGGCTGGACTGAGCAAACCTAATAAAAACGCTCCTAGAATAAAGCAGAAAAATAAAAAATGGTTATATGAATAAGTTTTCATTTGTTTTTGCTCCTTTATTAAAGCTTTTGTTGGGGGATTTTTGTGTTGATTTTTCATTAGTGCTCCATTCCAACATCTTTGGATTTAGTTTTTTTTGAATACAAATAAGAGCTATACTCACTAGCATTACCGGTAGCGACTTTATATGGAGTTTTGTTGTCGTAAGCTTGTGTGCTAAATTTTTTGCCAACATAATTGCCATTAGCGTCCATTTGATTTTCAAACATATCCGCTACAAGCTTGTTGTAATCGGTATTTGAAGTTAGATCCGAATTTGAAAGCGAATGATTTTGTTTAGAATTATTAGATTTAGTGTTAGGCTCTTTTACATTATTTTGTCCTACACTATTTTGAGCGGTGTCATTAAAATGAGATAAATTAGAATTATTTTGTGTTAATTCTTCACTCATAGAGGCGTTTTCTTTGCTTGCTTCTTTGCTTCCAAGATCCCATGGTTTGAAAGTTCTTGCGTCTATTTCATCGTTTTCTAAAGCGGTGTTTAAAACTTGTTTTTCATTTACATTTAAAGGTTGTAGTATTTCTTTTTCTTTTTTAGGGATCTTAAGTTTTTCAGCAATGTTTTCATTAAAAATTCCCAATGAATGATTATAAGTTCTAACTAAAAAACCTTCTGTTTTATTAATGGGCAAGTGTGCGATATTGTTTCTAATGGCATACTCAGTGGTCTTATTGATATTTTTATTGTGCAAAACCGCTTCTATTAGGCATTCTTGTAAAAATTCCTTATGACTAGGTCTTAGATTACCTTTTTTGTTGTTGATCACCAATAAAAGCACTTGCATTTCTTCATTAGTCATGCCGTTTTTAGCTCTGTCTTTTAGGAATTTTTTAAATTCCTTATCGCTAAATCGCTTGTTAGAGCCTTTTTCCTTTTCATTAAAATGATTTTTAGCTTCTTCAATTCGGCTTCTTAAAACGCTAACGCCTAAAGAGTGGTTAAAACCTAGTGTTTCTTTTGGTTCTTTTTCCTTGCTTTTCAGTTCTGCTTCTTTTTCTTCTTTTGAAGTTTCTTTTTTATCAAGGGGAATAGGATTAGATTGTGAGAAGCTCAAATCCTTTTCAAAAGCTTTTTCAAGTTCGCTATTTTCCTTATTATCTTCATTGTTTTGCCATCCACTTTCTCTTTTTTGCTCTCTAATAGGAGTAATCTCTTGTTTTTCTAAGTTTTCTAGAAAGCTAGTGAATGCGTTTAATAATTCGCTTGAGTTTTCATCATTGTCAAGGCTAGGATCATAATCTCTATTGGTCTGATAAAATTCTAGTTGTTCTTTAAAAGAGAGGCTGTTTAACTCTTGCATGAATTCTTTGACCAACTCGTTATCTTGGGCTTTTATCACCTCATTTTTATCCTTAGCGAAAGCCAAATCTTTCATAAAGGCTTTCATCATGTCTTTAGACTTATCATTAGAACCAAACATCTCATACCAATACAGAAAAATGCTTTTAAGGTCTTTGAGGTTTTTTCTTGCTTTGTCTATCATGATGAGTTACCTTTCAATACCGCTAGAAGCTTTATTTTTCTTTTGAAAATAGCTTTGAGATTGAGAGCGTGTTTGGGTTTGTTGCTTTGTTTCATTTGCTAATTGATTGTATTTTTCATTTTTAAGCAGAGTGTAGCTACGCATTCTTTCCAATAAAGCTTCATTCCTATTATCTAGAGACAAATCTTTATCCCACTAGCACGAAAAACTCCGTCCTTTAGGGCGGAGATGTAAGTGCATATCTGTTAGGTATTTGAATATCGTTTCACCTAGATCCATTCGCTTTTTAGTGCATTCTATTAAAAATCAAAGTT
>NZ_JACTGH010000002.1:0-153336 GCF_014498195.1 Helicobacter pylori | reverse complement strand
AACTTTGATTTTTAATAGAATGCACTAAAAAGCGAATGGATCTAGGTGAAACGATATTCAAATACCTAACAGATATGCACTTACATCTCCGCCCTAAAGGACGGAGTTTTTCGTGCTAGTGGGATAAAAACTAACATTCTAGTAAGAATTGAACTTAAAATTGATGAGAATAAAAAAATATTATTAATAATTATTGATAAGATAAATTGTCTAGAGATAGATTTGCAAGAAACTTCTAGCAATGAGTTTATTGCTTCAGAAAATGATAAATATATTAAATATAACAACCCATATGCATCTAAATAAACCAAAAGTCACAATGTTTCTAAATGAAAAATATGATGTTGTTTTCAATTTCTATAGTCATTCTGAAAAATTTCTCTTCTGTAAAAAAACGAATCTTCTTGAAGAATTGGAAAAAGAATTAAAGAAAATGGGTGAAAAAATCAACAAAAAGTTTAACGAAAGTTTTTGTATTAACCCAGATGATGAACACAGATATGTTTTTGAATTCTGTTTGCAAGAACAGCATTTTTTGCACATAAAAATCAAAAGAGACAATGAGTATTTAGAGCTCGCAAAACAAAGCACTGGATTCCAATGGTTTTTTAACTTGTTTTTTAATTTTTTATATAAATACCATCATAATTACGAAGGAGTTCCTGCTAATTATGGTGAGTGCATTGTGGTTATGGACGAGCCAGCCACTCATTTGAGCGTGCCAGCCAGAAAGGAATTCAGGAGATTTTTAAAAGAATACGCTCATAAAAATCATGTTACTTTTGTTGTAGCCACCCATGACCCCTTTTTGGTGGATACGGATCATTTAGATGAAATAAGGATTGTAGAAAAAGAAACAGAAGGTTCTGCGATTAAGAATAGCTTTAACTACCCCCTAAATAATGCGAGCAAAGACTCCGATGCCTTGTATCAAATCAAGCGTTCTTTAGGGGTGGGTCAGCATGTTTTTCACAACCCCCAAAAACACCGAATCATCTTTGTGGAAGGCATCACCGATTATTGCTATTTGAGTGCTTTCAAATTGTATTTCAATAAGCGAGAATTCAAAGACAACCCCATTGTTTTCACTTTCTTACCCATTTCAGGGCTTAAAAACAATCCAAACGACATGGAAGAAACCATTCAAAAACTCTGCGAGTTAGACAACAACCCCATTGTTTTGACAGATGATGACAGAAAATGCGTTTTTAACCAACAAGCAACGAGCGAACGATTTAAAAGGGCTAATGAAGAAATGCATGATCCCATCACCATCTTACAACTCTCAGACTGCGATAGGCATTTCAAACAAATTGAAGATTGTTTCAGCGCAAACGATAGAAAAAAATACGCTAAAAATAAGCAAATGGAATTGGCCATGGCGTTCAAAACAAGGCTTTTGTATGGCGGAGAAGATGCGGTAGAAAAACAAACAAAAAGAAATTTTTTAAAATTATTCAAATGGGTTGCATGGGCTACAAACTTGATCAAAAACTAAACGCAACAAACGATTAAAAAAGAATATATCAAATTTGATTATAATACCCCACAAATACTATTATTGAAAGGATTTTGATGTTTAAAAAAATGTGTTTGAGCTTGCTGATGATAAGCGGTGTTTATGTGGGGGCAAAGGATTTGGATTTCAAGCTGGATTATCGCGCAACTGGGGGGAAACTCATGGGGAAAATGACGGACTCTAGTCTTTTAAGCATCACTTCTATGAACGATGAACCGGTGGTGATTAAAAATCTTATTGTCAATAGGGGAAATTCATGCGAAGCGACTAAAAAAGTGGAACCCAAATTGGGCGATAAGTTTAAAAAAGAAAAACTCTTTGATCATGAATTAAAATACTCGCAACAGATATTTTACCGCCTGAATTGCAAGCCTAACCAATTGTTAGAAGTTAAAATCATCACGGACAAGGGCGAGTATTACCACAAGTTTTCTCGATAAAAAGGGTTTTTAATCTCTGTTCTATAATGGGGTGTTGGTCATAAAATTCAAAAATGCTAAAGGCTTTTTTAATATCAAAAAGCTTCTTTAGCAAGCGGTAACTTCTTAAAAAACAGACTAAAAAAATATTAATTTATCTATACTTGGTTCTTGATGGGTTGTTGGTTGAGTTTTTAGTTGAGAAGCTACTGATCATTACTGAATAAAACAATTAAGAGTAAGACTATACCGGCTATGTAAGGGAAAAATATGAGTATAAAAAACACGCAATAGAAAAAATATTCTATAAATTTATCCCATATTCTACTAAAAAACCATCATTAACATCATTGTCATCATCTCTACCTTTAAATATTTATACACCACTTCTGACAAGCCACTAATACAAACCCAATAGCCATAATAGGTAGTAAAATAACTACTATATCTCTTACTAATATAAACACGATTTTGTCTTTTGCTTTAAAAATAATTTCTGCTATAAGTCTGCTATAAGAAATAAAATCCCTAAAGAAACCCTTTTATGGAGTTCCTTTTTGAGCTTGCTCTAAAGCCATTTGCGCATGCTTGCAATCCTTTTTAAAAGACTTCGTAATAAAATTAACCTTAAGCGTCGAGTCAAAGGCTTCATGGCATTTTTTAAGCTTGTGATCGCGCTCTTGCGGATCTTGCAAATAATATTTCACTGAATGCACAAAACTGAAATGAAACCCCATAGGAGGGATACGGCTATCTGGCGTGCCTTCACAATGATCACTACAATAATCACTTTGCGCTTCTAAACCCCCTAGCATGACTAACAATAAAAAAACAACCTTTTTCATCAAAATATTCCTTCAATCTTTTCTTAACTTCCTCCAAAATACACCAACGCTGAACCCCAAGTCAATCCCCCACCAAAAGCGTCTAAAAGCATTAAATCGCCCTTTTTCAAACGCCCCTCTTCATAAGCTTCACACATGGCCATAGGGATACTGGCTGCTGAAGTGTTGCCGTATTTATGCACGGTTAAAACCACTTGCTCATCTTTAAAATCCAAATGCTCTCGCACCGCTTGAATGATCCTAAAATTAGCTTGATGCGGGATAAACAGACGCACATCTTCAGGTTTGAGAGCGTTTTTTTCTAAGATCATTTCCACATCTTTTAAAAGCGTTTTCACCGCTAGTTTAAACACTTCATTGCCTTTCATGCGCAAAAAAGGCTCTAAAGCTTCTTCTTTAGCGTTAAAGGGCGTGGGTTTTAGAGTCCTTGGCGTATAGAGATAATTAGAAAAATTCCCGTTCGCTGAAATTTGCACATCTAAAATGCTTTCTTTTAAACGCTTGGTTCTGCCTATCACGCACGCTCCAGCCCCATCGCCAAATAAAATACAAGTCCCCCTATCCTTAAAATCCAACACGCTACTCGTTTTTTCTGCCCCCACAATCAGCACATTTTCATACATCCCGCTCTCAACATAAGCTTTAGCCACCGATAAGAGGTAAATAAAACCCGTGCAAGCGGCTGAAATATCAAAAGCCGGCTTGTTTTCAATGCCTAATTTCGCACTCAGCACGCAAGCGGTTGAAGGCATGGCTAAAAAATCAGGGCTTAAAGTGGCCACAACCACTAAATCAATGTCTTTTGGAGTCAAACGCGCTCTCTCTATGGCCTGTTTAGCCGCTATTACCCCTAAATCGCTGCTTTTTTCTTCATTGCTAGCGAAACGGCGTTCTTTGATACCGGTCCTTTTTTCTATCCATTCATCGCTGGTATCCAAAAATTGCTGGAACTCTGCATTTTTCACACGCTCGCTTGGAACATGCATCGCAATGGATTTAAGAGAGGCGTAAAATTCCATTCAATCCCCTTAACATAGTCATCTTTAAGCGTCTTGCTGATCACTTTGAGGCACAGAAACGCTAGGCTTCAAGCTCTCAAACGCTTGAGTAATCCTCAAACAAACCTGACTTTCAACAGCGCTAATAGCCTGATAAATCGCGCATTCAACCGCTCTAGCGTTGCTCTTGCCATGGCTAATGATCACGCTTTTATTCACGCCCAAAAGCGGTGCTCCCCCATATTCAGCGTAATCGGTTTTTTGTTTTAAAATACCAAACGCATTCTTAAGCATCAAAGCCCCCATTTTAGATTTAAAAGAGCTTTTAATTTCATCTTTAAAAATAGAGCCTATCGCGCTAGCGACCCCTTCTGTTGTCTTTAAGACCACATTCCCCATAAAGCCATCGCAAACCACCACATCCACAACCCCTTTGAAAATATCGCTCCCCTCCACATTGCCATAAAAGAAGTCATAAGCTTTCAGCATTTTATGCGTTTCTTTAACGAGCATGTTCCCTTTAATATCTTCTTCGCCATTACTCAAAAGACCCACCTTAGGGCTATCATAATGCAACACGCTTTTAGCGTATTCATACCCCATAAGAGCAAAATCAATCAAATATTCAGGCTTGCAATCCGTGTTCGCTCCTGCGTCTAATAGCACGCTAGGGCGTTTACCAACGCTAGGCATCAAAGTGCAAATAGCGGGCCTTTCAACCCCCTTGATACGCCCTAAACGCAAGGTCGCTAAACCCATAGTCGCTCCGCTATGCCCCGCTGAAATCAAAGCGTCAGCCCCATTTTTCAAAATATCCATACCCAAGTAAATGGAAGATTCCTTACGCTTAATCGCCTCAGTGGCGGCTTCTTCCATTTTAATATAATCTTGCGTGTGGATCATTTCCACTTTGCTGGCTAACTCTTTAGAAATAAAAGGGGTCGCTTTGTCTTTATCCCCCACTAAAACCGCACTAAAACTCTTATTCTCTAAAGCCCTTGAGACTCCCTCAATAATGGGTAAAACCCCATGGTCAGCCCCCATTAAGTCTATTACAATTTTCATCATGCGTCCTTAAAAGGCTTGTTGCAATCCTTTAAATACTTTCTATCACTAAAGATAGCTTTTATATTAGTATTCTTTAGTAAATTTGTTAATATGGTGGGGAAGCTTCCAAGTGCCATCTTTGGCTTTCACAGGTTTAGCCAACTTAACGCTATAATGCGTGCGCCTTTTTGCCGCTCTTGTCTTACTCACTCTTCTATCAGGTACTGCCATAAATTCTCCTTCATTTCAATCTGCATAATGGTAGTCTAATTTAATAGACTCCACTTCAGAGCGTAAAATTTCGCTCAAATCAATAAAACCATTGAAAGATTCAATAACATCTAAATTATCAAAATCCAAACTTTGGCTTTGCGTATCCCACAACCCGTCTGAAATATGCAAAACCAACGACTCATCAAGGCTTTTTTTAAACTCTTTACCGCTTGTATCGCAAATAAGCATCAATTCACCCTTAAGGCGCGCTTTCAAGCGAAACAATTTCGCCCCCACTCGCACGATTTCACCCTCTAAAACCACTCCCTCATGCTCTAAAGAAAAGACTTTAGGCACATTAAAAGCGATTTTACGCATTTCAAATTGCATGCTTATTTAAAACGCCCTTAAATCTTAAAGATCTCTAGCGGCAAAAAAGAAAGCGATTTCATTGTGCGCGTTTTCCAAGCTATCGCTCCCATGCACCGCATTAGCGTCAATGCTTTCAGCAAAATCCGCTCTGATAGTGCCTTTTTGAGCGAGTTTGGGATCAGTCGCTCCCATAAGATCTCTGTTTTTAGCCACGGCATCCTTGCCCTCTAAAACCATAACCACCACCGGACCACTGACCATAAATTCTATTAAATCTTTAAAAAAGGGTCTCTCTCTGTGGATCGCATAAAAGTTTTCAGCGTCTTTAACGCTCAAATGCAAGCGTTTCATAGCAATCACTTCCAAGCCGTTACTCTCAAAGCGATCAATGATCTTACCTACCACTTTTTTCTTAAGTGCATCAGGCTTAATAATAGACAGCGTTCTTTGTTTCAATTTAAACTCCTTGTGAATTGTTGATTATACAAAAATTTTTTAAAATATTACCCTTAAAATATTTTTTAACGCTTAAAGAACGCTTTAATCTCCTCAGCTTTGTTGGTTTTTTCCCAAGTGAATTCCTCTAATTCGCGCCCAAAATGCCCATAAGCTGAAGTGAGCGAATAAATGGGTCTTAACAAATCCAAGCTTTCAATAATGCCTTTTGGGGTGAGTTTGAAAACCGATTTCACGCATTTTTCCAACTCCGCGCTTGAATACTTGCTCGTGTTATGCGTGTTCACATAAATAGACACAGGCTCTATCACCCCAATCGCGTAAGCAAGCTGCACGGTCGCTTTATCGCAAACCCCGCTCGCTACCAAATTTTTAGCCACATAGCGGGCCGCATAAGCCGCGCTCCTATCCACCTTGCTAGGGTCTTTCCCGCTAAACGCTCCCCCGCCATGCGGGCAACTCCCCCCATAAGTATCCACGATGATTTTTCTGCCCGTCAAACCCGCATCGCCTTGCGGCCCACCGATAACGAATTTTCCTGTAGGATTGACAAAAAACTTGATATTGTCATGCAAATATTCTTTGGGTAAAACCTTATAGACAATCTCTTCAATCACGGCCTCTTTTAAATGTTTTTGTGAAACTTCTGGGGAATGTTGGGTGGAAATAACGATCGTATCAATGCTTACAGGCTTGTTGTTTTCATAACGCACGCTCACTTGAGACTTGCCATCAGGCCTTAAAAAAGGCAGAGTGTTGTCTTTTCTTTTTTGAGCCAGAGCGAAAGTGAGCTGGTGCGCTAAATGAATGGGTAAGGGCATGAGCGTTTCAGTCTCCTTGCACGCATAACCAAACATAAGCCCTTGATCCCCTGCCCCAATCTCGCCATCTTCTCTATCCACGCCTTGATTAATATCAGGGCTTTGCTCGCCAACGCCATTCAAAACCGCCGCGCTCCTGTAATCAAAGCCATAAAGAGCGTCTGTATAGCCAATCTTTTTAACCACTTCTCTTGCAATCTCTTGCATAGGGGCATAAACAGAAGTTTTTAACTCGCCAGTGATCATGCAAAAACCATTAGAAACTAAAGTCTCGCATGCGACTTTGGCTTTTTGATCGCGCTCAATAATGTAATCTAAAACCGCATCGCTGATTTGATCAGCCATTTTGTCAGGATGCCCCTCGGTTACTGATTCAGAAGTGAAAAGAAAACTATCTTTCATTGATTGTCCTTATTAAAATAATCATTCGTATTCAAAATGGGCTTATTATAGCTTATTTCATTCTTTAAGACTTGAAAAACCCTTTAGCTTTTTGCAACAAACTCGTTTTTTGCTGTTTCCTGAAATTCGTTCGTAAATGAGCCAGGAAATGGTGCCATTCATGGATTTCCATAGCAGGGATCGCTCCGGCAAAATTAGTGTTAGGGGGCAAGTCTTTACCCACCGCGCTTTTACCCCCAATTTGAGTGAATTCACCCACATGCAAATGCCCCCCAATACCCACTTGCCCGCCAAAAACCACATTACGGCCAGTGGTTGTAGAGCCGCTCAAGCCCACTTGAGAGACGACGATGCTGTGTTCACCTAAAACGCAATTATGCCCGATTTGAACCAGGTTATCAATCTTAACGCCCTCTTTAATCAAAGTCTCGCCAAACACCGCCCTATCAATCGCCGTGTTAGCGCCAATTTCTACATTTTTTTGAATCCTAACAATCCCCACATGCTCAATTTTGACATGCTCTCCTAAAGCGGTGTGCGCATAACCAAAGCCATCGCCTCCGATCACACTGCCTGCATGGATAGTAACATTGTCTTCTAAAATCGTGTTTTGATACAAAATAACACGAGGATACAAAACGCAATTTTTACCGATTTTGACCCCATCAGCGATCACCACACCCGGATAAATCAAAGAGTTTTCGCCAATTTCTACGCCCTCTCCAATCACAACATTAGGCATGATCGTTACTTTTTCAAAATGTTTAGGCTCAATCACGCTTTCTGGGTTTTTAAAAAAAGGGATTTTAAAGGCATGCGAAGCTTTAGCAAAGGCTAGATGCGGGTTATCCACGATTAAAGCTTGCATGTGTTTTGGCACTTTAGAAGATTCTTTTTTACGGATAAATACCGCCCCGGCTTTTGAATCTTTTAAAAGTTTAAGGTAACGCACTTGGTCAATATAGCTAATATCATTAGGCGTAGCCTTATCCAATTCCGCTAAGGCATGCACTTCAAAATCGTTTGAAAATTCCGTTTCAATAGAATAGGCGCTTAACAATTCGCTTAATTTCATCAATACCCCTTATGGTTCTTTATGCAAATCCCACAATAGCGTAGCTTTATTATCTTTTTCTTCCACAGCCCCCATGCCCATCACATGGTAGCCAGCATCCACAAAATGTACTTCCCCACTCACCCCATTAGACAAGCTAGAGAGCAAATACATCCCGGCATTGCCCACTTCCTCTAAACTCACATTTTTTCTTAAAGGGGCGTTGATTTCATTCCATTTTAAAATCATCCTAAAATCAGCGATCCCGCTAGAAGCGAGCGTTCTGATAGGCCCGGCCGATAGGGCATTCACTCTAATATTATGTTTGCCTAAATCCACCGCTAAATAACGCACTGCGCTCTCTAGGGCCGCTTTAGCCAACCCCATCACGTTGTAATGCGCCATGTATTTGGTGCTGCCCAAATAGCTTAAAGTCAAAACAGACGCCCCGTTATTCAATAAAGGTTTTAGAGTGTTTGTCAGCTCTATTAAAGAATAAACAGAAATTTCCATAGCGGTATTAAACGCGCTTTTAGAAGTTTCTAACAAGCTCCCTTCTAAAGCCTCTTTAGGGGCAAAGGCCACGCTATGAACGATAAAATCCAATGAGCCTAAATCCTTTTTAACGCTATTGTATAGCGACTTGAAATGCTCTTCTTTGCTCACATCCAATTCATACACATAGGGGCTATTCAATTCCTGCGCGATAGGCCTCACGCGCTTTTCTAAGCTATCATTCAAATAAGTGAAAGCCAAAGTAGCTCCTTGATTGAAGCAAGATTGAGCGATCCCATAAGCGATGGATTTATTGTTTGCCACCCCTACAATAAGCCCTTTTTTACCTTTTAAAAATCCCATGATTTTCCTTTATAAAAATGAAATGATTGTTTTAAAATTTTCTAATTCCAAAGACGCGCTCCCGATCAACAAGCCATCCACGCTATCAATCCCTAAAATTTCTTTAGCGTTTTGCACATTCACGCTCCCCCCATACAATAAGGGCGTTTTTTGATTTAAGATTTGCTTTAAAAAACCATGCGTGAGGTAAATATCTTCTAAAGACGCGCTTTTTTTGGTGCCAATCGCCCAAATAGGCTCATACGCCACAATTAAATTGGAATAATTAAGATCAATATTTTCTAATTGCTCATTTAAAAATTCCTTTACAGCCTTAAAGCCCTTTTCTCTGGTCGTTAAATCTTCGCCAATACAATAGACAATTTTAAAATTTTTATCTTTAAAAAAATCAAACTTTTCTTTCAAAAAGCTAGGGCTTTCCTTTAAAAGCGCTCGCCTCTCGCTATGCCCTATTAAAAGCGTGTGGATTTTTAATTCTTCTAAATGCTTGGAAGTGATTTCACCGGTAAAAGCCCCACAATCTCTAGGGTAAGCGTTTTGCGCTCCTAAAGTGAAATGCAAAAACGCATTAGGCAATAACCCCAAAAAATCAGGGAATACAAACACCCTATCAAAATGCTGCGGTTTTAAAGTTTTTTCTAATTCTTTTAAATACGCATGGCTTTTAAAAATAGGCATAGCGGATTTAAAATTAGCCATGGCAATTTTTGTCATTGAACGATCCTTATTTTATAGGTGGTAACTATCCCTTATTATATCTAATAGCGTTTAAAAAATGTAAATTTTAAACAATAGACCCCTTGAATTGAATTTTTTCTCAATTTAGGTTTTGTTTATAAGAAAAATTATTTCAAATGTAGTAAAATTAAGGCAGTGTTTTTGCGTCAAGCGATTTTAGGTTAATTTTGAGTTTTTAGGAGCAGTTTTTATGCAACAAGAAGAGATTATAGAGGGTTATTATGGTGCTAGCAAAGGGCTTAAAAAGAGCGGTATTTACGCTAAGCTAGATTTTTTACAGAGTGCTACGGGCTTGATTTTAGCGCTCTTTATGATAGCGCACATGTTTTTAGTCTCAAGTATCTTGATTAGCGATGAAGCCATGTATAAAGTGGCGAAATTTTTTGAAGGGAGCCTGTTTTTGAAAGCAGGCGAGCCGGCTATTGTGAGCGTGGTTGCAGCAGGGGTTATTCTTATTTTGGTCGCGCATGCTTTCTTGGCGTTAAGGAAATTCCCTATCAATTACAGGCAATACAAGGTTTTTAAAACCCATAAGCATTTGATGAAGCATGGCGATACGAGTTTATGGTTTATCCAAGCCTTAACCGGGTTTGCGATGTTTTTCTTAGCGAGTATCCACTTATTTGTCATGCTCACAGAGCCTGAAAGCATCGGGCCTCATGGCTCAAGCTATCGTTTTGTCACGCAAAACTTTTGGCTTTTGTATATTTTCTTATTGTTTGCCGTAGAATTGCATGGCTCTATCGGGTTGTATCGCTTAGCGATCAAATGGGGGTGGTTTAAGAATGCGAGCATTCAAGGCTTGAGAAAAGTCAAATGGGCGATGAGCGTGTTTTTTATTGTTTTAGGGCTTTGCACCTATGGGGCTTACATTAAAAAAGGTTTAGAAAATAAGGACAATGGCATTAAAACCATGCAAGAAGCCATAGAAGCTGATGGGAAATTCCACAAAGAATAAGGGTAGAAAATGAAAATAACATATTGTGATGCGCTAATTATTGGAGGCGGACTGGCCGGGTTAAGGGCCAGTATCGCATGCAAACAAAAGGGGTTAAACACCATCGTTTTAAGCCTAGTGCCTGTTAGGCGTTCGCACTCTGCAGCCGCTCAAGGGGGCATGCAAGCGAGTCTTGCGAACGCTAAAAAAAGCGAGGGCGATAATGAAGATTTGCACTTTTTAGACACGGTTAAGGGGAGTGATTGGGGGTGCGATCAGCAAGTGGCTAGGATGTTTGTAACCACTGCTCCTAAAGCCATTAGGGAATTGGCCAGTTGGGGGGTGCCTTGGACTAGGATTAAAAAGGGCGATAGGCCTGCGGTCGTCAATGGTGAGCATGTTATCATTACCGAAAGAGACGACAGGCATGGTTATATCTTAAGCCGTGATTTTGGCGGCACTAAAAAATGGCGCACATGCTTTACGGCTGATGCCACAGGGCATACCATGCTTTATGCGGTCGCTAACGAAGCCTTACACCACAAGGTGGATATTCAAGACAGAAAGGACATGCTCGCTTTCATTCATCATGACAATAAATGCTACGGGGCGGTGGTAAGGGATTTAATCACAGGCGAAATTTCAGCGTATGTTTCTAAAGGCACGCTTTTAGCTACTGGAGGTTATGGGCGCGTGTATAAACACACCACTAACGCCGTGATTTGCGACGGAGCTGGGGCCGCAAGCGCTTTAGAAACCGGCGTGGCTAAATTAGGCAACATGGAAGCGGTGCAATTCCACCCTACCGCTTTAGTGCCAAGCGGGATTTTAATGACTGAAGGTTGTAGGGGCGATGGCGGCGTTTTAAGAGACAAGTTTGGCAGACGCTTCATGCCCGCTTATGAGCCGGAGAAAAAAGAGCTTGCGAGTAGGGATGTGGTCTCAAGGCGGATTTTAGAGCATATCCAAAAAGGCTATGGAGCCAAATCGCCTTATGGGGATCATGTGTGGCTGGATATTGCTATTTTAGGGCGTAACCATGTGGAAAAAAACTTGAGGGATGTGCGCGATATTGCCATGACTTTTGCGGGCATTGATCCGGCCGATAGCGAAGAGCAAACCAAAGACAACATGCAAGGAATGCCCACAAATGAGCCTGAATACGGGCAAGCGATGGCTAAGCAAAAAGGCTGGATCCCCATAAAGCCCATGCAACACTATTCTATGGGTGGGGTTAGGACAAACCCTAAAGGCGAAACCCATTTAAAAGGCTTGTTTTGCGCGGGCGAAGCGGCGTGCTGGGATTTGCATGGGTTTAACCGCTTGGGGGGAAATTCTGTGAGTGAAGCGGTGGTCGCTGGCATGATCATAGGGGATTATTTCGCGTCGCATTGTTTGGAAGCGCAAATTGAAATCAACACGCAAAAGGTTGAAGCCTTCATTAAAGAAAGCCAGGATTATATGCATTTTTTATTGCATAATGAAGGCAAAGAAGACGTGTATGAAATTAGAGAACGCATGAAAGAAGTCATGGATGAAAAAGTGGGCGTTTTTAGGGAAGGCAAAAAATTAGAAGAAGCCCTTAAAGAATTGCAAGAGCTTTATGCACGCTCCAAAAACATTTGCGTGAAAAACAAGGTTTTACACAATAACCCTGAATTAGAAGACGCTTACCGCACCAAAAAAATGCTCAAACTCGCGCTTTGCATCACCCAAGGGGCGTTACTGCGCACTGAAAGCAGAGGGGCTCACACAAGGATTGACTACCCTAAAAGAGACGATGAAAAATGGCTTAATCGGACTCTAGCGAGCTGGCCTAGCGCTGAGCAAGACATGCCCACGATTGAATACGAAGAATTAGATGTGATGAAAATGGAAATCAGCCCTGATTTTAGGGGCTATGGCAAAAAGGGCAATTTCATTCCCCACCCCAAAAAAGAAGAGCGCGACGCTGAGATTTTGAAAACGATTTTGGAATTAGAAAAGCTCGGGAAAGACAGGGTAGAAGTCCAACACGCACTCATGCCTTTTGAATTGCAAGAAAAATACAAAGCCAGGAACATGCGTTTAGAAGATGAAGAAGTCAGGGCTAGGGGGGAACATTTGTATTCTTTCAATGTCCATGATTTATTAGACCAACACAACGCTAATTTAAAAGGAGAACACCATGAGTGATAATGAACGAACGATTGTAATTAGAGTGCTAAAATTTGACCCTCAAAGCGCGGTGAGTAAGCCGCATTTTAAAGAGTATCAATTGAAAGAAACGCCATCCATGACGCTCTTTATCGCTTTAAATCTCATTAGAGAGCATCAAGATCCGGATTTGAGCTTTGATTTTGTGTGCCGCGCTGGGATTTGCGGCTCTTGCGCGATGATGGTTAATGGGAGACCGAGATTGGCTTGCAAAACCCTAACTTCTAGCTTTGAAAGCGGGGTGATTACGCTCATGCCCATGCCCAGTTTTACGCTCATTAAAGATTTGAGCGTGAATACCGGCGATTGGTTTTTGGATATGACTAAAAGGGTGGAGAGTTGGGCGCATTCTAAAGAAGAGGTGGATATTACTAAGCCGGAAAAAAGGGTTGAGCCTGATGAAGCTCAAGAAGTCTTTGAACTAGACAGGTGTATTGAATGCGGGTGCTGTATCGCTTCTTGTGGGACTAAACTCATGCGCCCTAATTTCATTGGGGCTGCTGGCATGAACAGAGCCATGCGCTTTATGATTGACAGCCACGATGAAAGAAGCGATGATGATTTTTATGAGTTAGTGGGCGATGATGATGGTGTTTTTGGGTGCATGAGCTTGATTGCTTGCCATGACACTTGCCCTAAAGAATTACCCTTGCAAAGCAGTATCGCCACTTTGCGCAACCGAATGTTGAAAGTGGGTAAAAGCCGCTAATTTCTTTTTAGTAGGTCGTTTTTGAAAATCTTTTTAGTCCTTTTAAGCGTCTTTTTTTTTAATGGGTGTTTTGGGTTAGTCTATAAGACTCCCATTTCAAGCCCCCCTATCTCTTATGATCCCTACACTACCACCATTGGGAGCTTATACGCTAAAAATTTGAAAGAAAACCCTAACCATAGTGCGGCCATTCTTTTAGAAGACGGCTTTGACGCTTTATTGCACAGAGTGGGTCTTATTAGAATGAGCCAAAAAAGCATTGACATGCAAACTTATATTTATAAGAACGATCTTTCCTCTCAAGTGATCGCTAAAGAACTTTTAAATGCGGCCAATCGTGGGGTAAAAGTGCGCATCCTTTTAGATGATAACGGGGTGTATTCGGATTTTTCAGATATTATGCTCTTAAATTTCCATAAAAACATTGAAGTGAAAATTTTTAACCCCTACTATATCCGCAATAAAGGCTTGCGCTATTTTGAAATGCTTGCGGATTATGAGCGCATTAAAAAACGCATGCACAACAAGCTTTTCATCGTGGATAATTTCGCTGTCATTATAGGAGGGCGCAATATTGGGGACAATTATTTTGATAACGATTTAGACACGAATTTTTTAGATTTAGACGCTTTGTTTTTTGGGGGGGTTGCTTCAAAGGCCAAAGAAAGCTTTGAACGCTATTGGAGGTTCCACCGCTCTATCCCTGTTTCATTATTAAGAACCCATAAAAGACTCAAAAACAACGCTAAAGAAATCGCTAAGCTCCATGAAAAAATCCCTATCAGCGCTGAAGACAAAAACCAGTTTGAAAAAAAAGTCAATGATTTTATAGAACGCTTCCAAAAATACCAATACCCCATTTATTATGGGAATGCCATTTTTTTAGCCGATTCACCCAAAAAAATTGACACGCCCTTGTATTCACCTATCAAAATCGCTTTTGAGAAAGCCCTTAAAAACGCTAAAGACTCCGTTTTTATCGCTTCATCGTATTTTATTCCAGGCAAAAAGATGATGAAAATCTTTAAAAATCAAATTTCTAAGGGGATTGAATTGAACATCCTTACCAATTCCCTTTCATCTACTGATGCGATAGTGGTCTATGGGGCGTGGGAAAGGTATCGCAACCAATTAGTGCGAATGGGCGCGAATGTCTATGAAATACGAAACGATTTTTTTAACCGCCAGATTAAAGGGCGCTTTAGCACCAAACATTCCTTGCACGGCAAGACGATTGTTTTTGATGACAATTTAACGCTTCTAGGGAGTTTCAATATTGATCCGCGCTCTGCATACATCAACACTGAAAGCGCGGTTTTGTTTGACAACCCGTCTTTTGCTAAAAGGGTGCGTTTGTCGCTTAAAGATCATGCCCAACAATCATGGCATTTGGTGGTGTATCGGCATAGAGTGATTTGGGAAGCGGTGGAAGAAGGCATTTTAATCCATGAAAAAACTTCGCCTGACACTTCCTTCTTTTTGCGCTTGATTAAAGAATGGTCTAAAGTCCTTCCTGAAAGAGAGCTTTAAAACTTTTAATGCCCTTTATTTTGCGAAAAAGCGATGTTATTGGTAACAGCGGCTAACAGCGCTGAACACACAAACACCAAATGGATCACCACTTGCCAAAAAATAGGGTTATGTGATAGGGGCGTGTCCTTAGGGATACTGGATAGAACGTCTTCTAAACTCATGTAGCGTTTGAGCAAGAAAATCGCCGAAATCGCTACAATGGAGAGTGAAACCTTTAACTTTAAAGCGTTAAAATCCGTGTGCTTTAGCCAGGTGATTTCACTGGCATCCACCTTGTCTAATTTGGAAACAAAGCTTTCATAACTGGCGAGCAGCACCATTAAAACAAGCCCGGCCATAAACAACAAATCCACTAATCCTAAGGCTGATAAAACCAAATCCGTTTCACTAATGGTGTCTAAATGGCTGAGCATGTGCCACAATTCTTTCATGAACACATAGCCTAAAACCACCAACACTAACGACATGGCAATGCACAAAGGGGCTAGCAACCAACGAGTGGCAAACAACACTCTTTCAATCAGTTTTTCCAACATCTCAACTCTTTTAATCATGGCTTTTTGAAGCCTTGATTATAGCTAATTTTAAAAAACCTATTAAAATGACTGATGCTTTCTTTTTGGTAAAATCATATGGATTGATAGTCTTAAAAGCTGTTTTAATCTTTTTTATATTACAATTCTTTCATGCGGTCTGGGTTTGTTACTTCTCCTTGACTGCTAGTAGTGGGTATGAATGTTTTATCTAAAACGCATGTTTTTCCATTTTTTACCTCTTACCCCTACTTTACTAAATGCTATTACTTTGTTTTAGCTGTCTTATATTTTGCTCGCTATTAAAAAGCCGTCATATTCTTTGCTATCCATTAAATTCATAACGCTCTTTATTTTTTAAATGGGATTACTTTATTTTAGTTTTATACAAAACTCTTAAGAAAATAGGGGTATTTTGCAAACTCTCCCCCATAAATCCCTCTAACCCCTAAGAGTGCATCACAAGAAATTATCGCTTGACTAACGCTAAACTCTTTTAAGTTTGTAAAATCTTTAACGAATCTCTATGACAACCGGTTTAGTCATCTTTTTGCTGACTTCATCAGCATGCATTAAGGCTTCTTGCTTGCTCTTATAAGGGCCTATGAGGTAGCGTTTAGTAGCCCCCCTATCTTCAATCTTATGGGGGAATTGGTTAAACGCTTGTAAAAAGGCTTTATTGGGCGTGTGTGCAAAAACCCCCACTTGCAAATAATGCCCTTTAATAAGAGTGGTTTTAGAATTGGCTTTTTTAGGAACTTCTTTATGAGCTTCTTTTTTGACTTTTAGCTCTTTAACCGCATGCTTATCTTTATCTTTATGAGCTTCCTTATCTTTAGGGGTTGCTTTAGGCTTTTTATGGAAGGTTTCTTTTTTAGCCACAGCTTGAGATTCTTTTTGAGTGCTAGTGTGCTCAACAGCTTTTAATTCTTTTTTAGCTTCTTGCGTTTCTTCTGTTGTTTTCATCTCCGTTTGAGTTTGATCGGTTTGAGTGGGCATGTTAAACGCATCATTTTCTTGTTTTTTAACATTATCCGCCACTTTGTCTAGCTTGTCTTCTTGTTTGGAAGGATCCAAATTCAAGCTTTCAAACTCATCGTCTTTTTTCTCATCTTTAGTGTTGCCTATTTTTTGCATCCCGCTATCGGTTTGCAAAAAAGTCTCTTTAGGAGCGACTCTCGTGCTTTTCCAAAACACCATTAAAAGCACCGCTAAAATGATAATGGCTATAGCCACGATCAAAAACACCTTTTTAGTGCCGCCCCCATTATTCTCTTCTTCTAAGATCACTTCATTCAGTCTTTCTTTTTCTGACATCAAAAATCCTTTCAAAAATGGTTATAAATGCTTCGCCCAAGAGCTCCCTCGCTCTTTTGCAAACACTTCATAAGGTAAAGCTAAAATATTAAATTCCTTAGGCCATTCATTGCTAGGGAAGACCTTCCATTCTTTAGGCAACCCTTGCGCTAATTTCATGGACAAAGTTTTAACCAACCTTTCACCCTCGCCTAACTCCGTATGCCCCTTATGCACATACAAATGCAAATGCCCTGGCGTTTTGGTGTTATAAGCGGTAAAATTCATAAAACCTTCCTCACGAAGCAATAACTGCGCCTTATGGTAAAAACGCTCCGGGTTCCTCCCATTATAATCAAACACAATGTTTTCCACCTTATCGTTACGCAAGATGAGGTTGTGCGCGATTTCTATCTCCCTTTTCAAATGCTTTTGAATGAGCGAGCTTGTGAGCATGGCATTCACTCTTTGGAATTTATTATAGTAGCAACGCCCCGCATAATCCACCCTCTCCCCCAAGCCTGGTTTTTTTTCAAAATAATGGCTTGTGTCTATCTTAATGAGCTTTAATTCCATTTCTGTCATCTTGACTCCCTTAAAAAATAGGTTGCTGGTACACAGGGAATTGATTAGCCATGGCCTTCAATTCTTCTTTCACATGCAATTGCAAACTAACATTGTTAATATCATTCAAAATATCTGATATTTTATTCCCTATGATTTCAAATTCCTTAGCTCCCATACCCCTTGCGCTCAATGCCGCTGAGCCAATCCTTATCCCACTCGTTACAAAAGGGCTGCGTGTTTCGCCAGGAATGGTGTTTTTATTCACGGTGATTCCGGCATTCCCTAATGCAATATCAGCGTCTTTCCCACTATAAGGCTTATCTAAGAAATCCATTAAAAGCAAATGGTTAGAAGTGCCACCACTCACTAACTTATGGTTTTTTTCTTTTAACGTTTTAGCGAGAACTTGCATGTTAGATTTCACTAATTTTGCATAAGCTTTAAATTCTGGTTTTAGATTCTCTTTAAACCCCACCGCTTTAGCAGCAATCGCATGCATCAAAGGCCCGCCTTGAGTCCCTGGAAAAATCGCTTTGTCAATCTTAGCCGCTATCTCTTCATCATTAGTTAAAATAAGTCCCCCTCTAGGCCCTCTTAAGGTCTTATGAGTGGTACTTGAAACCACATGGCAATGCGGGAAAGGATGGGCATGCTCATTAGTTACCACAAGCCCTGCCACATGGGCTATATCGCCTAATAGTAACGCCCCCACTTCATCAGCGATTTCTCTAAATTTCTTAAAATCAATCTCCCTTGGATAGGCTGAAAACCCGCACACAATGATTTCTGGCTTAACGCTTTGAGCGATCTTTAGCACTTCTTCATAATCAATATAGCCATCCAAATTCACGCCATAAGAAAAACTCTGATAGTGCTTGCCGGTTAAACTCACTTTAGCGCCATGCGTTAAATGCCCTCCACAGCTTAAATCCATGCCTAAAATCTTGTCATAAGGCTTTAAAAGAGCGTGATAGACAGCGTTATTGGCTTGTGAGCCTGAATGCGCTTGCACGTTAGCGAACTGGCAATTAAAAAGCTTTTTAGCCCTTTCTATGGCCAAGCTTTCTATTTTATCCACCACTTCACAGCCTCCATAATAGCGCTTGTTAGGATAGCCTTCAGCGTATTTGTTGGTTAAAATGCTTCCCATAGCTTCCATAACACTAGGAAAAGTGTAATTTTCGCTCGCTATCATTTCTAAATGCTCATTTTGCCGCTTATATTCTTCAAAGATCAATTCAAAAATTTCACTATCCGTTTGTTCTAAAAAATACGCCATTATTCTCCACTCTCAATATTAAAATCGTTTTTAACAGGACGCATCGCTGGGAATAAAATCACATCTTTAATGCTTTTAGCTCCAGTGAGTAACATCACTAACCTGTCAATGCCTATGCCTTGCCCTGCAGTGGGGGGCATTCCATGGGCTAATGCCCACACGTAATCTTCATCCATGTATTGGGCTTCTTCATCGCCTTTTTCTTTCTCAGCCACTTGATTTTTAAAGCGCTCTAGTTGATCTAAAGGATCGTTCAACTCGCTAAAGCCGTTAGCGATTTCTTTTCCTGCAATGAACAATTCAAACCTGTCAGCAATATTAGGGTTACTATCGTTGCGTCTGGCTAAGGGGCTAATCTCAATAGGGTATTGGGTTACAAAAGTGGGGTTAATGAGTTGGTATTCTACAAAATGATCAAACGCTTCAGCGAGCAATTTACCATAAGTGAGGTTTGGTTCTACTTTGATGCCTTGCTCTAACAAATAAGCCAAAAGCCTGTCTTTTTTTTCTAAAATATCCCTACTAATGCCCCCTATTGTTTCTAAAGCGTCCAAATAGGAAATCACGCTCGTTTGGTTGAAATCCACTTCCATATCGTTATAGATAATTTTTGAATCCAAATTTAAAGTCTTTAGCAAGTAGTCAAATAGTCTCTTACTGAGTTCAATCAAATCTTCATAAGTGTGATACGCCCAATAAAATTCAATCATCGTAAATTCGGGGTTATGGCTGTGATCCATGCCCTCATTCCTGAAATTACGATTGATTTCAAACACCGCTTCAAACCCCCCCACAATCAAGCGTTTGAGGTATAATTCTGGGGCGATTCTTAAATACCTCTCCACCTCCAAAGCGTTATGATAAGTGATAAAAGGCCTTGCGTTCGCCCCGCCAGGAATGGGGTGCATCATAGGGGTTTCCACTTCTAAAAACCCTTCCATTTCAAAAAATTTCCGCACGCTAGAGACAATCAAACTGCGTTTTTTAAACACATCTTTAACGCTAGGATTGACGATCAAATCCAAATAGCGCTGGCGGTAACGCAATTCTATATCGCTTAGTCCGTGAAACTTTTCAGGTAAAGGCACAATGGTTTTGCTTAAAATATGAAATTCTAGGGCATGAACGCTTAATTCACCGGTTTTGGTAGCAAAAGGGAAACCTTTCACCAACACAATATCGCCCACTTCCAAATGCTTTTTCAAGCTTTTAAATTCATCGTTCAATTCATTTTGCGAAACATAAGCTTGCAAAATCGCGCTTTCATCTTCAACTTTAATAAAACATGCCTTACCCATTAAACGCAAAAGCTTGACCCTCCCTACAATACTTTCGCATTTTTCTTTGTCTTTAGGCTCTTCTAAATCCTTAACATAAGCGTATTTTTCTAAAAAAGCGGCGTTTGTAAGGCTTCGTTTCAAGCCATTTTGATAAGGGTTTTTCCCTTCTTCTCTCAAGCTATTGGCTTTATGGATGCGTTGTTGGATGTATTGGTTAGAAAACATGTGATGCCTTTTATAGGGGTTCTTTATTAGATGGGGTGGGGTTTGGTGGAGTTTGATTAGCTTTTGGATCTAACATGTTTTTAGGCAAGTCTTTAGCCTTTTCTTTTAAAGATTCCACGCCCTTATCCATCGCTTTATCAAAAGATTGTTTATTTTTATTAAAAGATTCTTTATTTTTGACTTCATCGCTCATTTCTTCAAGGTTGTCTTTAAGGTTTTGCTCCACATGTTTGACGCCATCAAGGCGCATGATCTTACTAGCAACGCTTTTCATGGTAGAAAAAAAAGCACTTTTTTCTTGCAAGTAGGCGTTAGCGTCTTTCATCACTTCCATTTTAGAGAGCGCATAAAGGATGAAAGAAAGCACTAAAAAAGTCTTCAAGCATGAAAAAATAAACCCTAACGCTTTGTCTATAATGCCTAGACCGCTAAAGACTAACATCTTGCCTAGCAACACTCCAAGAGCTAAAAAAAACACCCAAATGGACGCTAACACCAGTAAAAAACCAATGAGATTGGTCATGGTCTCATTTCTTAAATCATACAAATGCTCTGAAAATAAATTCCCAACAGCCACAGAATAGCGAGACGCCAAATACACGCCAAGCACAATCCCTAAAGTCCCCGCCACTTCACTCACGAAGCCATGATAAAACCCCCTAATCCCAAAGGCTACCACCACCACAAGTAACGCCAAATCAATATAGTTCAAACCCTAAACCCAAACCTTTCTCTCATTATCTCTATCTCATATAAGGATAGTCGTAGCGTTTTAAAACAAACACCCATCATTCTTAAATCATGCCAATTCACGCTCTTTAGGCTTGAAATTTGAAAATAATAACACAACTTAAAAAAAACTACCCTTAAAAAAATCAATCTAAAATTCTTAAATTAAAATATAGCTATAATACACTAAAACAATCTCAAGGTTTCAAAATCTAGCCATGCGTCTTATTCTGTTCAATCAAAACGCTTTTTTATTGGCATGCATGTTTGTTTCAAGCGTGTATGCGAACGCTGTTTTAGACGCTTATGCGATTGAAAACCCCTATATCACTATCACACTCACAAGCCTATTAGCCCCTTTAAGCATGCTAGCGTTTTTAAAAACCCCCAGAAATAGTGCTTTTGCTTTGGGGTTTTTCGTGGGGGCGTTATTGTTTTATTGGTGCGCTTTAAGCTTTCGCTACTCGGATTTCACTTATTTATTGCCCTTAATCATTGTTTTAATAGCGTTAGTTTATGGGTTTTTATTTTATTTGTTGCTCTATTTTGAAAACCCCTATTTCAGGCTTTTGAGTTTTTTAGGCTCTAGTTTTATCCACCCTTTTGGATTTGATTGGTTAGTCCCGGATAGCTTTTTTTCTTATAGCGTGTTTAGGGTGGATAAATTATCGCTAGGGCTTGTTTTTTTGGCTTGCATTTTTTTGAGCGCTAAACCATTGAAAAAATACAGGATCATAGCGGTTTTATTGTTACTGGGCGCGTTGGATTTTAATGGTTTTAAAGCGAGCGATTTAAAAAAGGTTGGAAATATTGAATTGGTTTCTACAAAAACGCCCCAAGATTTGAAATTTGACTCAAACTACCTTAATAATATTGAAAACAACATCCTTAAAGAAATCAAGCTCGCTCAAAACAAGCAAAAAACCTTGATTGTTTTTCCAGAAACCGCCTACCCCATCGCTTTAGAAAACTCCCCTTTTAAAGCTAAGCTAGAAGATTTGAGCGATAATATTGCTATTTTAATAGGGACATTACGCACCCAAGGCTATAGCCTTTATAACAGCTCGTTTTTATTTTCTAAAGAGGGCGTTCAGATCGCTGATAAAGTGATCCTAGCCCCCTTTGGCGAGACCATGCCTTTACCCAAGTTTCTTCAAAAACCCCTTGAAAAGCTCTTTTTTGGCGAGAGCGCTTATTTATACCGCAACGCTCCTCATTTCAGCGATTTTACATTAGACGATTTTACTTTTCGCCCCCTGATTTGTTATGAAGGCACTTCCAAAGCCGCTTATTCAAACAGCCCTTCAAAAATTTTTATCGTAATGAGCAATAACGCATGGTTTAGCCCAAGCATTGAACCCACCTTGCAAAGAACGCTTTTAAAATACTATGCAAGGCGTTATGATAAAATCATCTTGCACAGCGCGAATTTTTCAACTTCTTACATTCTAAACCCTAGTTTATTAGGCGATATTCTTTTTAGGAAACGATAATGATTGAAGCGATTAATATTTCTCATGCTTTTGAAAAGCCTCTTTATAATGGCGTGAATTTGCACATTAAACCCAAAGAAAGCCTAGCGATTTTAGGCGTGAGCGGGAGCGGTAAAAGCACGCTTTTAAGCCATCTAGCCACCATGCTAAAACCGGATAGCGGAATAGTCAGTTTGTTAGAACACCAAAATATTTATGCCTTAAACTCCAAAAAACTTTTGGAATTACGGCGCTTAAAAGTGGGCATCGTTTTTCAATCGCATTACCTTTTTAAGGGTTTTAGCGCTTTAGAAAACTTGCAAGTCGCTTCAATCCTAGCCAAGCAAGAAATAAATCATTCCCTTTTAGAACAATTAGGCATAGCCCACACCCTAAAACAAGGCGTGGGTGAATTGAGCGGCGGCCAGCAACAACGCTTAAGCATCGCCAGAGTGCTTTCTAAAAAACCTAAAATCATTATCGCTGATGAACCCACCGGGAATTTAGACACCACTAGCGCTAATCAAGTCATCAGCATGCTGCAAAATTACATTACAGAAAAAGAAGGGGCGTTAGTTTTAGCCACGCATGATGAGCATTTGGCTTTCACTTGCTCTCAAGTCTATCGCTTAGAAAAAGAAGTTTTGATTAAGGAAAAATAAGAAATGTTACAACGCCCTAAAATTGTCGCTGAATTGAGCGCTAATCATAACCAGGATTTAAACCTAGCTAAAGAAAGCCTTCATGCCATTAAGGAAAGTGGCGCGGATTTTGTCAAGCTCCAAACCTACACGCCAAGCTGCATGACTTTAAACTCTAAAGAAGATCCTTTCATCATTCAAGGCACTTTATGGGATAAAGAAAATTTGTATGAATTGTATCAAAAGGCTTCTACCCCCCTAGAGTGGCATGCGGAATTGTTTGAATTGGCTAGAAAGCTTGATTTAGGCATTTTTAGCTCGCCTTTTAGCTCAAAAGCTTTAGAGCTTTTAGAGAGCCTAAATTGCCCCATGTATAAAATCGCTAGTTTTGAAATCGTTGATTTAGACTTGATTGAAAAAGCCGCTCGCACACAAAAGCCCATTATCCTTTCTAGCGGTATCGCTACAAGCATTGAATTGCAAGACGCTATTTCTTTGTGCAAAGGCGTGAATAATTTTGACATCACCCTTTTAAAATGCGTGAGCGCTTATCCCAGTAAAATAGAAGACGCTAACTTATTGAGCATGGTTAAATTAGGCGAAACCTTTGGCGTTAAATTTGGCTTAAGCGATCACACGATTGGCTCTCTTTGCCCCATTTTAGCCACCACTTTAGGAGCGAGCATGATAGAAAAGCATTTCATTTTAAACAAATCCTTACAAACCCCAGACAGCGCTTTTAGCATGGATTTTAACGAATTTAAAAGCATGGTTGAAGCGATCAAACAAAGCGTTTTAGCCTTAGGCGAAGAAGAGCCTAAAATCAATCCAAAGACTTTAGAGGAGCGAAGATTTTTTGCGCGTTCTTTATTTGTCATTAAGGATATTCAAAAAGGCGAAGCATTGACTGAAAACAATATCAAAGCCTTACGCCCCAACCTTGGCTTACACCCTAAATTTTATAAAGAAATTTTAGGCCAAAAGGCATCAAAATTCTTAAAAGCCAACACCCCTTTAAACGCTGATGATATAGAACACTCATTGTAGGTTCGTTTTGATTAAAAAATGGGGTTTTTAATTTTGTTTTGTGGTTTTAGATTTGATTTTTGATTAAAATTTAAAATCATATTTTAGTTTCTTCCACATTTTTTGCTAGTAATTTTAAAAGATCATTGGATTTCTTGTTATAATTTTGCATTAAAAATTTAGTGTCCATTAAAATTCCTTGTATATTTTCATATTGCTTTAGATTGCCTCTCCACTCATTTTAAAACAAGCCGCTTGCGATCCGATAAATTCAAAATCATTAGGGAAAGTCTGTAAAATCGCTGCTTCTCTTATGATAAAGGTGAGGAAATTTTTTGAAGCAATTTTGAATTTTTCACACGATCCGAACCTTAAAACAACTCGCTATGACTGCCAAGCCTAACCAAAGTTAAAATATTGCCTTTCACTCTATACACAAGCAAAACATCAGGCTTAATGTGGCACTCTCTACAGCCGTTGTATGTTCCAACTAAAGCGTGGTCTTTAAATCTTTTGTCCAATGGGATTTGATTTCTTAAATTTTCAACCACTAAGTCAAAAACTTCTAACTCAATTTTTTGATTTAAAATATGTTTTTTTAAATCCTTAGTGAATTTCTTTTTTAACTCAATTTCTAGCATTCAAGCCCCTAAGAGTTAAGAGCGAATTGCCAAATTTCACTAGCATTTTTAGGTTTAAAGTTTTCAGTCGTATTAGGATTATCAATATCTAGTAAATCTTTTTTTAGTTCATCATTAGGAATATATTTACTAGCTAAATTTTCATCTTTCTTAGCTTGAGAATATCGCTTTTTAATCTCTTTCATTTGTGTTTTAATTTCTAAAACTTTACTTTGATATTTAGCTAATTGTTTTTCTAATTTGCCAAGCTCTTTATAAAAATTAGCCCCCATTTCTACATTTTTTAACATCTTATCTCCTTAACTTAATCAATCATAATAACCCCATTATATCCAAATTAACCAAATCCATGCTAAAATAAAAATAGTGGGGTAATACAAAATTACAAAATAGCTTGCAATGGGGCAATCCCCCTTGACCCCCTAAAAATCAAATGAGAAAACAAGTGGATACAAACAAACAAATCATTAAAAGTCTCAGGCTATCTAAAAAACAATGGCAAATTATCCAAACTCAAATGCAAGAAAAAAATTTAAACTTTTCTCAATTGGTTTTAAACTCTCTTTTAATTCAAAACTCACAAACTCATATAAATTTTAAGAGTTTCACCACTCCAAGAGCCATTTATTAATTCATCAGTTTTTTGAATATCAAATGTGATAATTCTTTTTTTTGTTTCTTCTTCACTAAGCTTGAAGCGTTTGATTAAAGCGTTTCTCAGTGTAGTAACCATAGGTTTTTCCCACTCAATGTGGGCTAAAATATTAAATCTATTTGTATTCGCAAAACCCAATGATAAACCACCAGCCCCACTAAATAAATCTATACAATTATATTTGTTCATTCAAACTCTCAACGCCATCATGGTATCATAAAGCCTGTTTGATAATTTATTTTTTGTTTCATTTTACCCACCAACCATATTATTCTGCTTTAAAAGCGGTTGCAACCAAATAAAAAAGCTCAAGATAAATCAAGCGTATTTTTTCGTATCCATTTCAATAAAACTTGGTGCAAGTTCTTCTTATACCCAAACTCACACTCTTTCAAATGGGGTAAAATTCTCTCTCTTTTAATCCCCCTAACCCCCAATCAAATTCCATAACCCCCAAAGAATGCTTTTTTAAGAGGTTATCCGCTTGATTATATCAATCTTTTATATCAATCTCTTATGTTTAATCTTAAAAAATGCCTTTGAATATTTTATATTGACACTCAATAAAAAAAGTCCATCAATTCTAAATAATTTTTAATCACAGATTTCACACGCATTTTAAACAAAGCCCAAATAAGGGGCTGATAACACCCCTTATGACAAAAAGGCTGTGTCTAAAAGCGCTAACTCAATAAAAAGATAGCCTCATTTCACCTTTTCAAGATACTCTTCTGTTTCCGTATTGACTTTAATGATCTCACCCTCTAAAACATGGAAAGGCACTTGCACGACCGCACCGGTTTCTAAAGTCGCTGGTTTTTTGCTCGCGCTTGAAGTATCGCCCTTAAAATTAGGGGCTGTTTCTACAATCTTTAGAGCCACAACTTGCGGCACATCCACTGAAATCGCCTTGTCATTATGCAATAAAACCTGCACTTGCATGCCGTCTAGCATCCATTTAGAAGCCTCACCCACTTGAGAGTCGTTCAAAGCGATTTGCTCATAGCTCTCTATGTCCATGAATTGGTATGTATCGCCATCATGATAGAGATATTGCATCGTTTTTTCAACCAAATTAGGCTCTTCGCACTTATCCCCCGCATGGAAAGTCTTCTCAATCACCTTACCATCTAAAAACGACTTGATTTTCGCGCGTACAAAAGCCGCACCCTTACCGGGCTTGACATGCTGGTATTCTACGATCCTATAAGGCACACCGCCCAATTCAATTTTCAAGCCCTTTTTGAGCTCGCTCATCCCAATTGCCATGTTATATTCTTTCCTTGTTGATTAAATTTTATTAGCGCTACCCAAAAGTTTCATGCGCTCTTTGACCACATTTTTAAGCGCTAATTGGGCCGGAGAAAAAAACTTCCTCAAATCAAATTGGCTCTTATCTTCATTGGCCACCTTGCGCACTTCTGCGATGAAAGCGATCCTTAAGTCCGTGTCGGTATTGACCTTATTGATCCCCCCTTTCACGGATTCTTGTAAAAATTCAAAAGGCACGCCCTTAGAGCCTTTCAAATCGCCTCCAGCGTCCAAATAAGATTTCCTCACATCATCTGGTATCGCACTCGCTCCATGCAAAACTAAAGGGATATTAGTGAGCCTTTTGACTTCTTGCAAGCGTTCAAAATCCAATTTTGGCTCACCCTTAAACTTAAACGCTCCATGGCTTGTCCCAATGGCTGGAGCTAAGTAATCCACTTGAGATTCTTTGACAAACTGCTCCGCTTCTTTAGGATTCACTAACACCGCGTCCTTTTCATCCACTGAAATATTGTCTTCAATCCCCATTAAACGCCCCAACTCCGCTTCCACGCTCACTCCAGCGTTATGCGCCATTTTGACCACTTTAGAAGTCAATTCCAAATTTTCTTCAAAAGCATGATGAGACGCATCAATCATCACAGAAGTGAAACCCGCTTTCACGGCTTTTTCGCAGCTTTCAAAAGTCGTGCCATGATCTAGGTGTAAGGCTACAGGAATGTGGGGGTAGCGTTCGCACATGATTTTCACCATGCCCACCGCCATATCAATCCCCATGTATTTGATCGCTCCTTCACTCGCTTGAATGAAAAGCGGAGAATTTTCCTCATTTCCTGCTTCAAAAATAGCGTTTAGCATTTCAAAATTCACGAAATTAAACGCCCCTACCCCATAACCTTCTTTATGGGCTTTCAATAAGATTTCATTGCCTTTAACTAACATGATAACACCTCATCTACTTGTTGATAACAATTTTAGCGTGCTTCCTTAATTCCTCGATTCGTTGATTCATGCGTTCTTGGAAAAGCTTTTCTTGTAACATCCCCTTAATGGTGGGTTTAGCTTGCTCATAAGTATAAGTTACAGGGCTGTCTTTTGAAATCAAATAAATAATATGATAACCAAACTCCGTTTTAACAGGGGTTTTAGTGTAATCCCCAGGAGTTAGAGCGAAAGCGGCTTTAGAAAAATCCGGAGCCATTTGGTTTTTCTGGAATTTCCCCAAATCACCGCCATTTTGCGCGTTCTTGCTGTTAGGATCAATCGTATCCCGATTGGCTAACTCAATGAACTTGGCTTCTTTTTTAGCCTTTGGCTGTTTGTCAATCTCAGAAATAATCCGTTTAGCCTCATCTTCGGTTTTCACTAAAATATGCCTAGCATGGGCTTCTTGCTTGACAAAAAGCTGATCTTTATTAGCGTTGTAAAAATCCTGCATTTCTTTTTCTGGGATTTGGACTTTTTTCACTTCTTCAGCCTGTTTTTTAGCCCAAAATTCCACTAAAGCCTGTTTTTTAACCGCTTCCATCATCGCTTTAAATTCTGGAGTCTGATTAAGCTTTTCTGCCTTAGCCTCATTTTCTACAAGCGCGGTG
The DNA here is from genome assembly GCF_014498195.1 of Helicobacter pylori. Lineage (GTDB taxonomy): Bacteria > Campylobacterota > Campylobacteria > Campylobacterales > Helicobacteraceae > Helicobacter > Helicobacter pylori_DO. The sequence continues at coordinate 125,008 of NZ_JACTGH010000002.1, read as the reverse complement.
CGGATAGCTTGCTCAATCAAGGCTTCTTTTTCTTTCTCTTTAAGCTTGTCAAAATCAAAATTAGGATTTCGTTGCTTAATCATATCAAAATCGCTTTTGGTGATAGGCCTGCCATCCACTGTCGCTAACACGCCTGCTGAAGCATCAGTCGTTTTTTTCGTGTTATGTGTAGCGTTATTCGCATTATGAGCCGGCTTAGCCATCAAAAACGACGCGCTCAACGCACCCACTAACGCTAAATTTAAGATATTTTTTTTCATTGTGTGTTCTCCACTCTAAACTAAATTTTCATAATTAAATCTACATTATAGCAAATTTAAAACAAAATCAGCTATCATGATTATAGAAAACTCACATTGAGAGGTAAGAAATGCTTAAAGTTATTCATTCCATTCAAAGTGGGTAAAAATGTTCGCCTCAGATGTTGTAATAATATTTATTATCTTTTTTGGTGTTAGTTTTATTCTTTTTGGAAAGAAAAAGAATATTAAAAAGGATTCAAAAATTCTCGATGCAATTATGAATATTATATTCGTAATTATTGTTGTATGTATTCTCTTTCCTTGGTTACCAGGGTTATTATTCTTTATATTTGGTCTTTTAGCATTACATGTTATTCCATATTAAGTAATTTCTATACCTTTAGTCAATCTCATATTGATAAGCTTACTATATAAGATTAAGGGACTTTGCGCTTAAATACCCCTTAAGAAGTGAGTTTAAAAAAGGCTTATGGTTTTGTTTCTATCCATTTTTAAAAAAAGTTTTAATGATTTTTTAAGCGCTAGAATGATTTTAATCAATCTTGGCCCTATCCTTTTGAGTTTGGCGTTTTTTGGAGCTATCTTTTATTACAATGGCGGGAGTATTGTGGGTTATTGCCAAACTTTATTACCGCAATCTTTGAATGATTATTCCCATTCTCAAGGCTTTTTTGCTGGTGTGTTCACATGGGTTTTTAAAGCGTTAGTGTATTTTCTTATTTTTTGGATCGTGATTCTTTTGAGTTTAGTCATCAATATTTTTGCGTCTATTTTTTACACCCCTTTAGTGGTTTCTTATTTGCACCAAAAATATTATCCCCATGTCGTTTTAGAAGAATTTGGCTCTATCCTTTTTTCTGTTAAATATTTTTTAAAATCGCTCATTTTTATGCTTTTATTCTTAGCGGTTTTAACGCCCTTTTATTTCATTCCCTTTATAGGGGTCTTTGGGGTCTTTCTTTCTATAATCGCGCATTTCCTTTTTTTCAAAAACACCATGAGTTTGGATATAGCCAGCATGATTTTTAATTATCAAAGCTATCAAAACCTATTTAAACAGCACCGGTTAAAACATTATCGTTTCTCGTTTTTTTGCTATCTTTTTTCCTTGATTCCTTTTTTTAATTTTTTTGTCACCTTATTGCAAACCCTAATGCTAGCGCACTACTTTTTTATCCTTAAAGAAAAAGAATGTTAGATTTTCTCCAAGAGCTTAGCACCCCCCATGTTAGGGATTTTTTCTTGTTGTTTTTAAGGGTTAGCGGCGTGTTATCTTTTTTCCCTTTTTTTGAAAACCATTTAGTGCCTTTGTCGGTGCGTGGGGCTTTGAGCTTGTATGTGAGCGCGATTTTTTACCCCACTTTAGAGTTTTCAAACGCCGCTTACACGCCAGAGGGTTTTATCATCGCTTGTTTATGCGAGCTGTTTTTAGGGGTGTGCGCGTCTGTCTTTTTACAAATCGTTTTTGCGAGCTTAGTGTTTGCAACCGATAGCATCAGCTTTTCTATGGGGCTTACCATGGCGAGCGCTTATGATCCCATTTCAGGATCACAAAAACCCATTGTGGGACAAGCCCTTTTATTGTTAGCGATTTTAATTTTATTGGATTTATCGTTCCACCATCAAATCATTTTGTTTGTGGATCACAGCTTAAAAGCCGTCCCTTTAGGGCAATTTGTCTTTGAGCCAGCGTTGGCTAAAAACATTGTTAAAGCCTTTTCGCACTTGTTTGTCATAGGGTTTTCTATGGCGTTCCCTATTTTATGCTTGGTGTTATTGAGCGATATTATTTTTGGCATGATCATGAAAACCCACCCTCAATTCAACCTGCTCGCTATCGGGTTTCCGGTTAAAATTGCGATCGGGTTTGTGGGCATTATTTTAATCACTTCGGCTATCATGGGGCGTTTTAAAGAAGAAATCAGCCTGGCCTTTAGCGCCATTAGCAAAATCTTTTAAAGGATCAATATGATTAGTTTTAAAGAAGCTCTAAAAATCCATTCTAGCATTCCCCTAAAACCCTTAGAAATAGAGGTTATCTCTTTGTTTGAAAGCATAGGGCGCGTTTTGGCAGAAGATATTATTTGCACTCACGCCCTGCCTAAATTCAATCAAAGCGCAATGGATGGCTATGGGTTTAAAATGCAGGATTTAGGCCAAAAAACTCAAGTCATTCAGCACATTTTTGCCGGGGATGATGTGAGCGCTTTAGAAGTTAGAGAAAATGGATGCGTTAAAATCATGACTGGAGCGATGGTACCAAAAGGAATAGAAACGATTGTCCCTATAGAGTGCATGCTAGAAAGCCATAAAAATTCCGCCCTAGCTCCCAAAGATTTTAAAATAAACGCCAATATCCGTCAAAAGGGCGAAAACGCTTCTTTAAACAGCGTTTTAGTCCCTAAAAATACCCGTTTGAATTACGGGCATATCGCACTCATTGCCTCTCAAGGGTTAAAAGAAATCAAAGCGTTTAGGAAATTAAAAATCGCTCTCTTTAGCAGCGGCGATGAATTAGTGCCTTTAGGGCAAAACGCCCTAGAATGCCAGGTTTATGATGTTAATTCAGTGGGTATTCTTAACATGCTTAAAAACTACAACACGCATTTTCTAGGGGTTTTAAAAGACGATAAAAATTTACAGCTTAAAATACTTGAATTGCAAGGCTATGATGTCATCCTTTCAAGCGCGGGGGTGAGCGTGGGGGATAAAGACTTTTTTAAAGACGCCTTGAAAGAAAAAAACGTCCTTTTTTATTACGAAAAAGTCAATCTCAAACCGGGAAAACCGGTAACTTTAGCCCGACTCAATCAAAGTATTATTATAGGCTTACCGGGTAATCCTTTGAGTTGCTTACTGGTTTTACGAGTTTTGATTCTACCCTTATTGGAGCGCTTATCCTTAAATAAAGATTTTAAACTAAATCTCTTTAAAGCTCAAATCAATGCCCCCTTAAAGCTTAAAGACAAACGCACGCATTTGATTTTAGGCAATTATTCAAACCACCAATTCATTCCTTACAACAACAACCGCTATGAATCAGGAGCGATTCAAGCCCTTGCACAAGTGGATTCTATCGCCTTGATTGATGAAGGAGTGGAATGGGTTCAGGGCGAAATTGAAATTTTAAGGTTTGAGAATTAAAATGGCCTCTAACAATGCTATAATGGCAAGTTCAAAACCCCACTCATAAAGGTTCTGTTTGTGGATAACTACACCTATAGCGAATTGTTAAAAAGCTTGCAAAACAAATGCGATAATATCGCTTTAATCATCAAGCCTGAAAAGATCAAACAAGAATTAGAACGCATTGAAAAAGAGCAAGAAGACCCTAATTTTTGGCAAGATGTCTTAAAAGCTAGAGACACCAATAAAGAGAAAGTGCGCTTAAACCGCTTGCTAGAAACCTATCAAAAAACGAAAAATTCTTTAGATGAAAGCGTGGAATTGTTTGAACTCGCTCAAAACGATAACGATGAGGTTACTTTATCCTTGCTCTATGAAGAGGCTCCCATTTTAGAACACAGCGTCCAAAAAGTGGAAATTGAAATCATGTTAAGCGGTGAAAATGACGCCTCAAACGCTATTATCACCATTCAGCCTGGAGCGGGGGGGACGGAAAGCCAGGATTGGGCGAGTATTTTGTATCGCATGTATTTGAGATGGGCGGAAAGAAGGGGCTTTAAAAGCGAGATTTTAGATTATCAAGATGGCGAAGAAGCGGGCATTAAAGGGGTCGCCTTTATCATTAAGGGCGAAAACGCTTATGGCTATTTGAAAAATGAAAACGGGGTGCATAGGCTTGTAAGGATTTCGCCCTTTGATGCGAACGCCAAACGGCACACGAGTTTTGCGAGCGTGCAAATTAGCCCTGAATTAGATGATGATATTGATATAGAAATTGATGAAAAAGATGTCCGTTATGATTATTACAGAGCCAGTGGGGCAGGCGGTCAGCATGTCAATAAAACAGAAAGCGCGGTTAGGATCACGCATTTCCCTACCGGTATTGTGGTGCAATGCCAAAACGACAGGAGCCAGCATAAAAACAAAGCGAGTGCGTTAAAAATGCTTAAATCCAAGCTCTATGAATTGGAATTAGAAAAGCAGCAAAGCAGCGCCAAAAATGAAGAAAAAAGCGAGATCGGCTGGGGGCATCAAATAAGAAGCTATGTCCTAGCCCCCTACCAGCAAGTCAAAGACGCGCGCTCCAACACCGCTTATAGCAATGTGGAAGCGATACTAGATGGCGATATTGATGCAATTTTAGAGGGCGTTTTGATTGCTAAAGCTTAAGTGCGCTAAAATGACAGCTGGGAATTATGGTTAAAAACGCTTTTTAAAACCAATTGGCAAGGAACAACAATGACACAAGAAGAATTAGACGCTTTGATGAATGGTGGCGATTTAGAAAATTTGGAAGCCTTAGAGGCTAAAGAAGAGGCTAAAGAGCCAACTAAAGAGAAAGAAGAAACTAAAGAATCCAAAGAAAGTTCTAGTGAAAAAATGACCGTCAAAAAAGAGGACGCTGAAAAATACGGCAAGATTAGCCCTAATGAATGGCCTCCCCCTCCCCCCACTGAAGAGCATAAGGTCGTGCATCAATTAGACGATGTTACAAGAGATTCTGAAGTGAAAGCCACGCAAATTTTTGATCAATTGGATTTGATCGGAGCTAGCGCTGAAAAAATCGCTAAAATGGTTAAAAAGATCCAAGAACCTTTGCAAAAACACCAAGAAATTTTTGACAATTTGCATGTGCATTTCCCCCATGTGGAATCTTTTAAAACCGCGCTCAACGAGCAACAAGAAATCCTAAACGCCCTTAAAAGCATTGAAGAAGAAGCCGCTAATTGCTCTGATAGCTCCATGCAAGCGATGGATATTATGCAGTTTCAAGATATCCATCGCCAAAAAATTGAACGAGTGGTCAATGTCATGCGAGCGCTCAGCCAATACATGAATTCGCTTTTTGAAGGCAAAATTGATGATTCTAAGCGCGTGAGTTCAGCGACTTTTATCACCGGCGATGACGATAAAGATTTAGCCAGCGCTGATGATATTGAAGCCTTGATCGCTTCTTTTGGAGCCAAGTAGTTTTGAACCAAGTTGAATTACTCTCTCCAGCCGGTAATTTAAAAAAACTTAAAATCGCTCTCAACTATGGGGCTGATGCGGTTTATGGGGGAGTGAGCCATTTTTCTTTACGCAATCGTGCGAGTAAGGAATTTACTTTAGAGACCTTTAAAGAAGGGATTGACTACGCCCATGCGTTGGATAGAAAAGTCTATGCCACGATCAATGGTTTCCCTTTCAATTCACAGCTCAAACTTTTAGAAGAACATATTTATAAAATGGCAGAATTAGAGCCAGACGCTTTTATTATCGCTGCGCCTGGTGTGGTGAAACTCGCTTTAAAAATCGCCCCGCATATTCCTATCCATTTATCCACGCAAGCGAATGTCTTAAATTTGCTAGACGCGCAAGTGTTTTATGATTTAGGGGTTAAACGCATCGTGTGCGCTAGGGAATTGAGCCTGAATGATGCGATTGAAATTAAAAAAGCCCTACCTGATTTAGAATTAGAAATCTTTGTGCATGGGAGCATGTGCTTTGCCTTTTCAGGGCGTTGCTTGATTTCGGCTTTACAAAAGGGGCGCGTGCCTAATAGAGGGAGTTGCGCGAATGATTGCCGGTTTGATTATGAATATTATGTGAAAAACCCTGATAACGGCGTGATGATGCGATTAGTTGAAGAAGAGGGCGTAGGCACGCATATTTTTAACGCTAAAGATTTGAACCTCTCTGGCCATATCGCTGAAATTTTAAGTTCCAACGCCATTAGCGCGCTCAAGATTGAAGGGCGCACCAAGTCCAGTTACTACGCCGCGCAAACCACGCGAATCTATCGTTTGGCGGTTGATGATTTTTACCATAACACCTTAAAGCCGAGTTTTTATGCTAACGAATTGAACACGCTTAAAAACAGGGGTTTTACCGACGGCTATTTGATGCGAAGGCCTTTTGAAAGGTTGGATACTCAAAACCACCAAACAGCCATTAGCGAAGGGGATTTTCAAGTCAATGGCGAAATAACTGAAGACGGGCGTTTTTTTGCATGCAAATTCACCACGACCACTAACATGGCTTATGAAATCATCGCCCCCAAAAATGCAGCTATCACGCCCATAGTCAATGAAATTGGCAAGATTTATACCTTTGACAAACGCTCTTATTTAGTGCTGTATAAAATCCTTTTAGAAAATAACACCGAATTAGAAACTATCCATAGCGGGAACGTGAATTTAGTGCGATTGCCTGCACCCTTACCGGCTTTTAGTTTTTTACGCACCCAGGTAGAGTCTAAAAATGGCGTTTAGAGATTAGGTATTACAAACGATTAAGAGAAACGCATGCCCTTAGAAACGATCACGCTCGCTAGTATTTATGAAGAACAAGGGTTTTTTGAAGAAGCGTTGCAAATTTATATTAATATTTTAAAAAAAACCCCTGACCATGCAGAGGCGTTAAAGCAAATAGAACGCTTGGAAAAAATCCAAAAAAATTGCGCTCCTTTCAAACACGATGCATTGTTAGAGCGGCACTATTTAAATTTTATCAAAGGGGATCGTTTGAGCGTTGAGAATTTAGAAAAATGGCTGGTAGAATGGAATTGAAAAACATTATTTCAGAAACCCTTAATGAAATTGAAAAAATGGCTAAAACGATTGATAATGGCTTTGATGTGGTGCAAAAAACGCCCTCTTTTTTCAAAACGCCCCCTTATTTGCAAAACACCCCAAACCCTCAAAACACCCCTTTAGAGCCAAAAAACGCTACTAAAATAGAAACCCAAGAAAAAATCACAGAAAAAATCACAGAAAAAATCACAGAAGAAAATACAGAAGAAAAAGAAGAAGAAACAAAAGGAATCATTATAGAAGAAATCACGCTAGAAAACCCTAAGCAAGCGCCAATTTCAAGCGAGCGGGTTTTTTTAAAAAACTTACTAGAAAGAACTTTAGTGTTATTGAAGGGCATGCAGGCTTTAGAAGAAAAAGAAGCGCTGAAGCGTTTGGATTTAGTGGCGCGTTTCTTGCAATACCAATTGAGCGTGCTTGAAAAACGATTGGAATCTTTGGAGCTAGAAAACACAAAGTAGCATGCAAAAATAAAGTTTTGTTTTAATTAAATACTGACGCTGAAATTTTATTTTAATTTTAAAAAATGGGGGTTTAGTTACTTTATTTTAAGCTCATTTCCTTAAGGGAATAGGGGTATTTTGAAATCATTCTCCCCCTTTTAACCCCCCCTAAAATAAGAAATTGTCGCTTGCTTATGCAGGCTCTTTTGAGGGTAAAAAACACTCAAAGCGCTTTTTAATTTTCAATATTCCATGAAAACAAAGCCTTAATTCCATTAATAACTATGATAATGTTTTGAATTTTTATTTTTAAGATATTTTCAAGGTATCTTTAATAATAAAATGCTAGAATTAGTCCCTTAAAACACTAACAAAGTTAATCGTTTTTAAAGTTGCAAAAATCATTGAAGGAGTTAATTGAAGTATGATAGAAGTTTTAATGATAGAAGATGATATAGAATTAGCCGAGTTTTTGAGCGAGTTTTTGCTCCAACATGGCATTCATGTAACCAATTACGATGAGCCATATACCGGCATTAGTGCGGCTAACACACAAAATTATGATTTGTTGTTATTGGATTTAACTTTGCCCAATTTAGACGGGCTTGAAGTGTGTAAGCGCATCTCCAAACAAAAACATATCCCTATTATTATTTCTTCAGCAAGAAGCGATGTGGAAGATAAGATTAAAGCGCTAGATTATGGGGCTGATGATTACCTCCCTAAACCCTATGATCCTAAGGAATTATTGGCTCGTATCCAATCCTTACTCAGGCGTTCCCATAAAAAAGAAGAAGTGAGTGAGCCAGGCGATGCGAATATCTTTAGGGTGGATAAGGATAGCCGAGAAGTGTATATGCATGAAAAAAAGCTAGACTTAACTAGGGCTGAATATGAAATCCTTTCGCTTCTCATTAGCAAAAAAGGTTATGTGTTTAGCCGTGAAAGCATTGCGATTGAGAGCGAGAGCATCAACCCTGAAAGCTCTAATAAAAGCATTGATGTGATCATTGGCCGTTTGCGATCCAAGATTGAAAAAAATCCTAAGCAACCGCAATACATCATCTCTGTTAGAGGGATTGGTTATAAATTAGAATACTGATTCTAATAAGGAGTTAAGGGGTTTTGCGTTTCTCTATCTTTTTTAAAGTTGTCGCTTTATTTATGATAACGCTCTTTAGTTTTGGAGCGTTCGCTTACTATTTCGTGTCTTCTCAAATCAGTCACGAAAACTATCAAAACGAAATGCGCCATTATCAGTTTGTTACCACTATCAATGAAATTTTAAATAACTACTCTGATTATAGAGCCATAGAAGATTACCTCTATAAAATTGGTTTTAGAGAAACCACGATAGAAAATTTAGAAAAGGTTTTAGCCAAAAGACGCCACCAGTTGCACCACAGAAATATTGGGTATGCTGAAGTGTTTAAATTCAGCGACATGGTTTTCATCCTTTTAAAAAAAGATGAGCATTTTGTGCTTTATAAAGATTTGCATTCGGTTTCTTACAGGAACTATTTCTTAGCCATTACGGTGGGTTTATTGTTGATTTTATTCCTCTTTTTATTTGTTTTGCAGAGTTTATTGCCCTTAAGAGAGTTAAGATCCCAAGTGAAACGCTTCGCTCAAGGGGATAAAAGCGTGAGTTGTAAAAGCAAGCAAAAAGATGAAATAGGGGATTTGGCTAACGAATTTGACAATTGCATCCAAAAAATCAATGCGATGAATGAATCTCGGGTTTTATTTTTGCGCTCTATCATGCATGAATTACGCACCCCTATCACTAAGGGCAAGATACTAAGCTCTATGCTCAAAGAAGAATTGCCACAAAAACGCTTCATTTCCATTTTTGATCACCTAAACACGCTGATTGAGCAATTTGCCCGCATTGAGCAGCTCGCTTCCAAAAATTATGGGAGCAATAAAGAAAAATTTTTAATGAGCGATTTGATAGATAAGATTGAAAAAATGCTTTTAATTGATGAGGATAAAAAAAGCCCTATCCATGTATCCTCTTCAAATTACATTATTGAAGCGGATTTTGAATTGTTTTCTATAGCGTTAAAAAACATGGTAGATAATGCGATCAAATACAGCGATGACAAACAGGTGTTTTTGGATTTCATAGGAAATAATTTGGTGGTGTCCAATAAAAGCGAACCTTTAAAAGAGGATTTTGAAAAGTATTTGCAACCTTACTTTAAATCTTCTAACCCCAGCCAAGCCCATGGTTTTGGGCTAGGCATGTATATCATTAAAAACGCTTTAGAGACTATGGGATTGAATTTGAGCTATCATTACAGCAATGGAAGAGTTTGTTTCACTATCCATGATTGCGTTTTTAATAGTTTTTACGATTTAGAAGAAGATGATGAAGAGCTACCCCCCCCCCCCCGAAAATTTGAAAGAGGTGAGCGCAATGATGGGGATAGAAAAAGCCAATTGTGGGGTTAAAGAAAAACAATAAAGAGAGAACATGTTCAAACGATTGAGAAGATTACGAAGCAGCGAAAACTTAAGGGCAATGATAAGAGAAACGCGCCTAAATATTGATGATTTCATCGCTCCCTTATTTGTCATAGAAAGCGATAGTTATATTAAAAATGAAATCAGTTCCATGCCTGGCGTGTATCAAATGAGTATCGAGCCTCTTTTAAAAGAATGCGAAGAATTAGTGGATCTTGGTATAAAAGCCGTTTTATTGTTTGGCATTCCTAAACATAAGGACGCTACAGGAAGCCATGCGTTAAATAAGGATCACATTGTCGCAAAAGCCACCAAAGAGGTTAAAAAACGATTTAAGGATTTAATCGTTATAGCGGATTTGTGTTTTTGTGAATACACCGACCATGGGCATTGCGGGATTTTAGAAAACGATTCTGTGTCTAACGATAAAACGCTAGAGATTTTAAATCTTCAAGGGCTTATTTTAGCTGAAAGCGGCGTGGATATTCTAGCCCCAAGCAACATGATGGATGGGAATGTTTTAAGCTTGAGAAAAGCGCTAGATAAGGCCGGGTATTTTCATACGCCCATCATGAGCTATTCCACTAAATTTGCGAGCAGCTATTATGGGCCTTTTAGAGATGTAGCCAATTCTGCACCGAGTTTTGGCGATCGCAAAAGCTATCAAATGGATTACGCTAACCAAAAAGAAGCGCTTTTAGAAAGCTTGGAAGATGAAAAGCAGGGCGCAGATATTTTAATGGTGAAACCGGCTTTAGCGTATTTGGATATTGTTAAAGAAATTAGAGATCACACTTTGCTCCCTTTAGCGCTCTATAACGTGAGTGGGGAATACGCCATGCTCAAACTCGCGCAAAAACACAACCTGATCAACTATGAAAGCGTTCTGTTAGAAACGATGACTTGTTTTAAAAGAGCGGGAGCGGATATGATTATTAGCTATCATGCTAAAGAAGTGGCTAACTTATTACAAAGGAATTGAATGGGAAGAGCGTTTGAATACAGAAGAGCGGCTAAAGAAAAACGATGGGATAAGATGAGTAAGGTTTTCCCCAAGCTCGCTAAAGCGATCACTCTAGCGGCAAAAGATGGCGGGAGCGAGCCGGACACGAACGCCAAACTGCGAACAGCGATTTTAAACGCTAAAGCGCAAAACATGCCTAAAGACAACATTGATGCAGCGATTAAAAGAGCGAGCAGTAAAGAGGGGAATTTGAGCGAAATCACTTATGAGGGTAAGGCGAATTTTGGCGTGCTAATCATCATGGAATGCATGACTGATAACCCCACTAGAACCATTGCCAACCTTAAAAGCTATTTCAATAAAACGCAAGGGGCGAGCATCGTGCCTAATGGCTCTTTAGAGTTTATGTTTAATAGAAAAAGCGTGTTTGAATGCTTGAAAAGTGAAGTGGAAAATTTAAAACTCAGCCTAGAAGATTTAGAGTTCGCCCTCATTGATTATGGCTTGGAAGAATTAGAAGAAGTAGGAGACAAGATCATTATTAGAGGGGATTATAACAGCTTCAAGCTCTTAAATGAGGGGTTTGAAAGCTTGAAATTACCCATTTTAAAAGCGGGTTTGCAACGCATCGCCACAACGCCCATTGAATTGAATGACGAACAAATGGAGCTTACCGAAAAGTTACTGGACAGGATTGAAGACGATGATGATGTGGTCGCGCTTTATACGAATATTGAGTGAAATACAAAAAGGCTCAAAGTATTTTTTAAAACCACCCAAGCAAGAAATCCTAAACATCTTTAGCGTTTGGGATGAATGCCGCTAATTTGTTATAACACCCCCATGCATTCGTATCTAGCGCAGGAAGCGCTCAAAGTTACGCCTTTATAAGATATGATGCGTGAAAGCTGTAGGGGATGCGTTGGAGATCAAACTCTGTAAAATCCATTAGGGACACAGAGCGAGAAACTCTCCCCCAACACTAGGAAGCCCAATCGTCTTTAGCGTTTGAACACTTCACCAATGAAAACCGACAAAAAATTTTGTTGCTATAAGCTTGTAAAATCCTATAAAGAGTTATAAAACTCCTTTTTATTGGATTTTAACCTTATTTTGATTGAATAAAGGTTTTTGTTTTGTTCAAATATGAAAGCTTTATTCAATATTCTTTTTTAAAAACTTGTTTTTTAAGCTTTTTTTATGGTTAATTCTTATTTTGTGGTAAAGTTATTTTTTAAAGCGGATAGGGGGATTTTGAAGTAACGCCCCCTTTAACCCCATTAAACCCCCTAAAGAAGCGCTTTAAAAAATTATCGCTTGTGTCTTGTGTGAGCTTTTTTATATTTGTTTTAAAATGCCTTTGAGTGTTTTTATTATCAATATGAGAACAAATCCAAACCCTATTTGCAGATTTTTAGTCTCAATACCCATCAATAGAGAAGATTAATCCCTATTTGATAATAGGAGAGTAGAAAGATTTCTATAAGACGAATCTCAACGATTAGCTCTTAAACTTTAGCTTATTGCGTATCATCTTGCAAATTATCAGACTTCTTGCCAACCACTTCTTCTAACACTTTACAACTACCGCTAAAGCCTAGAGTGCAACCTTTCTTGTAATATGAAATGGCTTTATCTAAATCCTTTGGAGCTCCCTTACCCGTGTAATACATCACAGCCACATTATGACAGCCGCTCCCCCTTTTTAAATAACAACCCTTTTTATAAAGATTCAAGGCTTGCTCTCCATTTTGCTTGACATCCATACCGACTTCATACATGTATCCCAAACTCACACAGCTCGCTCCGTCTTTTAAATGGCACCCTCTTTTAAAATTCGCAAAGGCTTTTTTCAAATCCTTCTGTACGCCTTTGGCGCTCCTATACATATACCCTACAAAGTTACAACTAATGCCATAATTCAAACTGCAAGCGTATTTAGAAAGAGAAAGGGCTTTGGCATAATTTTGCTTAACGCCCGTGCCATTAAAATACATAAAACCTAAACTCCCGCAGCTCACCCCACCCTTTAAGTGGCACCCTCTCCTATAATAATAGATAGCCTTTGGAAGGTTTTTTTGAACGCCATCGCCATCTTCATACATAGAGCCTAGACTCGCGCAAGCGAGATGATTCCTTAAATTACACCCTCTTCTGTAATAAAAAACGGCTTTTGGAATATTCTGATCCACGCCATCGCCATCTTCATACATAGAGCCCAAACTCGTGCAACCAACCCCCACCCTCAAATTACAGCTCCTCTTATAAAAAGCCACCGCTCTATGGTAATCCCCCCTCTTAAGGGCTTGATTAGCCATCTTAAAATATTTCTCACCGGTTGTAGCCACCAAATGACCAAAACAGCTTGCCATTAAAAACAAAATCAAAAACCACTTTTTAGTCCAACTCTTTATCATCTCATTCCTTACAAAACTAAGCCAAAACTCACACAAAGAAAAATCAGTAAAACCCTAATCTAATTGGTTATTATAGTATAATATTGTCAAAAAATAAATTCAACTTTTGGATTAAATTGATTTAAAAAACCTATTTTAGGGAAACAGCTTAAAATGAGTATTATTATTCCTATTGTCATCGCTTTTGACAATCATTATACCATGCCGGCTGGCGTGAGCTTGTATTCCATGCTGGCTTGCGCTAAAACAGAACACCATGATAAAAAACTTTTTTATAAAATCCACTGCCTGGTGGATAACTTGAGCCTTGAAAACCAACGCAAATTGAAAGAAACTCTAGCCCCCTTTAGCGCTTTTGCGAGCGTGGATTTTTTAGACATTTCAACCCCTAATCTTTACACCCCTTCAGTAGAACCTTTTGTGATTGATAAAATCAATGAAGCTTTTTTGCAACTCAATATTTACGCTAAGACTCGCTTTTCTAAAATGGTCATGTGCCGCTTGTTTTTGGCTTCTTTATTCTTGCAATACGACAAAATTATCATGTTTGATGCGGACACTTTGTTTTTGAATGATGTGAGCGAAAGTTTTTTTATCCCGCTAGATGGCTATTATTTTGGAGCGGCTAAAGATTTTTCTTCTCCTAAAAGCCCTAAACATTTTCAAATAGAGCGAGAAAAAGACCCTCGCCAAGCTTTTTCCCTTTATGAGCATTACTTGAATGAAAGCGATATGCAAACCATCTATGAAAGCAATTATAACGCCGGGTTTTTAATCGTGAATTTAAAGCTGTGGCGCGCCGATCGTTTAGAAGAGCGCTTACTCAATTTAACCCGTCAAAAAGGCCAGTGCGTGTTTTATCCTGAACAGGATCTTTTAACGCTCGCATGCTATCAAAAAGTTTTAATCTTGCCTTATATTTATAACACCCACCCTTTCATGGTCAATCAAAAACGCTTCATTCCTGACAAAAAAGAAATTGTCATGCTGCATTTTTATTTTGTAGGAAAACCTTGGATTTCACCCACTGCTTTATATTCTAAAGAATGGCATGAGATTCTTTTAAAAACCCCTTTTTATGCCGAATATTCCGTGAAATTCCTTAAACAAATGACAGAATTTTTAAGCCTTAAAGACAAACAAAAAACCTTTGAATTTCTTGCCCCCCTACTCAATCCAAAAACCCTTTTAGAATATGTCTTTTTTAGATTGAATAGGATTTTCAAACGCTTAAAAGAAAAATTTTTTAACTCTTAGCGTTCTCGTTTGGGCAACACGCTATAAGCGAATTTAACATAAATCGCTAAACTGATCAAAAGCACCGCCACACCAATAGCCAAATACACCGCATAAGTGATTTTATCCGGTTCGCTCACGCTGAATTTAAACACTAACATCAACGCTTCAATGGCTAATGCGATAATGATAGAGCCTAAAAACCTAATCATCGTGCGGTGGATCGCATGGTGGTTGTCCCCGCTATTTTTACCCAACACTTCCTCTTCAAAAATCGCCTTGACCAGATCAAAGGTGGCTAAGGCTAGGGTTAAAAGCACAATGGGGTGGAACACTTCTTTAATATCAAAACTGCTAAAATTGACAATCGCTGTCCAAAAGCTAGAAATGCATTTCACAAATAAAAGCAACGACACTAAAGTGAGCATGATAGAAATCATAAAATACATAACCATGCTCCCTTCGCTAAAGGTCCTGAAATACTTTGAAGGCGAGCTGATTTCAATCGCCACCCTTAAAGGAATCTGCAAGCACACCACAAACGCTAGATCGTTATTTTGATCATACACCGGGTAAGACGCGCTCACTACCAAATGGTTTCCTTTTTTAGAAGGATAGGGGTCCGTTAAAATGCAACGCTTTTCACTCACGGCTTGATAAAAATAATACTTATCGCTAAAGCTGGCATGCGATTCTAATTCAATCCCTTCTGTTAAATCATGCTCTAATATCCCTTCCTTATGCCCTTCCTCTTTAAGTTGGCTTGGCTTAAGAATTAGCATGCCCTTAGCGTCTAACACAAAAAAACTTTTTGCCATTTTGATTTCAGCGTGCATTTTTCTGATCTGTTTGTTTAAATAATCCAAAGTGATTTCAGGGAGGTGGTTGCGGATATTGTGCGAAAACAAATAGGTAAGATAAGCGTATAACTCGGTGCGGATCTTGGAATACTGGACAATGTCTCTACTTAACATCAAAAGGCCTTTAAAAAAAATTTATGCGATGAATTGTAGCACTTGTTTTAAAGAATTGTTTAAACCACCTCTGGCGTCAATGATAAAGGAGGCGTTTTTTTCATAGAGGGCTTGGCGTTTTTCAAAAAGTTCTTTGGCTTGAGTGAGATCATTCAAAAGGGGGCGTTTTTCCCTTTCTTTTTGATTCAAACGCTTAATCAAGGTCTCAAAATCAATCTTGAGATAAAAAGTTGTGCCTAAACCCTTAAGGTTATCATGCATCACAATGCCCCCACCGGTAGAAATGATATGGGGGGTTTTGATCGTTTTTAATTCATCAATCAAATTTTTTTCAAACATCCTGAAATTGTCTTCGCCAAGCTCTTCAAAAATCTCTCTCACGCTCAAGCCCACCCTCTCGCTAATGATCATATCCGTATCCAACACTTCTAATTTCAAAGCCAACCCCAATTCTTGCGCTAAAGAGCTTTTACCGCTCCCCATAAAACCGATTAAAACTAAATGCTGCATGCTTTTATTTCAATTTCAATTCATACGCCCCATTTTTTTCTTCCAAAAGATAGCGGTATTTCCCATCTAAAATGAGCGTGATGCGGTAATAATCTTTGTGCGTGCCGACTTTAATGTGAGAAAAAAACTTCTGGTTTAAATCCATGTTTTGATAAATATCCAAAGGGCCTTTTTGCGTGTCTAGCACGATTCTATAAGGATTGACCAGTACAAAAGAGCGCAAAACTTTATAAGGGGAGCGCAAAATCATCGTGTTGTTTGCCATTAAAAAATCAAAATCTTGGATCTGATAGCGTTTTTCAAAAGGGGTTTGATTAAGGGTATGTTGGGAAAGTTTTAAAGGGTAGTGCCAATCAATGCTTTTATCAATGCCCACGACTTTAGAATGGATAGAGCCATCAATATCCTGGTAAGTGAGCGTGATTTTTTTTAAGATCCTAGCGCTCGTGGGCAAATCCACATGGATTTCTTTGAGGTAGTCATCATAGATCCCGCTAAAGCCCCCTTGCAAATTCTTGGAATTGATTTCAGGCTCAAAAGGGTTATCTCTAGCCAATAAAACGCTTAAAACCGCCACCAAACCTATCATCTTTTTTAACACTACCATTTCCTTAAATCTAATCTCTAGGCCGTAATTCCCTCAATTCAAATAAACGCTTTTGCAAGCGCACATTCTTGCTTTGCAATTCGGTGATTTCTTGTTGCAATCGTTCATGCTTGTCCCTTAAATCCAAATAAACTTCTAAAGAAGAGCCCCCAAAAAGCAACTTCCCTAAATAATGCCCAAACCCAAGCAGTAAAAGGAAAAAGACAATAAGGGAGCTATGGCTATAGAAAAAATCTCGCGCTTTGTTGTCTTTGATTCCATCGTTTTCAAAAAGGCCGCTAGCCATGCTTAAACAACTCTTTGCCAATATAAATCCCCCCTTTTAATTCATGCTCAATCTCTAAAAGGCGGTTGTATTTGGCGATCCTTTCACTCCTTGCGGTGGATCCGGTTTTAATCTCTCCCGTATTCAATGCGACCGCAAAATCAGCGATAAAGCTGTCCTCACTCTCCCCGCTTCTATGGCTCATCACGCATTGATAGGCATGGTGTTTGGCTAATCTTATGGTCTCTAAAGTCTCACTAATGGTGCCGATTTGATTGGGTTTGATTAAAATGGCGTTCGCAATGTTTTTTTCAATGCCTTTTTGCAAGAGACTTGCGTTCGTTACAAACAAATCATCGCCCACTAACTGGATTTGATGCCCTAATTCCTTGCTTAAAAACGCCCAACCCTCCCAATCGTCTTCGCTCAAACCATCTTCAATGGACACGATCGGGTATTTTGCCACCAACCCTTTATAATAAGCCACTAATTCATGCGAATCTAAAATCTTATTTTCACCCTTTAAATGGTAATTGAAATGTTCATCCACCAATTCGCTGCTCGCTACATCTAAAGCGAGTGCTATTTCTTCGCCTAACTTATAGCCGGCTTTTTCAATGGCTTGAGAAATGACTTCAAGAGACTCTACATTGTTGTTAAAATTAGGTGCAAAACCCCCCTCATCGCCCACGCTTGTGAGCTGATTCTTTCCATCTAAAAGTTTTTTAAGCGTGTGATAGACTTCCGCGCTCGCTCTTAAGGCTTCTCTAAAACTTTCAAACCCTAAAGGCATGATCATGTATTCTTGAAAGTCTATGGAATTATTCGCATGCGTTCCGCCGTTGATGATATTGAGCATCGGCACCGGCAAAGTCAGAGCGTTAGCCCCCCCTAAATAGCGGTATAATGGCAGATTTAAAGCCTTCGCGCTAGCTCTTGCTAACGCCATAGAAACGCCCAAAACAGCGTTCGCCCCTAAATTAGCGTAATTAGGCGTGCCGTCTAAAGCCCTTAACCTCTCATCTACAAAGGTTTGATTGATCGCTTCAAGCCCTATTAAATGGTGTTTGATCACGCTATTGACATTCTCGCATGCCCTTAAAACCCCCTTACCCAAAAAACGGGTTTTGTCATTATCCCTTAATTCTAACGCTTCTCTTTTACCGGTGCTCGCCCCGCTAGGTACAATCGCGCTCGCCTTAGTGTTATCGCTTAAAATCACGCTGGCTTGAATGGTAGGATTGCCCCTACTATCCATCACTTCTAAAGCATGAACATCTTTAATAGTCAGCATCAAAATCCTTTTTTATTCCATTTCTTCTAAAGGCTCATCGGGTAAGGGCATGATCTCTTCATTAGAGCCAATACTCTCTTTAATCTTAAGAGTGATTTCATCCGCTAGGGCTTTGTCTTCTTTCAGTAAGGCTTTAGCGTTTTCTCTGCCTTGCCCTAGCTTTTTATCCTGGTAGCTAAGCCATGCCCCACTCTTATCCACGATGTCTAATTTCACGCCATAGTCAATGATTTCGCCCTCTTTAGAAATCCCTTCCCCAAACATGATGTCAAATTCCGCTTCTCTAAAAGGCGGAGCGACTTTATTTTTAACCACTTTGGCTTTAGCCCTGTTACCGATATGCTGTTCGTTTTGTTTGAGAGAGGCAATCCTTCTAATATCAATCCTAACGCTCGCATAGAATTTTAAAGCGTTACCTCCGGTTGTGGTCTCTGGACTCCCATAACCCATCATGCCAATCTTCATCCTGATTTGATTGATAAAGATTAAAGTAGTGTTCATCTTGTGCAAAACACCGGTGATTTTCCTTAACGCATGGCTCATAAGCCTTGCTTGCAAGCCCACATGCTGATCGCCCATATCCCCATCAATCTCTGCTTTAGGCGTAAGGGCCGCCACCGAATCCACCACCACTAAATCAATCCCTCCGCTTCTGGTGATCGTTTCTAAAATCTCTAAGGCTTCTTCGCCCGTGCTTGGTTGGGAAACGAGTAGATTTTCCGTATCCACGCCCAATCTCTTAGCATAATACACGTCTAGGGCATGTTCAGCGTCAATGAACGCGCACACGCCGCCATTTTTTTGGCATTCTGCAATAATATGTAAGCTTAGAGTGGTCTTCCCGCTTGACTCTGGCCCATAAATTTCAATGATCCTGCCCTTTGGAACGCCCCCAATCCCTAAAGCCAGATCCAACCCTAACGAGCCTGTAGAAATAGCGTCAATCTTTTCTACTTGCTTATCCCCAAGGCGCACCAACGCCCCCTTACCAAAAACCTTATCAATTTGTTTGATCGCTAAAGAAATCGCTTTTTGTTTGTCTTCATCTATTGCCATTAAATTACCTTATTGAATTTGATTTGTTTATTCTATCAAATCCTAGCCTAAAATCTATTATAATAAAAGGACTTACCCTATCACAAAAGGATTTTATTTTGATTAGTGTCGCTCATAGCCCTGATGCTGATGATATTTTCATGTATTATGCGATTAAGTTTGGCTGGATAGATTGCCCCATTAAAAACAAAACATTCCATAACATTGCCCTTGATATTGAAACCCTAAACCAAGAAGCTCTAAAAAACACTTATGATGTGAGTGCGATTAGTTTTGGGCTATACCCTAAAATTGCGAACGATTACGCCTTACTCCCCACAGCGACGAGCTTTGGGAATGGCTATGGGCCTAAATTAGTGAAAAAAAAGGGCGTGAAATTGAAAAAAGATTTTAGAGTCGCATTAAGCGGGGAGCACACCACAAACGCCCTCTTGTTTAAGATCTATTACAAACATGCACGCATCGCTTACATGAATTTTTTAGACATTGAAAAAGCGGTTTTGGAAGAAAAAGTGCATGCGGGTGTGCTCATCCATGAAAATATCTTGGATTTTCATAGTGAATTAGAAGTGGAAAAAGAATTGTGGGATGTTTGGAAAGAACTCATTGAAGTGGATTTGCCCCTGCCTTTAGGGGGCATGGCGATTAGGCGCTCTATCCCCTTGTATCGTGCGATTTTGATTAAAAAGGCTTTGATTAAAGCGGTTGAAGCCGCGCTAAAACACCAAAATTTGCTCTCTAGCATGCTGTTAGAGCGTTCGCTCATTCGTGTCAATAAAGAGTGCTTACGAACTTATTTAAGCTTGTATGCGAACGAAACTTCAACGCGCTTAAGCGAGATTCAAATTCTCGCCATAGACAAGCTTTTTGAATTGGGCTATCAGCATGGGTTTTATGCCAGTTTGTTAAAGACTAAAGATTGCTTGCTCACTGATGAATATTTGCAATACCGCTTTTCTTAATCCAATTCCAATTTACGCATAAGCAAGTAACGGATCACCCCATACAATAAAAGGATTTTTAAAAAATCCACCCCCCATAGAAGGTAGTATTTGTTTTCTTGTAATTCTTGTTGTTGCAAGAAATAATAAAACCCCTCATTGATGCTTAAACTAGAGCTCATTAAGGGCAGTAACGAATTGAACGCTAATTCCAAAACAACCCCCACCAAAATAAACAACAACCCCCCAAGTAAAAAACGCGCTTTTTTGATCCTAGTAGCGTTTAAAACGCTCAAAACAAATAAAAATTTCATTAAAACAAGCCCTAAAAACAGCGCGATACCTAGGGTTTTAGTGGGTTTTAACACAAAGGTTTTTAAAGCGGTGTGCAAGATAAACAGCACGCTGGATTGCGCGTTAAAAAGATAATAGCCCAAACGCACGCTCGCCACAAACCAGAACAAACTGAAGATAAAAAACACCATAGGGAGCAAGATTTTAGGGAGCAATAAAGACTCTAAACTAACGGGTAAAGAAAAGCTTAAAACCCCCCTTTTAGAAAAAAGCGCGTTGAGATTTTTGATCGCTCCCACACTGATTGCGACTAGTAAAAACGCCCCCAAGACAAAAAAGAGCGTGTAGCTTAGGGTGAGCATGGTCGTTTCTTCAGTGCCTTGAGAGGAAAAACAAACCGCTAAAATAGTGAGCGTGATTAAAAAATTCCCCACAACAACATTCCCTAATTGCCCCAAAGCATCATGTTTAAAAACTTTTAAAAAACCCATAGCCTTATTATATCCATTTGGATAGAAAATTCAGGCTTTTTTAATGATTGAGTGCCAATAAAAAACGCTAAAGGCATTTTTTAAACGCGCTACTTTAAAAAAGCCAGTTGCTCTAAAATCAATTCTTCTTTATTTTTAAAAATGAATTTAAAAAGGATCTTATAGCGCCCCATTTTATCGCTCTCTAACAAATCAAATTTTAAAGGCTCGCATGCGCTTCTACAATCAAGCGTCCCTAATAATCTGGGCTGTGATGGGCTGGGATAAAACGCTAAATACACTTGAATATTTGGCGAATCTAAAGCGGGTTTGAGCGGTTGCAATTGCGCATAAAGCGTGTTGGATTTTTCCAAAATCAAAGCGTTGCTTAAAAGGGTTTCTTGGAGTTTTTTATCCCCATGCGTGCCTTTAGAAAAATAGGGCAAAATGGGGGTTTTAGAGCCTTCTGCGAGAGGCTTTAAACCCACCAAAAAACGATAATTGGATTTAAAGTTTTCATAGGTTTTAAGCATAGCGTTAAAGTTTAAATCCACTTCGTTATGACCCTTGAAATACACTAAATCGTTTTTAGGCGAATTTTTTAGGGCAAACACCACCAAAAACACCACGATCCCAAGCCCAAAAATAAGCACGCTCATGATCCCTAAAGGCCAAAAGTTTTTTTCTTTCATTAATTTTCCCTCTTAAGATTTTTTAAAAAAATAAAGCCCCAAAAACGCGCCTAAAAGCGTCAATAACAAAATATAAACAGCCACCTTTACAAAAGTTACTCCCTTAGGAGCGTCAAAATTCTGCACGATATTCACATGATATTTTTCCGCTAAAGCATCTACTGCGACCGAATAGCCGTTAATGAGCATGGCTGAAATCCTTTGGGGCGTGTATTCTTTAGCATTTGTGGGGAGTAAGGGAGCGATTTTTTCAAAAAAGATTTTATCAGTGTCTAGCAAATCTTTAGGGTTAGCCACTAATTCTATTTTTTGAGCGTCATGGTAAAAAAAGAATACCACAAAAGGGGGTTTGAGCTGTTTTAAAAAGCCTTCTTGATACTTTTGGCGTTCCTTTTTATCCGCCAAAGCGATAGGATTTTTTTCAAAATCCGTCATATCAATCGCAAAACGCACGCCGGTTTTAAGATAAAGCTCTTTAGAAACGCCCTCCACAAACACAACGCTTTTTTCTACCAAACGCCCTTTAGAATTATTAAAAACATAGGACTCATTAGCCCCCAAACAACAAACAAAAGCTATTACAAGCCATAAGCCTTTCATGTGCTAAACAAAAACAAGTTAGGCACAAAAGAAATAACAATCGTCATTAAAATGGTCGCTACTACCATTAAGGCTAAGATTTTTTCTAAAGTCGTGAATTTCATTTTTTACTCCCTTGATTGACTAATTCATAATTAGCGTGGTTTTGGGTGCTTTTTGTCTCTAAAGCGTTAATATCCTTATAGCGGTAATAATTGGTGGCTTGCTCTTTTTGGATATGGATCGCTTTGAGCGTAAAAAAAACGGCCACACACAATAAAATAACCACAATCAGTAAATTCCCTGCTAATCCGTTTAAAAATTTCATCTCTTTTCCTTTAATCTTCTAAGGGTTTTAGCGATTGGATAAATTCGGCTAACGCTTTAACTTGCAAATCGCTAAAGTTTTTATACTTGAATGATGGCATATGCCCTATATTGCCCTTTTTGCCATGCGTTAAGATATTTCTCAAAAAATTCTCTGTGCCGTAAGCGGTCAAATCGGCCGCAAACACTTGATTTTCTTGCAAGCCCTTACCATCATTGCCATGACAGCCTGTGCAACCCATGCTTTCAAACAGCTCCTTGCCCTTATCAATGAGTTGAGGGTTTTTGGTTTTTTTAACGCTAGAAAGTTCTGCCATCACATAGCTTGCAATCGCTTTAGCGTCTTTTTCGTCCAATTCCATAGCGGGCATTTCCCCAGCGAGATAATCCATGCCCTTAGAGCCATGCTTAATGGTGTCCATAATGCCCTCTTCTTTACCCCAGCGCACCAGATTTTGAGCGCTCCCATGCAAGCCCTCAGCGGTGATGCCATGGCATTGCGAACAATGGACTAAAAAGATGCCTTGCCCCATATCCACCAATTCCTTTTGACCCAAATGCTTCCATTTGGCTTCAAATTTTTGGTTGTGCGCTTTAACCTCTTCATTGTATTGCCCGATTTGAGAAAAGCTATTCAGCGGATACCCAAAGAAAAAATACCAAAAAGCCCACACAATCGTGCACATAAAGCTTGCGATCCAGCCTACTGGCACATTATTGGCAAACTCCCCTATCCCATCAATCAAATGCCCATTTTCTACAAGCTCACCCTGAGATTTGCTGTCGCGCATTTCTTTAATGAGCGAACTGGATTCATAGATGGTTAAAACTAAGATCACAAGCGCTGCAATCAAGCCAAAAACATTTATATGGTCGTTTAAAAAATCCATTTCAACTTTCCTTTATGCCCTTATCATGAACTTTTTTATGGCGTGGTTCAATCAACTCATCTTCTAAAGCGTCATTTAACGCTAAATACCCGTATCGCTCATAATCCACGACGCCCTTTTTTTGCTTTCTATACATGCTAAAAATATAAGCGTACAAAAAGAGCGTAAAAAGAATGGTGAAAAACGCATACGCAAAACCTCTCAAACTTTCTAAATCCATCATTCACCCCTTATTTAGCGTTTTGATTGGCGTTGATCCTGGAATTACCCAAGCTATTCAAATAAGCGATCAAAGCCACGATTTCTAACACTTCACCTCTCTCAATCGCTTCTAGAACCCTCTTGTCTTTCATATCAGCTGTGATTTTTTTAGCTTCTTCTAAATAGGCTTTTTTCGCTTCTTCTGCATTCCCTAATTTCACGCCGTTTTCTGTGTCATAAGGCACGCCAAAAACCTTTTTTTGCGTCAAAGCTTCTGCATAAGCGGTGTCAAAGTCGCTCTTTTTGATGAATAAATGCTTGTAAGCTGGCATGATGCTGTGCGGCACAACGCTTTTAGGATCAAACATGTGCTTTTCATGCCAATCGGTTGTGCGATAATCCCCCACCCTGTGCAAATCAGGGCCAATCCTTTTAGATCCCCATAAAAATGGCCTGTCATACGCATATTCCCCGCTCAAACTATACGCACCATATCGATCCACCTCAGCTTGGAAAGGGCGAATAAGCTGGGAATGGCAATGATAACAACCTTCTTGGATATAAATTTGCCTCCCCGCTGTCTCTAAAACCGTATAAGGCCGTAAGCCTTCAATGGGGCGAGCGGATTTAAAAAAGTTGGGCAAAATCTCCACCAAGCCTGCAATCGCAAACACAAAAATAAACGCAAGAGTGAAAAAGAACGGGTTTTTCTCTAAAAAACTAAACATTTCCAACCTCCCCTATCTAGACATAGGCGTGGCGTAATTGGGCTCACGCTCTAATTTTTTGCCTGCCGTGATGGTCATAAAAATATTGTAAGCAAAAATAATAAATCCAATAAAATACATAAGACCCCCAACGCCTCTAATATTGTAATAAGGGATTAGCACCTTAACCGTGTCAATGAACTGGTAAGTGAGATTCCCATACTGATCCACATCCCTCCACATCATCCCTTGCGTGATCCCTGCAATCCACATGGACGAAAAGTAAAGCACAATCCCTAAAGTCATGATCCAGAATTGGAAATCCACAAGCCTGCCTGAATAAATCTCTCTTTTGAAAAGCCTAGGCACCATATGATACATGCTCGCGATTAAAGTGAAGCCTACCCACCCAAGCACGCCGTCATGCACATGCCCTATAATCCAATCGGTGAAATGCGCTAAGGCGTTCACGCTTTTAATGGCTTGAATGGATCCTTCTAGCGTGGAAAGCATGTAGAAAGTTGAAGCTAAAACTAAGAATTTAATCAAAGGGCTTTCCTTGAGCTGGTGCCACTGGCCTCTCATCGTTAAAAGCATGTTAATCGCTGTCCCCCACGAAGGCAAGATTAACACCACTGAAAACACGCTAGAAAGGGTTTGTACCCAATCAGGCACGGTGGAATAAATCAAATGGTGCCCGCCCGCCCAAATATAAACAAACATCAAGCTCCAGAAAGAAAACAAAGTGAGTTTGTAAGAGAAGATAGGTTGGCCGCTCTCTTTAGGCAAGAAATAATAAATCGTGCCAATCACCCCACTCGTAAAAACAAAAGCGACCGCATTATGCCCCCACCACCATTGAATGAGCGCATCATTACTGCCTGAATACATAGAAATAGAATGCCAAACGCTCCCCATATCAGCGATAAAATAAGTAGGGACAGAAAGGTTATTGAAGATATACATCACCGCTATACCCACATAAGTAGCGATGTAATACCATAAAGACACATAAATGGTATTCTCTCTCCTAACGCTCATGCTCCCAAACATATTAACCCCCCATAGCACCCATGCCACAACCACAATAATATCTAAAGGCCACATCAATTCGGCGTATTCTTTAGATTGAGTAAGACCAGCAAACAAGCTAATAACCCCTAGAATTAAAAGAATAATCCAAAGCCAAAAATGCAATAACCCTACAATTTTCAAAAAGGGGTGTTGGTAATAAGTGATTTTAAGCACCCTTTGACCGATATAATACCAACTCGCCCAAATCCCCCCAAGAGTGAAACCATAGATCACCGCATTCGTGTGTAAGGGGCGTAAGCGGCCAAAAACGCCATACTCCCCTGCAATGTAATTCAAGTTAGGGAAAGACAATTCAAAGGCTAACACGATCCCTATTAACATGCCTATTATCCCAAATGCAACCATCGCATAAAGAAACAATTTGCTAATGGAATAATCATAACTCAAAGGCACATTTTCTTGCATGCAATACTCCTATTTGTAGTAAATTCAACAAAGATAAACATAATTATAAAATTTTATCTTTTTCAAAAAGCTTAATTTTTAATCTTTTTCTGTAACATTGTAATAACTTAATCCCATTTGAATGGCATTTTTAAGCCAAATTGCTACTATCTTTGGCTAAAGGTTAAACATGACTAAACAAACTCTCACCATTCTTGCCCCTTTTTTTATCGCAGCACTATTGTATTTTTTAGGCGCACCGGACGGGTTAAACCCTAACGCATGGCTTTATTTTTGTATTTTCATGGGCATGATTATAGGGCTAATTCTAGAGCCGGTGCCAGCAGGTTTGATAGCATTAAGCGCGTTAGTGCTGTGTGTGGCGTTAAGAATTGGGGCGAGCGATGGAGTAGCGAGCGCTAATAAGGCCATTTCGTGGGGTTTGAGCGGGTATGCGAATAAAACGGTGTGGCTTGTGTTTGTCGCTTTTATTTTGGGTTTAGGGTATGAAAAAAGCTTGTTAGGGAAACGGATCGCTCTTTTACTCATTAGGTTTTTAGGGCAAACCCCTTTAGGTTTAGGCTATGCGATCGGTTTGAGCGAATTGTGTCTAGCCCCCTTTATCCCTAGCAATTCGGCTAGAAGTGGGGGTATACTCTATCCCATCGTTTCTTCTATCCCGCCTTTAATGGGTTCTACCCCCAACAATAACCCTGACAAAATCGGCGCGTATTTGATGTGGGTCGCTTTGGCTTCAACTTGCATCACTTCGTCCATGTTTTTAACCGCGCTCGCCCCTAACCCCCTAGCAATGGAGATCGCTACCAAAATGGGGGTGAATGAAATCTCATGGTTTTCGTGGTTTTTAGCGTTCTTGCCTTGTGGGGTGGTTTTGATCTTGCTTGTGCCTTTATTGGCGTATAAAACCTGCAAACCCACCTTAAAAGGCTCAAAAGAAGTGAGTTTGTGGGCCAAAAAAGAATTAGAGGGCATGGGGAGGTTTTCTTTAAAAGAAATTTTAATGCTCAGCCTCACTTTATTGGCTTTATTGGGTTGGATTTTTGGCAAACCTTTAGGCTTGCATGCGAGTGCGACGGCTTTGATTGTCATGGTTTTAATGGTGTTTTGTAAGATTGTAAGCTATGAAGACATCATTAAAAACAAGAGCGCGTTCAACATTTTTTTATTGCTTGGATCGCTACTCACGATGGCTGGCGGGCTTAAAAATGTAGGGTTTTTAAATTTTATCGGCAATGCGGCTCAAAATTTTTTAGAGCATGCTAACTTGGATCCGTTAATAGCGGTATTGTTTATTGTAGCCTTATTCTATCTGTCGCACTATTTTTTCGCTAGCATCACCGCCCATGTGAGCGCGTTATTTGCGCTTTTTGTAGGGATTGGTTCACACATTCAAGGGGTCAATTTGCAAGAATTGAGCTTGTTTTTAATGCTTTCTTTAGGGATTATGGGGATTTTAACGCCCTATGGCACAGGCCCATCCACCATTTATTACGGGAGCGGGTATATTCCAAGCAAGGATTTTTGGAAATTAGGGTTTATTTTTGGCTTTGTGTATTTAGTCGTGTTTTTAAGCGTGTGCACACCTTGGGTCAAATTCATCGCTTACAGGTGGTTGTAGCTGGAAACTTTACACAACGCCCTTTTAAAATGGTATGAAGAATGTGGGCGAAAGGATTTGCCTTTTAGGAATTTAAAGGGCATTAACGCTCCTTATGAAGTCTATATCAGCGAAGTGATGAGCCAACAAACCCAAATCAACACGGTGGTTGAGCGTTTTTATTCCCCTTTTTTAGAAGCTTTCCCCACTTTAAAAGACTTAGCGAACGCTCAATTAGAGGAGGTTTTATTGCTTTGGAGAGGGCTTGGTTATTATTCAAGGGCTAAGAATTTAAAAAAAAGCGCTGAAATTTGCGTTAAAGAACACCACTCACAACTACCCAATGACTATCAGAGCCTGTTAAAACTCCCTGGGATTGGTGCATACACGGCTAATGCGATTTTATGTTTTGGCTTTAGAGAAAAGAGCGCATGCGTGGATGCCAATATCAAACGAGTGCTTTTAAGGCTTTTTGGTTTGGATCCTAATATCACGGCTAAAGATCTGCAAATTAAAGCGAATGACTTTCTCAATCTTAATGAAAGCTTTAATCACAACCAAGCCTTAATTGATCTAGGGGCTTTAATCTGCTCCCCTAAACCCAAATGCGCGATTTGCCCTTTCAATCCTTATTGTTTAGGTAAAAATAACCCAGAAAAACACACGCTTAAGAAAAAACAAGAGATCATTCAAGAAGAGCGTTATTTAGGCGTTGTGATCCAAAATAACCAAATCGCTTTAGAAAAAATAGAGCAAAAACTCTATTTTGGGATGCACCATTTCCCTGACTTAAAAGAAAATTTAGAATGCAAACTCCCCTTTTTAGGCACTATCAAGCACAGCCACACTAAATTCAAGCTCAACTTAAACCTCTACCTTGCCACCACAAAAGATTTAAAAAACCCTATTCGTTTTTATAGCCTTAAAGATTTAGAGACCTTACCCATAAGCTCTATGACGCTTAAAATCTTGAATTTTTTAAAACAAAAAAATTTATTTGGGGGTTAAACCCTGCCAAATCTAAAATGGCTCTACTTTATCGCAGGCACCACTTCAGGGATCAAATACGCGATCGCGCTAATCACAACTCCCATGATCGCTACAAAAATAAGCGAGTATTTAACCGTGAATTTGAATAAATCGCTTTCTTTTCCGGCTAATCCTACTGCTGCGCAAGCGATAGCGATGCTTTGAGGGCTTATCATCTTGCCCAAAGTGCCACCCACGGTATTAGCCGTTAGGGTTAAAACCTCAGGGAGATGCAATCGTTGGGCGGTGAGTTGCTGTAAAGAGCCAAACAAAAGATTGGAACTCGTATCGCTTCCGGTTAAAAACACGCCCACCCACCCGATCAAGGGCGAGAAAAAAGTAAAAGCCAAACCCGTATGCGTGAGCGCTAAGGCTAGAGTGGAAGAAATCCCACTGTAATTAGACACATAAGCAAAGCTTAAGACTAAACCAATGGTTAGAATGGGGTAGCGCATTTCTTTCAAAGTCTCGCCAAAGACGCTCACTGCATCGCTCACTCGCACCCTTAAAACGAGCATGCTAACAAGAGCGGCCAAAAAAATGGAAGTGCCAACCGTGTTGATTAAATAAAATTTAAACACTACCGGAAAACTCACGCTTTGATCGGATTCTACAAAAGGCGGGCTTTTAAAGATGTGGTTACTGATGTTATTGAATTCAAAATAAAAATTAGAAAAAGCTAACAAGCCGTCTTTTTCAAATAAAGCCTTAAAAAAAGGCTGTATCCATAACACAATCACTAAAACCAAAATCACAAAAGGAGACCAAGCGACATAAACCTTACAGATATGATGGTTACTCTTAGTAAATGAAGCCGCTTTGCCATCGCTTCTAAAAATGACTTTAGGCTGCCAAAATTTCAAAAAGAGCGCCGTTGCAACGAGTGAAACAAGGGCTGAAATAATGCCGGGCAATTCTGGCCCTAAATAATTAGAGCTTAAAAATTGCGTGCCAGCGAAAGAAAAAGCCGCAATAAAAACGGCCGGAAAAGTTTCTTTAATCCCCTTAAAGCCATCCATTAAAAACACAATGAAAAACGGCACCAACAAGCTCACAAAAAAGAGGATTTTACCCGTCATGGCTGAAATTAAAATCGCTGGCACCCCTACCGCGCTCGCCATCGCGCTTATAGGGATACCCACCGCGCCAAAAGCCACAGGAGCGGTATTAGCGATTAGGCACAATCCGGCAGAATATAAGGGGCTTAACCCTAATCCCACTAAAATCGCTGCGGTAATGGCAATAGGCCCTCCAAAGCCGATTGCACCTTCTAAAAACGAGCCAAAACAAAAGCCAATCAAAATCACTAAAATCCTGTGATCTAAAGTGATGGACTGAACGCTTTCTTTTAAGATTTCAAAATAGCCGGATTTAACGCTGAGTTTGTATAAAAAAATCGCCGCAATAATAATCCAAGCGATCGGCCATAAGCCATAAAGAAAGCCATAAAGGAAGCTTGAACCCACCATGCTAACAGGCATTTTATACACTAAAACCGCAATAACGGCTGATAAGGCCACGCTCAAAAAGGCCGCTGTATAACCTTTGAGCTTAAAAACCATTAAAGATAAGAAAAATAACAAAATCGGCAATAAGGCCACAAGAGCACTCAGCCAAATATTACCCAAAGGGTCATAAATTTGATGAAATTCTAGCACTAAAAAATCCCTTTTTAAAAATATTCTCTTAGCGCTAGTTCTCTTTAAAAAACCCCCTTATTTAGGAATGATGGGGATAATAAAGGGGAAGACATAAGCAATAAGAGTGAAGACAATCCCCATAATGATTGCCAAAACGATAGAGTATTTTACTGTAAATCTGAACAATTCGCTCTCTTTCCCCACTAACCCCACCGCTGCGCAAGCGATAGCGATACTTTGAGGGCTTATCATTTTACCCACAACGCCCCCTGAAGTGTTGGCCGCTAAGAAAAGCACTTCAGGCAAGCCAAGCTGTGTAGCGATGAGCATTTGCAAAGAGCCAAATAAAAGATTAGAACTTGTATCGCTTCCGGTTAAAAACACCCCAAGCCAGCCTACCACAGGCGAAAAGAAAGTGAAAACATGCCCAGTATCCGCTAACGCTAAAGCGAGCGTGGCGCTCATGCCGCTATAATTAGCCACATACGCGAACGCTAAAACCACGCCAATGGTTAAAATCGGCAAACGCATTTCTTTTAAAGTGGCCCCAAACACCCCTATCGCATCGCTGATTTTCACGCGCAACAAAAACACGCTTAAAAGAGCGGCTAAAAAAATGGAAGTGCCTGTCGTTAAAATCAAAGGGAATTTGAACACGACAGGAAAATTGGTCGCTTCAGTAACAATGGGAACGGTTTTAAAAATCTTTTGACTGATAGAATCAAATTCAAAAGCAAAGCTAGAAAACGCCAAAGCCCCGCCTTCTTTAAAGAGCGCTTTAAACCAGGGTTGCGTCCATATGATGATCGTAATCGTGAGCAACACAAAAGGCATCCACGCCACAACCACCTTGCAAATATGGTGTTTTTCTGTGTTCATCGTTGGCTCTTTGCCATTGCTGGTGAAAATGTGTTTGGGCTGCCAGAATTTTAAAAATAAAGTGGTAGCAATCAATGACACTAAAGCTGAAATAATATCCGGAAGCTGCGGCCCTAGATAGTTAGAGCTTAAAAATTGCGCGATAGCGAAACTAAACCCGGTAACGGCCACTGCAGGAAAAGTCTCTCTAATCCCTCTAAAACCATCCATTAAAAACACGATGAAAAAAGGAATACCAATGGAAAAAATGGGTAACACCCTGCCCACCATTTGAGAAATCTCTAATTCAGGGATACCCACCACGCTAGCCATCGCCGTGATAGGGATACCCACCGCGCCAAAGGCTACAGGAGCGGTGTTAGCGATCAAACACAACCCGGCAGCGTATAAGGGGTTTAGCCCAAGGCCCACTAAAATCGCCGCTGTGATCGCTACCGGGCCTCCAAAACCAATCGCGCCTTCTAAAAACGAGCCAAAACAAAATCCGATCAAAATCACTAAAATGCGGTGATCCGGAGTCAAGCTTAAAATGCTTTCTTTTAAAATCTCAAAATACCCGGACTTCACTGAAAGGTTGTAAAGAAAAATCGCAGCGATCACAATCCATGCGATCGGCCACAAGCCATAAAGAAAGCCATAGAAAAAACTCGCGCTCACCATTTGAACAGGCATTTTATACACAAATAACGCAATAAGGATTGAAAGCGCTAAGCTTAAAAACCCAGCGCTATACCCTTTAAGTTTAAAAACAATAAGAGAGATAAAAAAGAGCGCAATAGGCGATAACGCCACCAAAGCGCTCAGCCAAATATGGCCTAATGGGTCATAGACTTGATAAAATTCCATAAATTTTCCTTGAATAATTAAAAGTATTTTTTTATCTTACTTAAAAGAAAAAACTAATTTTAAGTAGCATTTAATTTAAGTCAAATTTAATGGGCTTGTGGTTTATTTTAGTAACAATGTTTGAGCGAGTGGGTTGATCAACTTGTGGTTACAATCTTACTAATTTCTTACCAATTTTGAGTATTATATTGTGTTTGAAACTCTTAATTTGGAATTTTAAGGAGCCTTCTTTGAAAGTCAATTTCTTTGCTACTTGTCTAGGAGCAGCCATATACAGCAACGCATCGCTTAACGCTATCAAATTACTCCGTAAGGAAAATTTGGAAGTGGTTTTCAAAAAAGACCAGACATGTTGCGGCCAGCCAAGCTACAACTCAGGATACTATGAAGAGACTAAAAAAGTCGTTTTATACAATATCAAACTTTATTCCAATAACGACTACCCTATTATCTTGCCTAGCGGTTCATGCACAGGGATGATGCGGCATGATTATTTGGAATTGTTTGAAGGGCATGCGGAATTTAACATGGTTAAAGATTTTTGCTCTAGGGTGTATGAATTGAGCGAGTTTTTGGATAAAAAATTGCAAGTCAAATACGAAGATAAGGGCGAACCCCTTAAAATCACATGGCATTCTAATTGCCATGCCTTAAGGGTGGCTAAAGTGATTGACTCGGCGAAAAATCTCATCAGACAGCTTAAAAATGTGGAACTCATTGAATTGGAAAAAGAAGAAGAATGCTGCGGGTTTGGGGGGACTTTTTCAGTCAAAGAGCCTGAAATTTCAGCGGTTATGGTCAAAGAAAAGATTAAAGACATAGAAAGCCGTCAGGTGGATGTGATCGTTTCAGCGGATGCGGGGTGTTTGATGAATATCAGCACCGCTATGCAAAAAATGGGCTCTTTGACAAAACCCATGCATTTTTATGACTTTTTAGCCTCAAGGCTTGGGCTTTAACATTAAAGAATTGTTTTAAGGAATAATCATGGAAAAATATCATAGCGACCAAGAATACGAAGAAATCATCACCGACCAGTTAGGCGATACGCAATTAAGGGAAAATTTGCGTTCTGCAATGGATACCTTACGGGCTAATCGTAAGAATTTGATTAAAAATCGTTACAGCGAGTGGGAAAATTTAAGGGAATTGGGCAAGGAAGTCAAGCTTAAGATTTTATCCAGGCTTGATGAATATTTGGAATTGTTTGAAAAAAACGCCACTCAAAACGGCTTTAAAATCCATTACGCTAAAGACGGCGATGAAGCTAATGAAATCATTTACAACCTCGCTAAAGAAAAGAATATCAATCGCATTTTAAAGCAAAAATCCATGGCGAGCGAAGAAATTGGTTTGAACCATTATCTCAAAGAAAAGGGCATTCAAGTGCAAGAAACGGATTTGGGCGAATTGATTATCCAGCTCATCAATGAACACCCTGTGCATATTGTCGTGCCAGCCATCCATAAAAACCGCAAGCAAATCGGTAAGATTTTTGAAAAAAAACTCAACGCCGCTTATGAAGAAGAGCCTGAAAAGCTTAATGCGATCGCCAGAAAGCACATGCGCAAAGAATTTGAAAGCTTTAAAATGGGGATTAGTGGGGTTAATTTCGCTATCGCCAATGAGGGGGCGATCTGGTTAGTGGAAAATGAGGGTAATGGGAGAATGAGCACCACCGCATGCGATGTGCATGTCGCTATTTGCGGGATTGAAAAATTAGTAGAAAGCTTTGATGATGCGGCGATTTTAAACAATTTACTCGCCCCAAGCGCGGTGGGCGTGCCTATCACTTGTTATCAAAACATCATCACAGGCCCCAGAAAAAACGACGATTTAGACGGCCCTAAAGAAGTCCATATCATTTTATTAGACAACAACCGCTCTAATATTTTGGCTGATGAAAAGTATTACCGCGCTCTTTCATGCATCCGTTGCGGGACTTGTTTGAACCACTGCCCTGTGTATGATAAAATCGGTGGGCATGCCTATCTTTCCACTTATCCTGGCCCCATAGGCGTGGTGGTATCCCCCCAACTCTTTGGGCTTAATAATTACGGACATATCCCTAATTTGTGCAGCCTTTGCGGGCGTTGCACTGAAGTATGCCCCGTAGAAATCCCTTTAGCCGAACTCATTAGAGATTTACGAGCCGATAAAGTGGGCGAGGGCAGAGGCGTGGTTAAGGGGGCTAAAAGCACCCAACACAGCGGGATGGAAAAATTCTCTATGAAAATGTTTGCCAAAATGGCAAGCGATGGGGCTAAGTGGCGTTTCCAATTGAAAATGACTCAATTTTTCTCGCCTTTAGGCAAGCTTTTAGCCCCCATACTGCCTTTAGTCAAAGAGTGGGCGAGCGTGAGGACCTTACCCAATATGGACACGAGCTTGCATGCCAAAGTCCAGCACTTAGAAGGGGTGATTTATGAGTAAAGAGCTTATTTTAAAGCGCATTAAAGAAGCCAAAGCCAAGCATGCTATTCAGGGAGCAAACCCTATTTATAGGAATATCATTAAAGTGGAGTTTGAAGACTTGGTGGAAGAATACAAGCATTTCCAGGTGTTGAATAAAGCTGAAGTCATTGAAAGCGCTAAAGAGAATTTAGAGCAAGCCATTTTAAAGGCTTTAGAAAATTTTCAAAGCAAAAAAGTCTTACACTCTACGGATTTAAATTTGAATTTTGAAGCGTTTAAGAATTTCACTTTACAGCCCTATGACAAAGAAATTGAAGCGATGCGTGAAGAGTTGTTTGAGATTGATACGGCTTTATTGCATGGGGTTTGTGGGATTTCAAGCTTGGGCATGATTGGGGCGGTTTCTTCGCATGCAAGCCCACGGTTGCTTTCGCTCATCACCCTTAATTGCATTATCTTATTGAAAAAAGAATCCATTGTGCGCAATTTAAGCGAAGGCGTGCAAGCTTTAAAAAACCAGAGTAAAAACGGCGTATTGCCCACAAACATGCTCCTTATTGGCGGGCCTAGCCGGACAGCCGATATTGAATTAAAAACCGTTTTTGGGGTGCATGGGCCTCAAAAAGTCGCTATCATTCTCTATTAAAGGATAAGAATGGAAAAATTAGAAGTAGGGCAATTAGCCCCTGATTTCAGGTTGAAAAACAGCGATGGCGTAGAAATTTCTTTAAAAGATTTGCTCCATAAAAAAGTGGTGCTGTATTTCTACCCTAAAGACAACACCCCCGGATGCACTCTAGAAGCCAAAGACTTTAGCGCTCTGTTTAGTGAATTTGAAAAGAAAAACGCTGTTGTCGTAGGCGTAAGCCCTGATAACGCTCAATCGCATCAAAAATTTATCAGCCAATGCTCTTTGAATGTGATCTTGCTCTGCGATGAAGATAAAAAAGCCGCCAATCTTTACAAAGCTTATGGCAAACGCATGCTTTATGGGAAGGAGCATTTGGGGATTATCCGCTCCACTTTCATTATCAACACGCAAGGCGTTTTAGAAAAATGCTTCTACAATGTCAAAGCGAAAGGGCATGCTCAAAAGGTTTTAGAGAGTTTGTAGTTTAACTTTCTAACTTTCGCCCGTTTTAATTTGAGATTTTTTAGCCATTCTCTCACTTTTAAAAACTTGTTGTTTTAAATTTTGTTTTAGTTTTATAATAAAACTCATAAGGGATAGGGGGTGTTTTGAAATCATTCCCCCCACAACCCTAAGATCGCTTTACAAAAAACTATCACCCACTAGCTTTTTGATTGTGTTATTTTAAAAACGCTTTTGAGGATTTTTACAATTTTTTATTTTTGTTCAGGTTGCCAGATGGTTTTTTCTGAAGGGGTGCTATCGGCTTCGTTTTGTAAGATTTGTTTTTTAGTTTCGTGGCAAGCCACAAACAATAACGCTAAAATTACAGCTAAAAGAGAAATTCTCATTTCAAGCTCCTTTGAATATTAAAATGCTTACGATAATTATAAAGAAAAAGAGTTAAAGATAGATTAATATTTGGCTCTGTTTTCATCAAATGTCGGCACTCAAAACCTTATTTAACCTTATTATTCTTTAATTTTTAAAACTTTATTTTACACAAAACTCATTCTCTTAAGGGGATAACTGGGGTATTTTGAAATAACTCCCCCCCTACAACCCCCAACTAAATCCCCCTATAGAACGCATTACAAGAAACGATCGCTTGACTAAAGCCTCTTATTATCTTGATTTCAATCAAGCGCGTTGTTTTTTGAGCATGTCAGCGATTAAGAAAGCGAGTTCTAGAGCTTGAGTGGCGTTTAATCTTGGATCGCATTGCGTATAATAATGGCAGCTCAAACCCTCTTCGGTGATCGCTTGCGAGCCACCGATACATTCTGTAACATTCTCACCAGTCATTTCCAAATGAACTCCTGAAGCCAAACTCCCTTCAGCCCTATGGATTTCAAAAAAGCTTTTCACTTCATCTAACACGCTATCAAAAGCCCTTGTTTTAACCCCCAAGTTGGTTTTAACCGTGTTGCCATGCATAGGATCAATGCTCCATAAAATATGGCGTTTTTCTTTCAACACCCCTTGTAAAAGCTTAGGCAAACGCTCTTTAATCATCTTAGAACCCATGCGCACGATCAAATTCAAACGCCCTTTAAGGTTGTGCGGGTTTAAAACATCGCACAATTCTAACACTTCGCTCACGCTCGCATTAGGCCCGATTTTCACGCCAATAGGGTTACAAACCCCCCTTAAAAACTCCACATGCGCGCCCTTAGGATCTCTTGTCCTTTCGCCAATCCACAGCATGTGCGCGGAGCAATCATAAAACTGGTTAGTCAAACTATCCTTACGCACCAAAGGCTCTTCATAATGGAGCAGTAACGCTTCGTGGCTGGTGTAAAACTCCACTTCCCTAAGAATGGGCGTTTTTTCTATCTCCACCCCGCATGCTCGCATAAACCCTAAAGCTTGCGTGATCCGGTCAGCGATTTGCTGGTATTTTTGCCCAAAGTCGTTGTTTTTGACAAAATCCAAATTGAAACGATGCACTTGCTCTAAATTCGCTAACCCGCCTTGTGCAAAGGCTCTGATAAGGTTTAAAGTCGCTACGCTTTGATAATAAGCTTTAAGCATCCTTTCAGGCTTTGGCTCTCTTTCTTTTTTAGAAATCCCATTGATAATATCCCCCCTATAGCTTAGCACTTCTTCATCATCTAGTATTTCAGTCGCATTGGAGCGAGGCTTGGCAAATTGCCCGGCAATGCGCCCCACTTTCACGATCGGTATAGAGCCGGCAAAAGTTAAGACAATCGCCATTTGCATTATCACTTTAAACATGTCTTTAATCCTGTTAGCGCTAAATTGAGAAAACGACTCCGCGCAATCGCCCCCTTGCAACAAAAACGCCTTATTGTCAATGACTTGGGCTAAACGCTCTTGCAAGTTCCTCGCTTCGCCAGCAAACACTAAAGGAGGGTAGGAGTGCAATTCTTTTTTGACCCTTTCTAATTCCTGCTTATCTTTATAAGTGGGGTGTTGCTCTATTTTAAAAGAATGCCATGAAGTGGGCGACCAGGTTGTGTTTGACATTTCTATAATCCTTTATTAATCTTTTTTTAAGCGTTATTATAGCTTGTGCGGGTTAAATCGTGGATTTTAGAAAATAAATGCACGCCCAAAACCATCCCATTAATCTCAAAAAACCCCAATCATAAAAAGCTTTATGCTACAATGAAAGCTCTTTAACACGATAAAAGGGCGGTTTAATAGCATGGCACAAGAAAAAGCAGTTCCAAGAGATCCTAAAAAACTCAATTTGTTTGATTTGCGTTGGATAGCGTCTTTATTTGGCACGGCGGTGGGGGCTGGGATTTTATTTTTGCCTATTAGAGCCGGTGGGCATGGGATATGGGCTATTGTGGCGATGAGCGCGATCATTTTCCCTTTAACTTATCTGGGGCATAGAGCCTTAGCTTATTTCATAGGATCTAAAGATCAAGAAGACATTACCATGGTCGTTCGCTCTCATTTTGGCGCTCAATGGGGTTTTCTTATCACTTTGCTTTATTTCTTGGCGATTTATCCTATCTGTTTGGCTTATGGGGTGGGCATCACTAATGTGTTTGATCATTTTTTCACTAACCAGTTGCATTTAGCGCCTTTTCATCGGGGCTTACTAGCTGTAGCGCTAGTCTCTTTAATGATGTTGGTGATGGTTTTTAACGCTACGATTGTTACGCGCATTTGTAACGCTTTAGTGTATCCTTTATGCTTGATTTTATTGCTTTTTTCTTTGTATCTTATCCCTTATTGGCAAGGCGCTAATCTTTTTGTGGTGCCGAGTTTTAAAGAATTTGTGTTAGCGATTTGGCTAACCTTACCGGTGCTTGTGTTTTCGTTCAACCATAGCCCCATTATTTCAACCTTCACTCAAAATGTGGGAAAAGAATACGGCGCTTTCAAAGAATATAAACTCAATCAAATTGAATTAGGGACATCGCTGATGCTTTTAGGGTTTGTGATGTTTTTTGTGTTTTCGTGCGTCATGTGCTTGAATGCTGATGATTTTGTGAAAGCAAGGGAACAAAATATCCCCATTTTAAGCTATTTTGCTAACACCCTAAACAACCCTTTAATCAACTATGCGGGGCCTGTGGTGGCCTTTTTAGCGATTTTTTCATCTTTTTTTGGGCATTATTATGGGGCTAAGGAAGGTTTAGAAGGCATTATCATTCAAAGTTTAAAGTTGAAAAAAGCTTCTAAAACCTTGAGCGTGAGCGTAACGATTTTTTTATGGCTGACTATCACGCTGGTGGCTTATATTAACCCCAATATCTTGGATTTTATTGAAAATTTAGGCGGCCCCATTATCGCGCTCATTCTGTTTGTGATGCCCATGATAGCTTTTTATAGCGTTTCTAGTTTGAAGCGTTTTAGAAACTTCAAAGTGGATATTTTTGTGTTTGTCTTTGGGAGCTTAACGGCTTTGAGCGTGTTTTTAGGACTATTTTAATGGCTAGTTTTTCTATTTTATCCATTTTTAAAATCGGCGTGGGGCCTAGCTCTTCACACACCATAGGGCCTATGGAAGCGGGGGCGAGATTTTGCGGGTTGTTAAAAGGCATTTTAGAGCAGGTTGAACGCGTTCAAATCACCTTGCATGGCTCATTAGCCTTGACCGGTAAAGGGCATTTGAGCGATGAAGCGGTTTTAATTGGCTTGCATGGTATTTATGCTAACGAATTGGAGGTAACAACCAAAAAAGCCTTATTGCATGAAGCGCTTGAGAACAAAGTTTTAAAACTCGCTAACCAACGCAACATTCAATTTGATTATTCTAAAGATTTGATTTTTGACAATAAACCTTTAGCCAGACACCAAAACGCCCTCATTCTAAAAGCTTTTAACGCTAAGAATGAGGTTTTAAAAGAAGAGACTTATTATTCTGTTGGTGGAGGGTTTGTTTATACTGAAAAAGAATTAGACAACTTATCTAAAGAGGGTGGGAATGAAAGCATTGCCTATGATTTTTCAAGCGCTAAGGAATTGCTAGAATTGTGCCAAAAACACCAAAAAAGCATCGCTGAAATCGTGCGTTTGAGAGAAAACGCTCTCAAAAACCACCCTGATGCAACGATGACTAAAATCTATCATGCGATGCTTGAGTGTTATCATAATGGGGCTAATTCTAAGGAAAGGTATCTGCCTGGTTCTTTGAAAGTAACACGATTAGCCCCAAGCGTTAAAACGCGCCTAGAAAAGCACCCCACAAGCGGGAAAGACCCCTTAGCGTTGATTGATTACATTTCGCTTTACGCTCGCGCCATTGCTGAAGAAAACGCTAGTGGAGGCAAGGTGGTAACCGCCCCCACTAATGGAGCGTGCGCGGTGGTGCCAAGCGTGCTTTTATACGCTAAAAACCATTTGTTTGAAAATTTATCGCAAAAATCTATCAATGATTTTTTACTCACTAGCGCGGCGATTGGCTATCTTTACAAGAAAAACGCTTCCTTGAGCGGCGCAGAAGCGGGGTGTCAGGCTGAAATTGGTGTGGCAAGCTCTATGGCTGCGGGGGGGTTAGCCCATTTGTGCCAAGCGACCACGCAACAGGTTTTAATCGCTAGCGAAATCGCTATGGAGCACCATTTAGGATTGACATGCGATCCGGTGGGGGGCTTGGTGCAAATCCCTTGCATTGAGCGCAATGTTTTAGGAGCGATCAAAGCGATCAGCGCTTCTAAACTGGCCCTAGAAGATGAATACAAGCCTAAAGTGAGCCTGGATGAAGTGATCGCTACGATGTATGCGACCGGAAAAGACATGAATGAAAAATACAAAGAAACTTCGTTAGGGGGGTTAGCCAAAACCTTAAAATGCTAAAGGATAAATCTAAGCTTTAGGGGTTTTAAGTTCCTAAAAAAAGGCTTTGTTTTTATCAAATGCGAACAAGCTTTTCCAACTTTAATATCCTTCAAAAATTTTAATAGGGTTTTAAAGCGTTATTCCATCGTTTTCCATTTTATAGCAAAAAGTTTATTTAAACCCATAAGGGGATAGGAGGCATTTGGAAATATTCCCCTACAACCCCAAAACTAAATCCCCCTAACCCCA
The DNA here is from genome assembly GCF_014498195.1 of Helicobacter pylori. Lineage (GTDB taxonomy): Bacteria > Campylobacterota > Campylobacteria > Campylobacterales > Helicobacteraceae > Helicobacter > Helicobacter pylori_DO. The sequence goes on along the minus strand of NZ_JACTGH010000002.1, from coordinate 84,660 downwards.
TAAGAGCGCGTTATATGAGAAAGCTTGTTGGTGCAGGCTCTTTTATTTTGATTGTAAAAACACTCAAAAGGCATCAATTTGATTACCAATACTCCATTAAAAATTTTTACACGCTCTATAAAATGCGTTGGAATGTCTTAGGGTTATGTTTAGCTCTATCAATCGCTATATTTCAAAGATTTTTGCGTAACAAAACCTTAAGCTTACCGCAAAAAAAGCCAAAAAGCTTAAAGTCTAAAGATTTTAAAAAAGCGGTGGTTTTTAAAAAAGATAGTCCTAACACAAGACAGAGCGATAGGGAGCTAAACGCCTAAATATAAAGCCTAAAAAGGAGTGCTTAAGAGATTTATTTTAAGCCCCCTAAAAGGCAAGCTGATTATTTTGCTATATTACTTACTAGAGTCACTAATTTGCCTTTCAAACTCTTGTTGCAAGGCTTGTTGTTGCCTTTCTTTCTTTGAAAGGCGGCGTTTTTTCTTAGACTTTTTCTCTTTTTTGGAAGAAATTTCTGGCTCTTTTGAAGCTGTTTCTTTGAGCGCATTAGCATTAGTCGTAGAATCTAGATCCGGATTAGAAGCATTCTGTGTCCTCTTAGAAGAGCTTATAAATTCAGGGCTATCAGTATGGCTTTCAAGCTCCCCACTGCTCCTCTTTTGAAACGCTGCCTTAGTGTCTTTTTCAGCTTGATCTTCCATTTTTTTAAGAGTGACTGCATCTAGTTTTCTAGCCTTTTCTTTTTGGCTTACTCTAACCATGCTGATCAAATATTTGATATACCCATCATACATATCCCCAAACTGCTCATGCAAAGCCCCAAAATCCGAGCCTTTGTAAAGCCAGTTAAACAAAGGGAGTGAAAGCTCTGTCCCTAAGTCTTTAAGCACATGTTTATAAAACTTCTCCCTGTCATTCACCACAAAAGAAACCTTACCATCTTTATGCTCATAATAACAAACCTTTTGCTCCACACAACTTTCCAAACTCCCCTTAAAGAAAGCTCCAAAAGCGGATAAGTCGCCCTTACTCATCTTGGTTTCAGAATACTGGTTAAAATTCTTCACGCGCTCTTTTTCCAAATTAACCATACTCTTTAAAACCCTTTTGCGGTCTTTTTTCACATTCCCTGTGGAGCTTTCAGAAAACATAACATTGGGATCAATTGTAGTGTTAATAGTGGCAGAATCCGTTTCTGCTCTCAACAAAAAAGTCGTAGCTACTAAAAAAAATAAAATCCGTTTCACACCAAACTCCTAATTAATATATAACCGCAACAAAAATAGATATTGTTCTTCATAAGCTCTCTTTTGAAATTTCTTCTATTGATAAAAAACCACCTAGAATTCAAGCCATTTTAGTCATCTTAAAATACAGGCTTTCAAAGGGTCTTTACTATTGGGTATGATACTATAAATATCCAAAAAATACAAACACTCCAAAAACTTTAACTCTAAAAAACTGGCATGCCCTTCACAGCTAAAGGATTTCAGAATCAATAAAGCCCGCCCACCAAGCAGGTAGCCTCTATTTTAAGTGCCCAAACGCTATGATAGAATTATAACACGAAAACGCCTTATATCCCCATAGCCAAAAGCTAGAAACTTACGGCGTGGTTTTACAAAAATCAAAAAAAGTCAGCGCACCTTAAGCATTAATGCTTATGATGGCTTGGTTGTTTCCCTTTTTTTCCCTTTTTCTCATGATCATGAAAAGGGCCTTCACATGCGCAATCATGCAAATCCAACCCCATTTGGCGGTATTCTTTCATGGTCATTGTTTTCTTTTTGTTAGCAATCGCTTCAAGAATTTCTTTTTTACGCTTGTTGCGATCTTCTTGGCTTAAAGAAGCTAAATTTTTATCCATCGCTTTTTTAAAATCCGCTTTATAACTTTTACGCTCTTCTTCTTTCATCACTGCTAATCGCTTATTGATTTCTGCACGAAACTCTGGAACTTCGCTAGGAGCAACTTTCCCTGCTTGCTCTAATAGTTGCTTATCATCCATGCTCTTAAAATCGCTCGCATTCAAAAAAAGCCCCAAAAAAGTCCCTGTAAATAATAAAGAAAACGCCAATTTTTTCATCAAATGCTCCCAATTCAAAAATAAGAAATAAATTCTATCATCTGATTGATTAAAGATAACTTATAGCGCTTTAATAGCCAATTGATTTTTAGATTTTATGATCAGCACCCCATTAAAACAGCTAACCTAATATCCCTTATTTTTAAAAATAATGAACTCATTTTTGATTTTTCAAAGATTTGTTTGTGGCGGTTGTTGGTGAGTTCAATTGCTTGTAAGGATTGTGCTTTAATTTTTGCCAAGTAGCCGTATTGATTAAACAACGGCTTTGATACAAGAAAGTCATAAAAGGCCATAAAGAGCAAAAGCCCTTTTCTATACCCCCCCATAAATTAACCCTAAAACACCTTAAAAGCTTACAATGTAACGCCAATAAAAGGCATAGGGGCGGTGGAAGGTGAATCTATAAGTAGTCCCTTCAGGCACATTATCCGCGCTAGCGGTATAGTAATTGTTGCGAATGGTTTGGATTTTCAAGCCAATTTCAAAACCTTGGTGTTTAGTGCCTAAGCGAATCCCGCCATTAACTAAGACCTGAAAATTTGATGGGTGGAAACTCCCTCTGTATTCATCAGCTAAGTCCTTAAAATAATAGTTTGTTGGACCCCAAGAGGTGCCACCAATCGCAACGCCAAGAAAAAACCCAAAATGCAAGTTCTCACGATTGAAAATAGCTGGGTTAAACAACACATCTGTGCCAGCCCCATAGCCAAACATGAAACTTTGAGAACCCTTGCGAGTGTCTCTCATGCCATAATCGTTATAAGTGTAATACTTATAATAAGAGCTTGCAAAATCAAAGAATCCGTAATAACGCATTCCAAATTGCGGGGATTTCTTGAAAAAATGCTTATACCCTACAACAAAACCAAAACCATTGATAGCGTATTGTTGGTTGCTTAAGCCCTTATACCCACGAGTCCCTAGAGCGCCATGGGTAAGCCCTCCTGTGGGGTTTGACGCTGTGGGCATGTTGGGCGTGTTAGAGCCATAAGCCCCACTTTGATTACCATTACAATTGCCATTGGAACAATTTTGAGCGGTAGTGCTAAGCATACCCAACTGGTAATCAATCCCTATAAAAGCAGCATTTCTTTCACCTTTTTTCGTAGGGCTAGTCTTAATAGCTTTTTCTTGCTTAGGGGTCTCTGCTGACAATAAGCTTGTCATTGCTAGAGAGATAGCACCTACTATAACAGATTTCTTCATGTATTCCTTCCTTCTACATTTTCTCTACTTGAGTTCTAAATGCTACATTCTACTATAAAATTGCTTTCTTTTTGATTAAATATAGCGATTGAATGAGAATAAATTGAAACAAAAATCAATTTTAGGAACTTTTTAGTAAAAAGTCCTAAATCCTCTCACCTTTTTTAGGCTAAAACTAAAACCTAACAGCCAATAGAGATTAAAGATGCTCTTTCACGCTCTCTAACACGCTCTTAAAGGCTTGCATGTCATTCATCGCCATGTCTGCTAAAACCTTGCGGTCTAATTCAATATTAGCCACTTTTAAGGCATGCATGAAACGCGAATAACTTGTTTCATGCATTCTGCAAGCCGCATTAATCCTTACCACCCACAAACTCCTGAACTCTCTTTTCTTTTGTTTGCGATCCCTAAAGGCGTAATACATGCTCCTTTCAAGCTGTTCTTTAGCCTTTCTAAAATGCTTTCTTCTGCCACTATAAAACCCTCTAGCGAGTTTTAAGACTTTTTTATGGCGTCTTCTGCGCACAACGCCTGTTTTAACTCTCATTTCTTTACCTTTCTTTTTAAAATATTTTTAGGTGCGTTTTTCAAACGACTTTCCCTTAAATAAGGGGATTAACTCCACTTTCTAATGAGCATTCCTAAGCCCTGCAAAGCAACGACATGACAGAATGCGCGTTAGTGTGATGCACATGTTTTGGCGCGTTTAAATTGGCTTTACGCTTAGGGCTTTTTTTAGTCAAAATATGGCTTTTAAAAGCGCTGCCACGCTTAATCAAGTTTTTTTTAACTTTGAAACGCTTAGACGCGCCGCGATTAGTCTTCATTTTTGGCATGATTTTCTCCTTTCATAAGGTTAATACGATTAAAAGGCGGGTTATTTTCTTTAGTTTTCTTTTCGTTTTTGGTGGCTTCTTTAGCCTTAGGCACAAACATCCACGAAACAAAACGCCCCTCGGTTTTTGGCTCTTTTTCAGGATTGGCTAAATCTTGCATCATCGTTTGGATCCTAAAAAGCACATCAAGCCCGGCTTTTGAGTTTTGACTCTCCCTACCCTTTAAAACCACCTTGAATTTGACATGCTTATTGGATTCAATAAATTCTCTCGCATGCTTGACTTTATAGTTAATATCGTTTTGCGCGATTTGAGTGGAAAGCTTGATCTCTTTGATTTCAATTTGCTTTTGCTTTTTCTTGGCTTCCTTGATTTTCTTTTCATTTTGGTAGCGGAATTTATTATAATCCATCACCTTACACACGGGAGGTTTCGCGCTCGCTGAAATCAAAACCAAATCCAAACCTAAATTTTGAGCGATATTGAGCGCTTCTTTGGAAGAAATAATCCCATACACTTCGCCATTATCGCCCACGCAACGCACTTCTTTAAAATTAATGTCTCCGTTTAACAACACTTCGTTCCTACTCAAAAACTAACCTCTTGCATCTTAGATTCAACCATGTTTAAAAACTCCTTTAAGGGCATTTTATATTGAGCTTGTTTTTCTCTGTCTCTAATGGATAAAATTTCGGTCTCCACTTCCTCATTCCCTAACACTAAAATCATAGGGATTTTTTGCTTTTCGGCTAATCGCACCTTTTTATTCAAGCTGTCGTTTTTATCCAACACTTCTACAAAAATATCGCGCTTTTTTAGTGCCTCTTTTAATTTCAAAGCAAAAACATGATGCTCTTCATTAATAGGGATGAGAGCGATTTGAGTGGGCGCGACAAAGAAAGGGAAATTCCCCCCAAAATGTTCGCTCAAAATCGCAATGAACCTTTCAAACGAGCCTAAAATCGCTCTGTGGATCATCACCGGCTGCTCAGCGTGATTATACTCATTAGTGAAAGCGAGCTTGAAGCGTTCAGGCAAATTCATATCCACTTGGATCGTGCCGCACTGCCATTTACGCTTTAAAGCGTCAGTGATTTTAATGTCAATCTTAGGCCCATAGAAAGCCCCTCCCCCTTCATCAATCTTATAATCAATGCGGTGCTCTTTTAGGGCTTCTTTTAAAGCGTTAGTAGCCTTTTCCCAAACTTTATCATCGCCTATGGATTTAGCCGGCCTTGTGGATAATTCCATTTCATAGCTAAAACCAAACGCTTTCATGATTTTATGTGTGAAATCTAAAATCGCGCTCACTTCACTTTGGATCTGTTCAAAAGAACAAAAAATATGCGCATCGTCTTGGGTAAATTCCCTAACCCTTAAAAGCCCATGCAACACGCCGCTTTTTTCATGCCGATGCACCACGCCGTATTCATAAAACCTTAAAGGCAAATCTCTATAGCTGTGTAAAGCACTTTGATAGACTTTAATATGCCCCACGCAGTTCATAGGCTTTATGCCGTATTCTTGCTCATCAATCGTGGTGAAATACATGTTTTCTTTATAGTTGTCATAATGCCCGCTGATTTTCCACACATCGCTCTTTAAAATCTCAGGGCCTTTAACCGGCTCATAGCCTCTTAAAAGTAACGCCTTGCTCAATAAATCTTCAATGCGCTTCCTAAGCCTTGCCCCTTTAGGCAGCCATAAAGGCAAGCCCGCCCCTATCTCATCATCAAAACTAAAAAGCCCTAGCTCCACGCCTAGCTTTCTGTGATCTCGTTTTTTCGCTTCTTCTATTTGGAAAAGATAGTCTTTTAAGCCCTCTTTGGTGGCAAAAGCGATGCCATAGATTCTAATGAGCATTTCATTGTTTTCATCGCCACCCAAATAAGCCCCGGCCAATTTAGTGAGCTTGAAATGGTTTAAAAAACGGGTGTTTGGGAGGTGAGGCCCCTTACACAAATCTTCAAACTCGCCTTGTTTATACACGCCAAACGCATCGCCACTGATTTTACTCATCACCGCATGCTTTAATTCATCGCCCTTAAAACGCTCCAAGGCTTGCTCTCTGGTTAAAGTCTCTTTAGTGATAGCGAGTTTCAACTTCGCAAACTCTTTCATTTTCGCTTCAATTTTAGGCAAATCCTCTTCGCTGATTTTTGAAGCGGTCTTGAAATCGTAATAAAACCCCTCTTCTACCACAGGGCCTACAAAAAATTTCGCGTCCGGATAAAGGGCTTTCAAGCTTTGCGCAAGCAAATGCGCGCATGAATGCCTGATCACCTCTAAAGCCAAAGGCGAATCATCAAAAAATATCGGCTCACTCCCTTTTAACGCTTTGATCCCATCGCTCAGTCCTAAGACTTTCGCGTTCTCTAAATCTATTATTTGCTCGTCTTTATAAACAGCAATCAGTTCCGCACTCATTCTTTAAAACTTATGTTTCCTTTCTTCAAACCTTAAAATTCAGCAATCTTTTGATCCAAACCCGCATTGCACTTGCGAATCCACTTTCTCAGCTTTAGGGTCGCTCATAGGCTTTAAACACGCTTGTAAAAATACCATACAAAACAAATTCAACAATAACCGCCTATACAAAACTACCCTTTCTATTCAAAATACCTAACTAACCGCTCATTATACAATAAAATCATAAACCAAAAAGAATACACTCTCTTATTAAAAAGCTTAGAATACAAACTGGCTAAAACTAAAGCTCTATCATGCTATCATTATTATATTTTATGTTTTAAGAGACTTAATGATCATTTTAAGGGAGTTTTGTGCGATATATCAAGTTTTTCAAAGAGTTGAACAATAAGAATGTGAATCTGGTTGGGGGCAAGAACGCTAGCATTGGCGAGATGTTTCAAGAATTAGTGCCAATTGGTATTAAAGTGCCTGATGGCTTTGCGATCACGAGCGAAGCGTATTGGTATCTTTTAGAGCAAGGGGGGGCTAAACAAAAAATCATAGAGCTTTTAGAAAATGTTGATGCCACCGAAATTGATGTGTTAAAAATCCGCTCCAAACAAATCAGAGAGCTTATTTTTGGCACGCCTTTTCCTAGCGATTTAAGAGATGAGATTTTTCAAGCTTATGAGATTTTAAGCCAGCAATACCACATGAAAGAAGCCGATGTGGCTGTAAGGAGTTCCGCTACTGCAGAAGATTTGCCGGACGCTTCTTTTGCCGGGCAACAAGACACTTATTTAAACATTAAGGGTAAAACAGAATTGATCCACTATATCAAATCCTGTTTAGCGTCGCTTTTTACCGATAGAGCGATTAGTTATAGAGCGAGTCGTGGGTTTGATCATTTAAAAGTCGCCTTGAGTGTGGGGGTGCAAAAAATGGTGCGAGCGGATAAAGGCAGTGCGGGCGTGATGTTTTCTATTGACACTGAAACCGGTTTTAAAGACGCAGTGTTTATCACTTCAGCGTGGGGGTTAGGCGAAAATGTGGTGGGAGGCACGATAAACCCTGATGAATTTTATGTGTTTAAGCCCACTTTAGAACAAAACAAACGCCCCATTATCAAACGCCAACTCGGCAATAAAACGCAAAAAATGGTCTATGCCCCAAGAGGGAGCGAACACCCTACCAGAAACATTAAAACCACCAAAAAAGAATGGCAATCCTTTTCATTGAGCGATGAAGATGTGCTGATTTTAGCCAAATACGCCATTGAAATTGAAAAACATTACTCTAAAGAAGCCAAACAATACCGCCCTATGGATATAGAATGGGCTAAAGATGGCGATAGTGGGGAAATCTTTATCGTTCAAGCGCGCCCAGAAACCGTTCAAAGCCAAAAAAGTAAAGAAGAAAATCAAGTCTTTGAAAAATTCAAATTCAAAAACCCTAACGAAAAGAAAGAGATTATCTTACAAGGCAGAGCGATTGGGAGTAAAATTGGCTCAGGGAAAGTGCGCATCATCAATGATTTGGAACACATGAATTCTTTTAAAGAGGGCGAAATTTTAGTTACGGATAACACCGACCCAGATTGGGAGCCTTGCATGAAAAAAGCGAGCGCGGTTATTACTAATCGTGGAGGGCGCACTTGCCATGCCGCTATTGTGGCTAGAGAAATTGGCGTGCCAGCTATTGTTGGGGTGAGCGGGGCGACTGATAGCCTTTATACCGGCATGGAAATCACGGTTTCTTGCGCTGAGGGTGAAGAGGGCTATGTGTATGCGGGCATTTATGAGCATGAAATTGAAAGGGTGGAGCTTTCCAACATGCAAGAAACTCAAACAAAAATTTACATCAATATTGGAAACCCTGAAAAAGCCTTTAGCTTTTCTCAGCTCCCTAATCACGGCGTAGGGCTAGCTAGAATGGAAATGATTATTTTAAATCAAATCAAAGCCCACCCCTTAGCCTTAGTGGATTTGCACCACAAAAAAAGCGTGAAAGAAAAAAATGAAATTGAAAACCTTATGGCAGGCTATGCTAACCCTAAAGATTTTTTTGTGAAAAAAATCGCTGAAGGCATTGGCATGATCAGCGCGGCGTTTTACCCTAAACCTGTCATTGTAAGGACGAGCGATTTCAAATCCAATGAATACATGCGCATGCTTGGCGGCTCTAGCTATGAGCCTAATGAAGAAAACCCCATGCTTGGCTATAGGGGGGCTAGTCGGTATTATTCAGAGAGCTATAATGAAGCGTTTTCGTGGGAGTGTGAAGCCTTAGCGTTAGTGAGAGAAGAAATGGGCTTAACGAACATGAAAGTGATGATCCCTTTTTTGCGCACCATTGAAGAGGGTAAAAAAGTCCTAGAAATCTTAAGAAAAAACAATTTAGAATCCGGTAAAAACGGGCTTGAAATTTATATCATGTGTGAATTGCCGGTGAATGTCATTTTGGCTGATGATTTCTTAAGCTTGTTTGATGGCTTTTCTATTGGATCAAACGATTTAACCCAGCTCACTTTAGGCGTGGATAGAGACAGCGAGTTAGTCAGCCATGTCTTTGATGAAAGGAATGAAGCGATGCTAAAAATGTTTAAAAAAGCGATTGAAGCTTGTAAAAGGCACAACAAATATTGCGGGATTTGCGGGCAAGCCCCAAGCGATTACCCTGAAGTGACAGAGTTTTTAGTCAAAGAGGGCATCACTTCCATTTCTTTAAACCCTGATAGCGTGATCCCCACTTGGAACGCCGTAGCCAAGTTAGAAAAAGAATTGAAAGACCATGGCTTAACTGCGCATTGATAATAAAGGGGTTGATCTAACTTGAGTGGGTTTTTCGTATTAGTTTCCATGATATAATTTTGAAAAGTGGGATTGTTTTTTGAAAAAAGGTTGGTAATGGAATCAGTAAAAACAGGAAAAACAAATAAGGTTGGCAAGAACACAGAGATGGCTAACACAAAGACAAACAAAGAGACTCATTTTAAACAAGCGAATGCCATTACAAATATAATCAGATCAATTGGTGGGTTTTTTACAAAGATTGCAAAGAAAGTTAGAGAACTTGTAAAAAAACACCCCAAGAAAAGCAATGCGGCATTAGTAGTATTGACCCATGTTGTGTGCAAGAAAGCAAAAGAATTGGACGATAAAGTCCAGGATAAATCCAAACAAGCTGAAAAAGAAAATCAAATCAATTGGTGGAAATATTCAGGATTAACAATAGCGACAAGTTTATTATTGGCCGCTTGTAGTGCTGGTGATGTTAGTGAACAAATAGAACTAGAACAAGAAAAGCAAAAGACAGAACAAGAAAAACAAAAAGCAAATAAGAGTGGGATAGAATTGGAACAAGAAAGACAGAAAACAAACAAGAGTGGGATAGAACTCGCTAATAGTCAAATAAAAGCAGAACAAGAAAGACAAAAGACAGAACAAGAAAAACAAAAAGCAAATAAGAGTGAGATAGAGTTAGAACAGCAAAAACAAAAGACAATTAATACACAAAGAGATTTGATTAAAGAACAGAAAGATTTCATTAAAGAAACAGAACAAAATTGCCAAGAAAAACATGGCCAATTGTTTATTAAAAAAGCAAGAATTAAGACCGGTATTACTACTGGTATTGCTATAGAAATAGAAGCTGAATGCAAAACCCCTAAACCTGCAAAAACCAATCAAACCCCTATCCAGCCAAAACACCTCCCAAACTCTAAACAACCTCGCTCTCAAAGAGGATCAAAAGCGCAAGAGTTTATAGCTTATTTGCAAAAAGAGCTGGAATCTCTGCCCTATTCACAAAAAGCTATCGCTAAACAAGTGGATTTTTATAAACCAAGTTCTATCGCTTATTTAGAACTAGATCCTAGAGATTTTAATGTTACAGAAGAATGGCAAAAAGAAAATTTAAAAATACGCTCTAAAGCTCAAGCTAAAATGCTTGAAATGAGGCATTTAAAAACAGACCCACAAGCCCACCTTTCAACCTCTCAAAGCTTTTCAATCATTCAAAACATCGTTGCTGATATTAATAAAGAAATAGAAGCAGCTGCTAATACCGAGAAAAAAGTAGAAAAAGCGGGTTATGGTTATAGTAAAAGGATGTAGGGATTAAAACATTACGCCAAGTTTTTAATGATCTGTCGGCTTTTGAAAACATTTTTATGGTAGCGTTATCTTGATAATAAAAGAGATCCTTATTTAAAAGCTTAAGCTATCCCCAAAATAAGGTAAAACTACAGGTTACAATGGAGGTTAAAACGCGCAATAAAACTCCAAAGAGCCGACTTTTTTAATCGTAATTTGCTTATGGTTTAATAAAGTTTCTAAATGTTTAAAGGTGTTAGGATCTAAGATTAGGGGGGCTTCTTCTGTGCTTAAAGGGCGTCTGGAAATTAAAGCGAGCAATTCGTCCGCATCGCAAGAAATCAATTTTTTAGCTTGAGTAATGGATCGTTTAGGCAAACTCACGCAAAGCCCTTCAAAAAATAAAGAACATTTTAATAATTCATCTTCGCTTAATTTAGGGGCTTTAAAGCTTGAGGGTCTGTCTATGGTGCTTAAATCCACTCTAGCGATATTGATTTGTTTTAAAAAGGAGGCGATGAGTTTTAAGTTGTTCGCGCTATCATTCACGCCCTTGATTAACAGCACTTCAGCCACTAGTTGCCCCTGATAGATTTGAGAAAAGCGCAAAATCCCCTCTAAAATCTTGTTAATGTCTTTAGAATAAGGCTTATCCACTCTTTCAAAGGCTTTCAAATCAATAGCGTCTAAAGAAAATTTAACAATGTCAAATTCCTTTAAGGCTTGCTGGACTTTTGGCTCATAAAAGAGTGAGCCGTTGCTTAAAATCAAAGTTTTAACGCCCTTTAAAAAAGGCTTGATGCTTTGGATAAGCTCTAATAAATGAGGGTATAGAGTGGGTTCGCCATTAGCGGTAATGGTTAAAACATCAATGGGGGTAGCAAGGTTGTTTAGGGCGTTTTGAATGGCGTTAATCAAGGTTTCTACTTTGATCACTTCTTCCATGCACTCAATTGGCTTGGCTTTACCCAACTCGCAATAAATGCAATTGTAATTGCATTGTTTTTTAGAGGGCGATAAATCCACGCCCAAAGACTTCCCAAAACGCCTGGATAAAACAGGCCCAAAAACGACAGGCGGATTTTCTTTAGCCATTATCTTCCTCTAAAAACACGCGTTCTTTACATTTAATGCATTCATGCGCCTTTTTTTTGCGATAGATTCTTTCACTCATTAAATAATGGCATTTCTCGCAACGCTTGTTGATGGGCTTATGGTTGGATAAAAAATTGCATTTAGGGTAATTGTTACAGCCATAAAACGAGCCTTTCTTACTCCTTTTTAAGGCAATATCCCCTCCGCATTCTGGGCATTTCACGCCTTCTATTGTTTCTTTGGCGTTAGGGGTATTTTTTAACGATTTGGTGTTTTTGCATTCAGGGTAGTTGTTGCAAGCTAAAAACGCCCCATTTCTGCTGAATTTTTGCACCATTTCCCCTCCGCATTTTTCGCACAATTCTTGATTGGCTCCATCGTGAGCGTTTTCAGTCTGTTTGACATATTTGCATTTAGGGTAATTGTTGCAAGCGATAAACTCCCCATAACGGCTATTCTTTTTGACTAATTCCCCCCCACATTTAGGGCATGATTGGCCGGTTTTTTCATGCACTTTTTGAGAGATGATATTCTTTTTCCCGGCTTCAATTTTATCCATAAAAGGGTAGTAAAAGTCCTTTAAAACTTGCTGGTAGTCGGCTTTATTTTGAGCGATATTGTCAAGTTCTTCTTCTAAAGAAGCGCTGAATTTGGAATCCACGATTTCTTCAAAATGCTTTTCTAAAATTTCTATCACTTTAAAAGCGCTCTCTAAAGCGCTGATTTGCTTTTTTTCTACCTTGATGTAGTCTCTGTTTTGTAAAAGGGAAATCGTTGGGGCGTAGGTGCTGGGCCTGCCTATGCCTAAACTTTCTAAAACTTTAATCAAGCTCGCTTCTGAATAGCGCGCTGGAGGTTCTGTAACATGAGCGTTGCTCTCTAGTTTTTCTAATTTAATAGGATCGTTTTCTTTCAAATTGGGGAGCAATTTGTCCTTATCGTCATTGCCTAAAATTTTATAATAGCCATCAAAAAGGAGTTTTCTGCCGCTAGCTTTAAACTCGCCTTTTTCGCAAGCCACAACCACGCTTTGGCTTTCAAAAAGAGCGTCTTGCATTTGAGAAGCTAAAAAGCGTTTGTAAATTAAAGTATAGAGCTTTAATTCTTCAGGCTTAAGGTAGTCTTTTAAAGCGTTTGGCTCTAAAACAATAGAAGTGGGTCTGATCGCTTCATGGGCTTCTTGGGCGTTTTTATTCTTGCTGGAATAGACTTTGGCTTTAGGGGGCAAGTAGTCTTTGCCATAGTCTTTTAAAATCTTAGCTCTCGCTTCTTCTAAAGCCTCTTTAGCGATATTCAAGCTATCAGTTCTCATGTAAGTGATCACCCCCATAACCCCTTGTGGGGTGGCTACGCCTTCATATAATTTTTGAGCGATACTCATGGTTTTTGTGGGCGAAAAGCCTAAAAGACTGGAAGCGCTTTGCTGTAAAGTAGAAGTCATGAAAGGGGGCGGTGTGGGGGATTTTTTAGATTTTTTAACGATACTAGAGATAGTGTAGCTTTCTTTTTCTAATTCGTTTTTAATTTCTTGAGCTTTTTTTCCATCAATCAACTCTTGGGCTTTGAGTTTGTTGCCCTTATAGCTGATGAGTTGCGCTTCTAAATGCGGCTCAAAGTAAGCGTCTAGCGTGAAGTAGGTTAAAGGCTTAAAAGCTTTGATTTCCCTTTCTTTATCAATCACAAGCTTTAAAGCCGCACTTTGCACCCGCCCAGCGCTCAAGCCTTTAGTGATTTTTGATGAAATCAACGAGCTGAGCTTAAAACCCACGATCCGATCTAAAAAACGCCTGGCTTGTTGGGCATTGACCTTAGACATGTCAATTTTTCGTGGGGTTTTTAGAGCGTTTAAAATCGCATTTTGCGTGATCTCATGAAAAACAATCCTAGGATAGCTCTCCAATTTCCCTCCAATCAAACATGCCACATGATAGCCTATCGCTTCCCCTTCTCTGTCTTCATCGGTAGCGATGTAGGTGGTAGATGCCTTTTTAGAAAGCTCTATGATCTGTTTGACAAGCTCTTTATGGTCTTTATCCACGACATAATTAGGAGTGAAGCCTGTTTCATCAATCTTAATGCCTAAAGCGAATTTGGATAAATCCCTAACATGCCCTTTAGAGGCGATGACTTCGTAATTTTTATCCAAAAAATTTTTAATGGTTTTGGCTTTTGCGGGGGATTCTACGATAATAAGGTGCTTCATTGAACGCCTTTAATGGAATGTTTATACCTATTAATGAATGATTGTAGCATAGAATTTTGACTAAACGATTCATTAAACCATAAAATTCTATAACGGCGCTAAAAATCAAAGAGTTGGAACACCCTTTGCTTGACTAACAGCAAATATCTATGCAAAGGATGCAAACATGAGTTTTAGGATAAATACCAATATCGCCGCTTTAACTTCTCATGCGGTAGGGGTTCAAAACAACAGAGACCTTTCAAGCTCGCTTGAAAAGTTAAGCTCAGGGCTTAGGATCAATAAAGCCGCTGACGATTCTAGTGGGATGGCGATCGCTGATAGCTTAAGGAGTCAAAGCGCGAATTTAGGCCAGGCGATTCGCAACGCTAATGACGCTATTGGTATGGTTCAAACCGCAGACAAAGCGATGGATGAGCAAATCAAAATCTTAGACACCATTAAAACCAAAGCCGTTCAAGCCGCTCAAGACGGGCAAACTTTAGAAAGCCGAAGAGCGCTCCAGAGCGATATTCAAAGGTTGTTAGAAGAACTAGACAATATCGCTAACACCACAAGCTTTAACGGCCAACAAATGCTTTCAGGAAGTTTTTCTAACAAAGAATTTCAAATTGGCGCGTATTCTAACACCACGGTTAAGGCGTCTATTGGCTCAACGAGTTCGGATAAAATTGGGCATGTGCGCATGGAAACCTCTTCTTTTAGCGGTGAAGGCATGCTCGCTAGCGCAGCCGCGCAAAACTTGACTGAAGTGGGATTGAATTTCAAACAAGTCAATGGCGTGAATGATTATAAGATTGAAACCGTGCGTATTTCTACAAGTGCTGGCACAGGGATTGGAGCGTTAAGCGAAATCATCAACCGCTTTTCTAACACTTTAGGCGTTAGGGCGTCTTATAATGTCATGGCCACCGGCGGCACTCCCGTGCAATCAGGAACTGTGAGAGAACTCACCATTAATGGCGTAGAAATTGGGACCGTGAATGATGTGCATAAAAACGACGCTGACGGGAGGTTGACTAACGCCATTAACTCCGTCAAAGATCGCACCGGCGTGGAAGCGAGCTTGGATATTCAAGGGCGCATTAATTTGCACTCCATTGACGGGCGCGCGATTTCTGTGCATGCAGCGAGCGCGAGCGGTCAGGTTTTTGGGGGAGGGAATTTTGCAGGGATTTCTGGGACACAGCATGCGGTTATTGGGCGCTTAACCTTGACCAGGACCGACGCTAGAGACATCATCGTGAGCGGTGTGAATTTTAGTCATGTGGGCTTTCATTCCGCTCAAGGGGTGGCAGAATACACCGTGAATTTGAGAGCGGTTAGGGGCATTTTTGATGCGAATGTGGCTTCAGCAGCTGGAGCGAACGCTAATGGCGCGCAAGCTGAAACCAATTCTCAAGGTATAGGGGCTGGGGTAACAAGCCTTAAAGGAGCGATGATTGTGATGGATATGGCGGATTCAGCGCGCACGCAATTAGACAAGATCCGCTCGGATATGGGTTCGGTGCAAATGGAATTGGTTACAACCATTAATAATATTTCTGTAACCCAAGTGAATGTTAAAGCGGCTGAATCTCAAATCAGGGATGTGGATTTTGCTGAAGAGAGCGCGAACTTTTCTAAATACAATATTTTGGCGCAAAGCGGGAGTTTTGCTATGGCGCAAGCGAATGCGGTGCAACAGAATGTCTTAAGGCTTTTACAATAACAGCCCTTTTAATTCAAAGGGGCGTTAGCCCTTTTTATCAGTTATTTTTATAAGTTAGAATGATGGATATTTATCAAAAAAACTTACAAGCTCTTTTCAAAAAAGACCCTCTTTTGTTCGCAAAGCTCAAAGCCATTAAAGAAAACAAAAAATACGAAGTGTTTTTAGGGAATGATAGCGCGAATTTCAACCTCTTAGATAAAGAAACAAACACGCCCTTATTTGAAAAAAGCCCGCTAGATTCAAGCTTAGAGCTATACAAAAATAGCGAAATTCACATGCTTTATCCTTATTTGTATTATTTTGGCTTGGGTAATGGGGTGTTTTATCGCTTGCTTTTAGGCAATGAAAATTTAAAACGCTTGGTGGTCATTGAGCCTGAAATAGAGGTTATTTTCATTGTGTTGAATCTTTTGGATTTTTCCACTGAGATTTTAGAAAATCGTTTGATTTTATTGCATGCGGCTTTTTGCCATTACAACATGATCGCTTCATTGTTTGATATGGATAAAAAATCTCGTTTATACGCAAGAATGTATGATTTAAAACTTTTTAACGCTTATTATGAACGATACTCTCATCAAATGATAGAAATCAACCAGCATTTCACGCGCGCTTTAGAGCATGGCGCTATTAGCGTAGGCAATGACGCTAAAGACGCGCTTATAGGCATCAAACAGCATGCCGCTAATTTGCCTGAAGTCATCAAAAGCCCTAGTTTGGTGGATTTTGTGAGCGCTTTAAAAAACAGAGATACCGCTATTATTGTTTCAACCGG
This sequence comes from Helicobacter pylori, assembly GCF_014498195.1. GTDB lineage: Bacteria > Campylobacterota > Campylobacteria > Campylobacterales > Helicobacteraceae > Helicobacter > Helicobacter pylori_DO. The sequence continues at coordinate 68,239 of NZ_JACTGH010000002.1, read as the reverse complement.
GCCCAGTTTGAACAAACAACTCCCCCTTTTAAAAGAAATCGCTCCTTACGCCACGCTTTTTTGCATAGACGCTTCTTTCCCTATTTTAGCTAAAGCCGGTATCAAGCCTGATATTGTGCTGTCTTTAGAAAGGGTGGATTTAACGGCGAAATTTTACGAAGAAACCCCCTTAGATTTTCAAGAAGGCGTTATTTTTGCTCTGACTTCCATTGTGCATAAACGATTGATTCAAGCGATTAAAAAAGGGGTTAAACAATTCAGTTTCCGCCCCTTTGGTTATACCAACCTTTTTGATTTGCACCAGTATGGTTATGTGGGCATAGGCATGAGCGCAGCGAACATGGCGTATGAATTAGTAGTGCATTCTCGTTTCAAAAGATGCGTGTTTATCGGGCAAGATTTGAGCTTTTCACAAAGCGGTAACAGCCATGCTAGTGGGGCGATTTATGGCGATAGAGAGATCAAGCCTAAAAAAGATAAAGACAAGATCTTTATAGAAAAATACGGGGGTAATGGGGAAGTAGAAACCACTTTAGTGTGGAAACTTTTCTTAGAATTTTTTGAAAAAGATATTTTCAACACGCCCTATAAACTAGAAGTCATTAACGCTACTGAAGGGGGGGCTAGGATTAAAGGGACTAAAGAAATGCCTTTTAAAGAAGTGTGCGAAAAAATAGATAAGTCCAAGCCAAAGCCTCCTATCAATCTTATTTATCCTACCCAATCAGAGCAAGATAAAAATTTAAAGATCGCCAAGCAAAAATGCGAAGAGATCATCAAATACGCCAATGAGAAAAAAACGCAAGTTGAAGAAGCGTTTTTAAAGGTGGCAGAATTTTTAGAAAAAGTGGAAAAGCTTCATGAAGAAAAAAAATTAGAAGAGTTGGATTTTGAAGAATTAGAAAATTTGAGCGCTGAAATTGATAATGTTAAAGAGCTTTTTGATGACAAGCGATTCAGTTCGTATTTTATGGATGCGATACAATCTTACATCTTCCACCAGGAATTGCATATCGCTGAAATCGTGTGTAAAAAAACGAGTAATGAAGACGGATTAAGGGCTAAGCAATTAGAATATATTTACGCGCACAAATACTGGCTTTTTAGTTTAGCGGGCGGGATGGATTGCGTGATAGAAGCGATCAAAATGGCTTTAAAAGAATGGTAAAACCCCTTTTTAAGCGTATGTGTCTAGGTTGGAATAAATTTCAGGGGTATTTTCGCCATCAACAAGGCTTTTCTCAACTTGGGATCTGTCTTTGATTATGCCGTCATTATTGATAGCGTTTAAAGCTTGTAGTCGGTCAAAATCAGGGGCGTTTTGCGTATTATCTTGGCTGAAACCATCTTGAATACTGCTTTGTTGTAAATCCTGCTCTGCTTGATTCCTGTCCTTTATGGTTGCGTCATTATTGATATTGTTCAAGGTTTGGAGCTGTGTGAAATTAGGGGTGTAACGGGTGTTGATGGTCATGTTTTATCCTTTTTAGCTTTTTACACGCTCAATCGTGGATCATCATTATAGCAATAATCCATTAAATCGCCCAATCGTAAAACCTTGCATGAGTTTTCAATCAAATCAAAAACTTCCATGAGTTTAGAAAGCTCCCTATGGTAGGCAAAAATCCCACACCCCTTAATGAAAACAAAATATTTCTTACTCTCTTGCAATTGGCGTAAAATTTCTGTATCCGCTCTTTCTTGCCAGCTGTCATAGTCTTTGGGGTTAAAAATAACGATTTCTTCGCCCAAAGAACGATACCCTAAATAATCCCTAGGGAGCAATCGGTTATGGCGCAAGGAATACGCTAGGCTATAAGGAGGGCGTGCGTAAGCGATGAATTTAGCGTCCAAAAACTCCCGATACACGCTCGCATGAATGGGCGAATCCAGGCTCGCTTCTTTCCAGCGGTAATCTATCTTGTCATGCAAGACCAGTAAGGTGTTTTCATTCAATTGATCAAAAACAGCGTTTCTTTTATTGATCACAAATTGATTAGCACCAATGCGCGCCGAAATGGAGCCTTGATAAAGCCCAAAAAAACCCTTTCTAAACATGGATAATGAAATGCTTTGGAGCGAATGGATCAGCCCGCTGTCAATGCCTCTTGTGTGTGTGTTCATGTTTAACATGATAACAAGTTTTTTTAATAAAAGGTATTAGTTGCCCAATAGATCTAAATTAAATTAATTCTATAAAAAATCCTAATTTAATTCTAGTAAATAAATTTAGTGATACAGACTAAACTTTAAAGAAAAATCAGGTAATTTTTATCACTTTTTCAAAACAAGTGATAGATTATTAACTTTTTGCGCTATAATGCGAGAGTTCTTTCATCAAGAATGGTGATTGACGAGATTTTTCAAATAATGATGTTAAGAAGAATTAAAGTAGGTTCTGATTTGAATAAAAAAGAGAGTTTGTTAGATGCGTTTGTTAAAACCTATCTGCAGATTTTAGAACCCATTAGCTCTAAACGCTTGAAAGAGTTGGCAAACTTGAAAATATCTTGTGCGACGATCAGGAATTATTTTCAAATCCTTTCTAAAGAAGGCATGCTCCATCAAGCCCATTCTAGCGGCGCTAGATTGCCTACTTTTAAGGCGTTTGAAAACTATTGGCACAAGTCGTTGCACTTTGAAGTTTTAAAGGTGAATGAAAAACGCTTAAAAAGTGCAAGTGAAAATTTTGGGCTTTTTACGCTGTTAAAAAAACCCAGTTTGGAGCGTTTAGAAAGAGTCATTGAGTGCGAAAAACGCTTTTTGATTTTGGATTTTTTGGCGTTTTCTTGCGTGCTGGGTTACAGCGTTAAAATGGAGAAGTTTTTATTAGAACTTGTGGGCAGGAGCGTTAAAGAAGTGCGCTTAATCGCTGCTTCTGTCAATGCGTTGAGTTTGGCCAGACAATTAGAGCGTTTGGAGTATTCCAACACACAAATCACACGCTTTAATCTGATGGGGTTAAAAACGCTTTTAAACAGCCCTTTATTTTTTGACATTTTAGGGGGTAAGGTTTTGGAGCGTTTCAAAAAGGGTTTGCATTTTATAGAGCCTGATTGCATGCTAGTAACACGCCCCATAGAATTTCAAAACAAACGAATGCAACTACTTTGCGTGGGGAAATTGGAATGCGATTATGAAGGGTTTTTTCAAACGATTTCTGAGGAGGAATAATGAAAGATGAACACAACCAAGAACACGATTTAAGCCCAAAAGAGCCAGAATTTTATCAAAAGGCTTGCGCTTGCAAAGGACAACAAGGTGAAGAAAAACAAGAAGCGAGCGAAAAAGAAGGCGAGATCAAGGAAGATTTTGAGCTTAAGTATAAAGAAATGCACGAAAAATACTTGAGAGTGCATGCGGATTTTGAAAACGTGAAAAAGCGCTTAGAAAGAGACAAGAGCATGGCGTTAGAGTATGCGTATGAAAAGATCGCATTGGATCTATTGCCAGTGATTGATGCACTTCTTGGGGCTCATAAGAGTGCTGTAGAAGTGGATAAAGAGAGCGCTTTAACCAAAGGCTTGGAGCTTACGATGGAAAAATTGCATGAAGTTTTGGCAAGGCATGGCATTGAGGGGATTGAATGCTTAGAAGAATTTGATCCTAATTTCCACAATGCAATCATGCAAGTCAAAAGCGAAGAAAAAGAAAACGGGAAAATCGTGCAGGTTTTGCAACAGGGTTACAAGTATAAGGGTAGGGTTTTGAGGCCGGCAATGGTGAGCATTGCTAAAAACGATTAAAAACATTTATTTTAAAAGAAAGGATAACGCATGGGAAAAGTTATTGGAATTGATTTAGGGACAACCAACTCCGCAATGGCGGTGTATGAAGGCAATGAAGCAAAGATTATTGCAAATAAAGAGGGTAAAAACACCACTCCTTCTATTGTGGCTTTTACGGATAAGGGCGAGATTTTAGTGGGCGAGAGCGCCAAAAGACAAGCGGTTACTAACCCAGAAAAAACCATTTATTCTATTAAAAGAATCATGGGCTTGATGTTTAATGAAGATAAGGCTAAAGAAGCCGAAAAACGCTTGCCTTATAAAATTGTGGATAGGAATGGGGCTTGCGCGATTGAGATTTCGGGTAAAGTTTATACCCCTCAAGAGATTTCAGCCAAAATTTTAATGAAGCTCAAAGAAGACGCTGAAAGTTATTTGGGCGAGAGCGTTACGGAAGCGGTGATCACGGTTCCGGCTTATTTTAACGACAGCCAAAGAAAAGCGACTAAAGAAGCCGGCACGATTGCAGGGCTTAATGTTTTAAGGATCATCAATGAGCCTACCAGCGCGGCGTTAGCCTATGGCTTGGATAAAAAAGAGAGCGAAAAAATCATGGTTTATGATTTGGGTGGGGGGACTTTTGACGTTACCGTTTTAGAAACAGGCGATAATGTCGTGGAAGTTTTAGCCACAGGGGGCGATGCGTTTTTAGGGGGCGATGATTTTGACAATCGTGTGATTGATTTCTTAGCGGCTGAGTTTAAAAGCGAAACGGGCATTGAAATCAAAAACGATGTGATGGCGTTGCAACGCTTGAAAGAAGCGGCTGAAAACGCTAAAAAAGAATTGAGCTCTGCGATGGAGACTGAAATCAATTTGCCCTTTATCACCGCAGACGCTACCGGGCCTAAACACTTGGTTAAAAAACTCACTAGGGCTAAATTTGAAAGCTTGACAGAAGATCTCATGGAAGAAACGATTTCTAAAATTGAAAGCGTGATCAAAGACGCGGGGCTAACCAAAAATGAGATTTCAGAAGTGGTGATGGTGGGCGGCTCCACTCGTATCCCTAAAGTCCAAGAAAGGGTGAAAGCCTTTATCCACAAAGAGTTGAATAAAAGCGTCAATCCTGATGAAGTTGTAGCGGTGGGCGCGAGCATTCAAGGGGGCGTGTTAAAAGGCGATGTGAAAGATGTGCTTTTATTAGACGTTACGCCTTTAAGCCTTGGGATTGAAACTTTAGGGGGCGTGATGACTAAAGTGATTGATAGAGGCACGACTATTCCTGCGAAAAAATCTCAAGTGTTCTCAACCGCTGAAGACAACCAGCCCGCTGTGTCCATTATGGTTTTACAGGGCGAAAGGGAATTGGCAAGGGATAATAAATCTTTGGGTAAATTTGATTTGCAAGGCATCGCGCCAGCTCCAAGAGGCGTGCCGCAAATTGAAGTAACCTTTGATATTGACGCTAACGGGATTTTAACCGTGTCAGCGCAAGATAAAAATACCGGCAAAAGCCAAGAGATTAAAATTTCTGGATCTAGTGGGTTGTCTGATAGCGAGATTGAAAAAATGGTTAAAGACGCTGAATTGCACAAAGAAGAAGACGCTAGGAAAAAAGAAGTGATTGAAGCGAGAAACCATGCCGATAGTTTGGCGCACCAAACCCAAAAGAGCCTTGATGAGCATAAAACGAATTTGAATGAAAACGACGCTAACGAGATCCAAAACGCCATTAACACTCTTAAAGATTGCATCAAAAACGATAACGCTACTAAAGCGGAGCTTGAAGACAAAACGAAATTATTAGCACAAGCGGCTCAAAAACTAGGCGAAGCCATGGCGAATAAAAACAACGCCGAGCAGCCCAAGAAAAAAGACGATGATGTGATTGATGCGGAAGTGGAGTAAAAACGCTTTTAAAACTTCTTTCAAGCGGGCGGTTTTAATCAAAATCCGCTTGCTTTTCTCATTTTTATCAATGGGATACCGATTGCAAAATCTAACAAACACTCAAAGCGTTTTTTAATCCAAATATCAAAACTTGATTGTAACCAAACGATAGCTTTTTTAAGGTTTAGCTTAAAAGCGTTGGTGGGATTTTAGGAAAATCCCTTATGAGAGAGTTCTTTTTGGTATGGGGGGGTGTTTTAATGGCTTGCGCTAGATGGCTCTAATTCAAGATACGCAGTAGGCATTTGATTAAATTCGTTAGCAAAGCGTAAAAAATCGTTGGTAATGTTTTCAAGATCGGCTTCTAAATCGTCATAGCTCTCTCGATAATGGGCGCCTCCATTAGGTTTAACGATCTTGTCATACGCTTGGCATTTTTAAAGCTCTTTTTCCTCATCTTGCTCTGTGGATCGACCTATGCGAAGATAAAACCTTTTTGCATCCTTCTTGCGCCAACAGTAAGCAAACCAAATATAAAAACCTTTTTTGGGGGTTGGTTTCTCACCATTGACAAACCCTTCCCCTAAAATATCCTGACAGCAAAAGGCGATGGATGGCTCATGGGATAAATTCCCAGAGCCAAGACTGATTTTACACGCATAACCCCATGGCTCTAAAAACTTGTTCAGCCCGTTTTGGCATGAAGCATACTTTGGTATTTTTGGAGTTCTGCCTGTTTGTTTTTCCTCTTGCATTTTAGCGTCAATTGACGCTACAAATTCTCTTAACAAGTCCTGAAACGCTTTTCTTTGCTCCTCATTCCATTCTATTTTTTTCATATCAACTTCTCAATCCATCTTAATAAGCCAACATTTTATCCTAAATTTATTCCATTTAACGAGTTTAGGCATAATCGCAAAATTGAATTTTATTGTTTGTTATAGGAGGAATGATGATTATCACCACAATGCAAGACGCCATAGGCCGCACTCCCGTTTTTAAATTCACTAACAAGGATTACCCCATTCCCGTAAAGTCCGCTATTTACGCCAAACTGGAGCATTTAAACCCGGGAGGGAGCGTTAAAGATCGCTTAGGCCAATACCTTATAGAAGAAGGGTTTAGAACAGGCAAAATCACTTCTAAAACAACCATCATTGAGCCTACCGCAGGCAATACCGGCATCGCTCTAGCCCTAGTTGCGCTCAAGCACCATCTCAAAACCATCTTTGTTGTCCCGGAAAAATTCAGCACAGAAAAACAACAAATCATGAGAGCTTTGGGGGCTTTAGTAATCAACACGCCTACTAGCGAGGGGATTTCTGGCGCCATTAAAAAAAGTAAAGAGTTAGCCGAAAGTATCCCTGATAGCTATTTGCCCTTGCAATTTGAAAACCCTGACAATCCCGCCGCTTACTACCACACCCTAGCCCCTGAGATTGTCCAAGAATTAGGCACAAATTTTACGAGCTTTGTAGCCGGGATAGGGAGTGGAGGCACTTTTGCTGGCACGGCCAGGTATTTGAAAGAACGCATCCCTAATATCCGCTTGATTGGGGTGGAGCCGGAGGGTTCTATTTTGAATGGAGGAGAGCCTGGGCCTCATGAGATTGAGGGCATTGGCGTGGAGTTCATTCCTCCTTTTTTCGCAAACTTGGATATTGATCGTTTTGAAACGATTTCAGATGAAGAGGGTTTTAACTACACTAGGAAGTTAGCCAAGAAAAACGGCTTATTAGTGGGGAGCTCTAGCGGTGCCGCTTTTGCGGCAGCCTTGAAAGAAGTGCAACGCCTCCCCAAAGGCAGCCAGGTTTTAACCATTTTCCCGGATGTTGCCGATCGTTATCTTTCTAAAGGTATCTATTCATAAATTCATCAAAAGGAAAAACCATGCGCATGCAAACCAAATTAATCCATGGGGGCATTAGTGAAGACACGACAACGGGGGCAGTGAGCGTGCCTATTTATCAGACTTCCACCTACCGCCAAGACGCCATAGGCCGCCACAAGGGCTATGAGTACTCTCGCTCAGGCAACCCCACGCGCTTTGCTTTAGAAGAACTCATTGCCGATTTAGAAGGGGGGGTTAAGGGGTTTGCTTTTGCCTCTGGTTTAGCCGGGATTCACGCCGTTTTTTCCCTCTTGCAATCAGGCGATCATGTGTTATTGGGCGATGATGTTTATGGGGGGACTTTCCGCTTGTTTAATAAGGTGCTTGTCAAAAACGGGCTTTCTTGCACCATTATAGACACTAGCGATATATCCCAAATCAAAAAGGCTATCAAACCCAACACCAAAGCCCTTTATTTAGAAACCCCTAGTAACCCCTTGCTTAAAATCACGGATTTAGCGCAATGCGCTAGTGCCGCTAAAGATCATGGTTTGCTCACTATCGTGGATAACACCTTTGCCACCCCCTATTGCCAAAACCCGCTTCTTTTAGGAGCGGACATCGTGGTGCATAGCGGCACAAAATATTTAGGCGGGCATAGCGATGTAGTCGCTGGGCTTGTAACCACCAATAATGAAGCGCTAGCCCAAGAGATCGCTTTTTTCCAAAACGCTATCGGTGGGGTTTTAGGCCCTCAAGACAGCTGGCTGTTGCAAAGAGGGATTAAAACGCTAGGATTACGCATGGAAGCCCATCAAAAAAACGCCCTTTGCGTGGCTGAATTTTTAGAAAAACACCCTAAAGTAGAGAGGGTTTATTACCCGGGTTTGCCCACCCACCCTAATTACGAGCTAGCCAAAACCCAAATGCGTGGTTTTAGCGGGATGCTCTCTTTCACCCTCAAAAATGACAGCGAGGCAACTGCTTTTGTAGAAAGCCTTAAATTATTCATTTTAGGCGAGAGTTTGGGCGGGGTGGAAAGCTTGGTTGGGATTCCAGCGCTAATGACTCATGCGTGTATCCCTAAAGCACAACGAGAAGCTGCCGGGATCAGAGATGGTCTGGTGCGCTTGTCTGTGGGGATTGAGCATGAACAGGATTTGTTAGAAGATTTAGAGCAAGCGTTCGCTAAAATAAGCTAAAGTTTCATTACAATTTATGAATAAAGGAGTTAAAAACATGAAAATGAATGTAGAGAGTTTCAATTTGGATCACACCAAAGTCAAAGCCCCTTATGTGCGCATCGCTGATCGCAAAAAGGGCGTTAATGGGGATTTGATTGTCAAATACGATGTGCGCTTCAAGCAGCCCAACCAAGATCACATGGACATGCCAAGCTTACACTCTTTAGAGCATTTAGTCGCTGAAATTATCCGTAACCATGCCAGTTATGTCGTGGATTGGTCGCCTATGGGTTGCCAAACAGGGTTTTATCTCACGGTGTTAAACCATGACAATTACACAGAGATTTTAGAGGTTTTAGAAAAGACGATGCAAGACGTGTTGAAGGCTAAAGAAGTGCCTGCCAGCAATGAAAAGCAATGCGGTTGGGCGGCTAACCACACTTTAGAGGGCGCACAAAATTTAGCACGCGCTTTTTTAGACAAACGCACTGAATGGTCTGAAGTGGGGATTTGATGAATGGGGGAATGATCTTTACTCCCCTATCCCCTTACCCGTTTTACCCATTTACCCCCTTATCCGTTTTAGGCGTTGCATGCCAATCAAAATATCAGCGTTAATTTTATGTAAAAATAATGTTATGAAGATTTTTTTATGGAAGGATTTCAATGAGGAAGTTAATTTTATTCATCTTTTTAACGCTAACACTTTCAGTATCTGCAAAAGAAGTCAAAATCGTGTTTTTAGAAACTTCAGACATTCATGGGCGGCTTTTTTCGTATGATTATGCGGTGGGGGAGCAAAAACCCAATAACGGCTTGACAAGGATTGCGACTTTAATCAAAAAGCAAAGGGCTGAGAATAAAAACGTGGTTTTGATTGACAGCGGGGATTTGTTGCAAGGCAATAGCGCGGAGTTGTTTAATGATGAGCCTATCCACCCGCTAGTTAGAGCCGAAAACGATTTGAAATTTGATATTCGTGTGCTTGGCAATCATGAGTTTAACTTCAGTAAAGATTTTTTAGAAAAGAATATTAAGGGGTTTAATGGCGGTGTCGTGAATGCGAATATCATTAAGACTGCGGACAATAAGCCGTTTGTGAAGCCTTATGTGATTAAAAAAATTGATGGCGTGAGGGTGGCGGTTGTGGGGTTTTTGGTGCCGCATGTCCCAACTTGGGAGGCTTCTACGCCTGAACATTTTGCAGGGTTGGAGTTTTTGGACGCTGAAGAAGCGTTGAAAAAGACCTTGAAAGAGTTAAAAGGGAAGTATGATATTTTGATTGGCGCTTTTCATTTGGGGCGAGAAGATGAGAAAGGTGGCGATGGGATACCGGATTTGGCGAAAAAATTCCCGCAATTTGACATCATTTTTGCCGGGCATGAGCATGCGGTTTATAACACCAAAGTGGGAAAGGTGCATACCATTGAGCCTGGAGCGTATGGGGCTTATCTGGCAAAGGGCGTGGTGGTGTTTGACACTAAGACGAAGAAAAAAATCGTAACGACTGAAAATTTACCCACAAAAGATGTTCCAGAAGATGAAGAATTAGCGAAAAAATATGAATATGTGGATAAAAAATCAAAAGAATACGCTAATGAAGTGGTCGGCGAAGTGACAAAAACCTTTATTGACAGGCCTGATTTTATCACAGGAGAAGAAAAAATCACCACAATGCCAACCGCCGCCTTGCAAGAAACACCGGTGATAGAGCTAATCAACAAAGTGCAAAAATATTACGCAAAAGCCGATGTTTCAGCGGCAGCCTTATTCAATTTTGGGGCGAATTTGAAAAAAGGGCCTTTCAAAAGGAAAGATGTCGCCTACATTTACAAGTTCGCTAATACGCTCATTGGGGTGAATATCACGGGTGAAAACCTGTTGAAATACATGGAATGGTCATATAAATTTTACAACCAGTTGCAACCGGGCGATTTGACGATCAGTTTTAATGAAAATGTTCGTGGCTATAACTTTGACATGTTTTCTGGTGTGAAATACCAAGTTGATGTTACCAAACCCGCCGGGCAAAGGATTATTAATCCGACAATTAACGGAAAACCCATTAACCCTAAAGCGGTCTATAAATTAGCGATCAACAATTACCGATTCGGGACATTATCCACGACTTTAAAGCTGGTTACGGACGCTGATAGGTATTATGATTCTTACGCTGCATTGCAAGATAACGGGCAAATACGGGATTTGATCATCCAATACATCACTGAAGAAAAAGGCGCAAAAGTAACCCCTGAATTGGAGGGTAATTGGGAAATCATCAACTACGATTTCAAAAACCCGTTGCTGGAAAAATTGAGAGAAAAATTAAAAGAGGGGAGCGTCAAAATCCCCACTTCAAAAGACGGGAGGACTTTGAACGTCAAATCCATTAAGGAAAGTGAAGTAAAATAAGATTTTTTATTTTTATTATTTATTCTTTAAGCCTAACTTAAAAAGGAATGTTCTATAATCCTAGATTGTTGGCTTTTCGCTTTTTTCAGCGGTTTTCAAACCACCGGGTTTTAATTTTATTTAGCGCCACTCATTTTTCGGGGGGGGGGGTGCATTTAGAAACTGAACTCTAAAATTAGGGTTTGACTTAAAAATGATTTATTAGGAGATAAATGATGTTTGCTTCAGTATTTGCTTCGCTAGGGACTCGTATTATGTTTGTCGTGCTAGCCGCTCTTTTGGGTTTAGGGGGGCTTTTTATTGGTTTTGTAAAGGTTATGCAGAAAGATGTGTTAGCGCAACTCATGGAGCATTTAGAAACCGGGCAATACAAAAAGCGTGAAAAAACGCTCGCTTACATGACAAAAATTATTGAACAGGGCATTCATGAGTATTACAAAAGTTTTGACAATGCTACTGCAAGAAAAATGGCGCTAGATTATTTCAAACGCATCAACGACGATAAGGGCATGATTTATATGGTGGTGGTGGATAAAAACGGGGTAGTATTGTTTGATCCGGTCAATCCTAAAACCGTAGGCCAATCAGGGCTTGACGCTCAGAGCGTTGATGGGGTGTATTATGTTAGGGGGTATTTGGAAGCGGCTAAAAAAGGGGGAGGCTACACTTATTATAAAATGCCTAAATACGATGGAGGCGTGCCGGAGAAAAAATTCGCCTACTCGCATTATGATGAGGTTTCTCAAATGGTGATCGCAACGACTTCTTATTACACTGACATTAACACAGAAAATAGAGCGATCAAAGAAGGCGTGAATAAGGTTTTTAATGAAAACACCACAAAACTATTCCTTTGGATACTGACAGCGACGATAGCGTTAGTGGTTTTGACGCTCATATACGCTAAATTGAGGATCGTGAAACGCATTGATGAACTGGTCCTTAAAATCAACGCTTTTAGCCATGGGGATAAGGATTTGAGGGCCAAAATTGATGTGGGTGATCGCAACGATGAAATCTCGCAAGTGGGCCGTGGGATCAATTTGTTTGTGGAAAACGCCCGCTTGATTATGGAAGAGATTAAAGGGATTTCCACTTCCAATAAAACTTCAATGGATAAATTGGTCCAAATCGTGCAAGAAACCCAAAAGAGCATGAAAGATTCCTCAACCACCCTAAATTCCGTAAAAAATAAAGCCACGGATGTAGCGAGCATGATGAATGCTTCCATAGAGCAGTCTCAAGGGTTAAGGAAGCGTTTGATTGAAACGCAAGGGCTTGTCAAAGAGAGCAAGGATGCGATTGGGGATTTATTTTCTCAAATCACAGAGAGCGCGCACACTGAAGAGGAACTCTCTAGCAAAGTGGAGCAGCTAAGCCGTAACGCTGATGATGTCAAATCCATTTTGGATATTATCAATGATATTGCCGATCAAACGAATTTATTAGCCCTAAACGCTGCTATTGAAGCCGCAAGGGCTGGTGAGCATGGCAGAGGCTTTGCGGTGGTGGCTGATGAAGTTAGGAATTTAGCCGGGCGCACTCAAAAGTCTTTAGCCGAAATCAATTCCACTATCATGGTGATTGTCCAAGAAATCAATGCCGTGAGTTCGCAAATGAATCTCAATTCGCAAAAAATGGAGCGCTTGAGCGATATGAGTAAAAGCGTGCAAGAAACTTACGAAAAAATGAGTTCTAATTTAAGCTCAGTCGTGTCAGACAGCAATCAAAGCATGGACGATTACGCTAAATCCGGACGCCAAATTGAAGCTATGGTAAGCGATTTTGTAGGAGTGGAAAAAGTGGCTTCTAAAACTTTAGCGGATTCTTCAGATATTTTAAATATCGCTACGCATGTGAGCGGAACGACCATGAATTTAGACAAACAAGTGAACTTATTTAAAACTTAATTAAGGGGGAGTTTATCAAAAAAGAGGGTTGGATTGTTAAAAGTTTCTGTGATCACGGCGTGTTTTAATAGCGAAAAAACCATTGAAGACACCATTCTTTCCGTGCTTCATCAAACTTATAAAAACATTGAACACATCATTATAGACGGGGCTAGCGCGGATAGCACTTTAGGAATCATTCAAAAATATAAGGATAAAATCGCTTGCGTGGTGAGTGAAAAAGATAAGGGCATTTATGACGCCATGAATAAGGGCATAAAGCGTTCTAGTGGGGATATTATCGCTTTATTGAATAGCGATGATTTTTACAAAGACGAGTTTGTGATAGAAAAAGTGGTGCATGAGTTTGAAAACAAAAATTGCGATAGCGTGTATGCGGATCTGGTGTTTGTCAAACCGGATCGTTTAGAAAAAGTGGTGCGCTATTATGAAAGCGGGGAGTTTAGCCCTAAAACCTTGCTTTATGGCGTGGTGCCAGCGCACCCCACGCTTTTTGTCAAAAAAGAAATTTATGAACGCTACGGCTTATACAAAACCGATTATAAGATTTCAGCGGATTTTGAGATGATCATCCGCTTGTTTGTGGTGCAAAAAATAAGCTTTTCTTACTTGAAAGAAGCGTTAGTGGTGATGCGCACCGGGGGGGTTAGCACAAGCGGGTTTAAAAGCCTTTTATTAAGGAATAAAGAAAACATAAGAGCATGCCAAGAAAACGGCATTCAAGCGAATGTTTTTTCCATGCTTTTAAAATACCCTAGGAAAGTGATGGGCTTGTTTAAAAGAGGATCTAAAGGGGGGCTAAAACGAGACGATTAAAGAAAGATTAGCGTTAAATCGTGGTTTGAATCTTTCTTGATGGTTATTGTAGGTGTAAAAAACATTTCTCACTAAAGGCATTTCAATCCCAAACTGCAAAGACAAATAGCCGATAAAATCCACGATAAAACCAAAGCGAAAGGGGGCTTGGAAAAAGGTTTTCTTGGCTCTAGGGATGATTGTTGTGATAGCGCCGGATTTGATCGTATCCACCAATAACACCCCTTGCTCTAAAGCGATTCCTAAATAACTCCTAAAGCGATAAATATTTTTATCCACAAAAATCCAAGAAAAATCTAACGCACCTCCGTAATTTTGCACCATTAGGATTTGAGGCTGGGAGAGCGAAACGGAATGGGAATAGTTATAGACGCTAAAGATTCTAAAACCGACTTTAGGGTGGTTTCTTAAAAAATGCTCCAAGCCCGTAGCGGTATTAAACCCTATGCTATTAGCCATAAGAGTCAAGTTTTGATTAGTGGTTGAATAAGCGGCTTGCGAATAGTTGTATCCAAAAATAAAGAAAAATTTAAGGCTTTTTTCTAAAGCCCTTTTTAAGATTTGCTGGTTTTTATCTAGGATTTTCTGTTTTTCATTGTTTTTATCAAGGGTTAGGGGTTTAGGTTTGTCGTCTTCATTCTTGTTTTTAAAATTTTCTAAGAATTGAGACCAAGTGATTTCTTTAGCTTCTAAAAAGAGTGGATTCAACGATAAAAAGAGATAAACACTAAATAGAGTTTTCAAATACAGCCTTAAACTTTTTGCGGCTATTATGCCTAATTATCTTAAATTGATTTTAAATTACTTGTGCGTTTTACTATAACCCCCACCCACGCACAACGCTTAATTTGGCTTAGAGCAAATAAAACACCTTTTCTTCTTGGAAAATGCTTTTAATTTCCACAAAAAGGGTTTTTTCTATGCGTTCTTCTAGCACAATAATAGGGTTTATGCTCTCGCTCCCGCTCACTAACGCCCTTAAAGACAACTCTTCTTCATAATTTAAGGGGTTAAGGTTTAACTCTTTTAAATTATCGTAGTTTTTTGCCATAAGAGTGTTAAGGCCTTCTAAAGTTAAAAACAAGGTTTCATCTCTTTGGCTATAGCCTACTAGCGCGTTTAAACGCTGGGAAAAAACCCACCTTAAATCGTTGATCCTAACCTTAGCCTTGCTTTTAGAGCGCACTAGAATGTAACAATTCAAGGGGTTTGAATTTTTAGAAAGCCACACGCCTCCACTTAATAAGCGGTAAGTTGCGATCGTTTTTTGGGCTAAAAAAGGCTTATTAGCGTCCTTTTTAGCTGCGTCTAATGTTCTAAAAACTTGCGTCCTTTCTTCAATACTTGCGGGTAAAATCTGGCGTTTTAAAGGCGAGTAAAGCTCAAAGGGGCTTCTGTTTTGGGATTCTTTTTGGATTTTTAAAGCGAATTGGCAACCGCAATAATTTTGCCGATAAAGCTCGTTTTCTCTCGCCAAAGCTTGCAAGTTTAAATCCAACTCGCTCTTAAAATGTTCAAAATTATCGTTTCTAAACACAACAAATTCCAAATTGTGCCTTTGCGCGATGTGTTGCCCCTTGGCGATGAGCTGGTTAGGGTCTTTTTTAGGGCTTGTGAGTAAGGTGGTGGTGAATTTTTCTTCCCCTAATTCAAAGGCTTTCAACGCGCTCGTTTCTAATCGCAAGTCAAAGCATTCAAAACAGCGTTCGCTTTTTTCCCCTAACAATTCCTTACCCTTAGCTTTATCTAAAAATTTTTCTAATTCATAATCGCCTTCAAGCAATTCAATTCCTAGCATCTCGCAAGTGCGTTTCACATCTTCTAAACGCAACAAGTATTCGCTATAAGGGTGGATATTGGGGTTATAGAAAAACCCTACAATTTTTTCACCCGCAAAAGCCTCTTTAGCCTTTTTTAAAAAATACAGGTTATCCACTGAACAGCAAATATGAATGAGCATTAAAACTGCTTTTTATTCACGTCTTCTAAAATATCGTTAGAGACCTTGTCAATTTCTTGACTGATTTCTAACGAATCGCTAGCGATTTTTAGATTGCCCTCAGTAACTGATCTTAAGGCTTCAATAGAAGCGTTGATTTCTTCCACTTCTTTAACCTGGTTTTTAATGCTCTCGCTCGTGTCTGAAATGCTTTGAACAAGAATATTAATATTAGCTTCAATTTCGCTGAGCGATTTTTGCGTCCTTTCAGCGAGTTTCCTCACTTCATCAGCCACCACCGCAAAGCCTCTGCCATGCTCGCCCGCTCTTGCGGCTTCAATAGCAGCGTTTAGGGCTAAAAGATTGGTTTGATCAGCAATATCTCTAATGATTTCTACAATGCTTTTAATGTCTTGCCCTTGTTCAATCATGGCTTCACTTTGAGAGCTCACGCCTTGAATGGAAGTGGTGATATTTTCTATCGTTTTGGAAGTTTCCATCAAGCTTTTGTGTTGGGAGTTTGAAGCCTTTTCTAAATTTTGCACGCATTCTTTTAAATTCGCGCTATCGTTCGCTAAATCTTTGGCAAAATTAGACGAAGTTTCTAGCATTTTTTGGATTTCTTGCCCTAAAGCGTTAGTAACCAATTCCACCCTACCCGAAGCGTTTTGGATCCGGCCTCTAAAATCCAAACCAGAATAGCTTTCAAAGATTTTGAAAATGCTTGGCATGTGAGTCCCCACGCTTTCTTGCAAATAATCCATGATCCCGTTTAGTGCTTCCCTCAATTCTTTCAAATCAGGGCTTGCGGGATCAGCTGTGATGCGCACCGCAAAATTCCCTGCTTTCACGTCTGAAACCACTTTAATGGTGTCTTGGACGGCTTGCCTGTCTTCTTGCATGGTTTTTTGGGTTTGCAAGATATTTTTATTGATCGCTGTTTGCATGCGGCCTAATTCGTCATTAGATCGCGCTTCAATCAATTTAATATCGTTAGAATGGGCTTGATTGTTCAATAATTTAAAGAAATGAGACAAGGTGCTAGAAACGACTTCCAAAGGACTGCTCACGATCGCTCGCATTAAGAGAGTGATCGCTATAATCAAGGCTAACACCATGATAGCGCTCGCTATGATCACCACAAAACGCACCGAGCCCACTTGCTCATAGACCTTGTCTTTTTCAATGATTAAAGCGATCATCCAATTAAGATTGTCTTTACTTTCTGCTTTGCCTAGCATTCTAAAGGTTTCAACGGCTAAAAAATTCTCCTTATGGCTAAAGGGATCCAGGTATTCTAAAGTCGCTTTAGAGCCGTTTTCTAAAATAGCCATCACTTCGTTGGTGGCTTTAGGCACGCTCTTATAAATTTCTGCGATAGATTTGTCTTGCAAACTCTTATTCGCGCTCAAAAGCACTTTACCTTTAACGCCAATTAAAAATAAATCGCTCCTGTTTTTAGTGATTTCATTACTGAAGCTGTCAATGGAAATAAAAATCATCAAAGCCCCTACAACCTCTTGAGCGTTTCCATTCAATAAAGGTAAAAGAATATCAACCCCATAAACTTCCGCCCCATTAGGCATTTTCCTATAATAAGGCAAGCTTTTAGAAATTTCTTTATTTTTCATCGCTTTTTGCACTAAAGGGTTATTCCCTAATGACGGGTTTTCCATCACTTTAATCGTATCGTTATCCCTTAAAAGCGTCAATCTCAAATCCTCTCTGTCTTTAAAAAACATGCTCACCCCAGCGACATGGGAATTGGCTAAAATGAAGTTTTTTAACAAGTTGATTTTGATTTCTCTTTTGGTGTCTTTAGGGAGCATTTCTTTGACAATGCCCATGCTCGTATAGGTGTTTTCCAAAACCCCTTGCACTTCCTTAACCTTAAAATGCAAACTATCTTGCATAGAACGCAAGGTGTTTTCTTTTAAAATCTCTTTCACCCTGCTGTTCAAGGACACCCCTAAAATGCTCACGCACACGATCGCAATCAACGCCACCCACAATATGATTTTATTACCGATACTCAAACCTTTAGACAAAACACAACCTTACTATGATGAATTTTTTGCCCATTTGCGGCAAAATTTTAAACCGCACTATAGTATTATAAGCATAAATCCAAAATTAAACCGGATTAAAAAGACAATCAATCATTCTCATTAAAAAATTGTTTTAAGGTTACATTCGCTCTTTTAGGGTATGCTACGACTTGAAATTATCCAAATATAAAAAGGAATCATTATGCCTTTTGTCCCCACGCGCTCTTTGAAAGAAAAAAAGATTGATTTTATTGAAGCAATATTAAACCCCAACGCCCCCAAAGGCGGGCTTTACACTTTAGAGCGTTTTGAAACATTAGAATGGCAAGATTGTTTGAATCTGAGCTATAACGAGCTAGTGGAATGCGTGTTTGAGCGGTTGGGTTTAGAGATTCCTAAGGGTTTATTGACAGACGCTTTAAAACGCTATGAAAATTTTGATAACCCTAAAAATCCAGCCCCTATTTTTGCGCTCAATGAAAGGCTTTTTGTCCAAGAGCTCTACCATGGGCCTAGTTTGGCGTTTAAAGACATGGCGTTACAGCCTTTAGCGAGCTTGTTTTCTAACCTAGCGGTAGGAAAAAATGAAAAGTATTTAATGCTCGTTTCTACAAGTGGGGATACCGGCCCTGCGACTTTAGAAAGTTTGGCGGGCATGCCTAATGTTTTTGTGGTGTGTTTATACCCCAAAGACGGCACAAGCTTAGTCCAAAAGCTCCAAATGGTTACCCAAAGCGCTAGCAATTTAAAGGTCTTTGGGATCAGCGGGGATTTTGATGATGCGCAAAACGCGCTCAAAAACCTTTTAAAAGACGATGATTTTAACGAGGCTTTAAAAGCGCACCAATTGAAATTAAGCGTGGCTAATTCCGTGAATTTTGGGCGTATCGCTTTTCAAATCGTCTATCATATTTGGGGCTTTTTGGAATTGTATAAAAAAGGTGCAATCAATTCTAAAGAAAAAATCACCCTAGCCATACCTAGCGGTAATTTTGGGAACGCTTTAGGGGCGTTTTATGCCAAAAAAATGGGCTTGAATATTGCTAAAATCAAGGTTGTAACCAACAGCAATGATGTTTTAAGGGAGTTTATAGAAACAGGGCGTTACGATTTAACCCACCGCTCTTTAAAGCAAACTTTCTCGCCGGCTATGGATATTTTAAAAAGCTCTAACGTGGAAAGGGTGCTTTTTAGCCTTTATGGGTTTGAACGCACGCTAGAATTGATGCAAGCTTTAGAAGAAGAGAAATTTTATGCCTTAAAACCTAAAGAATTAGCCCTTTTACAGGAGCATTTTTCTTGCGCGAGCTGCTCAGATGAAGCTTGTTTGAAAACAATCCAAGAAGTTTATGCAGAGCACCAATACCTGATTGACCCCCACACCGCCACCGCTTTAAACGCTAGCTTGAAAACCCACGAAAAAACCCTTGTTTCTGCCACCGCTTCTTATGAAAAATTCCCTAAAACCACCCTTTTAGCCCTAAACGAGCAAAAGAAAAACGATAACGACAAAACCGCCCTAGAAACGCTTAAAAACAACTACAATACCCCAGATAGCAAACGCCTTGATGATTTGTTTGAAAGAGGGATCAAGCACCAAGAAGTTTTAAAACTCAATGAGATCAAATCTTCTATTCTTTTGTGGCTAGAAAACACGCATTAGAGTTTTTTACGCTTTTAACCTTAATAAAAGTTACATTTTAAGTTAAAACACACTATAATTAAATAAACTCTAAACGAAAATTAAACTGAATGAAAGGAGTCTGAATGAAAAAAATCGTTTTAGTAGCGATAGCCTTACTGATAAGTGCTTGCGCGAGCTATAAGATCACGCCTGAACATGTTACATCTTATAATAATGGGATTCAAGTGATGACCTCCACGCAAGCCAAATCTAAAGTCCAGCTAGAAATCGCTCAAAGCAAATTGAAAGGTTTGAATGAATCCCCCTTAGTGCTGTATGTAGCGGCGCAAGTTATAGAGGGAAATCCTGTGGTGTTTAGCCGTAAAGCCATTTCAGTGTCTATCAACCAAACGAATTTACCGGTCTTAAGCTTGAGACAGGTGATGAAATCCAGTTTTGATTTTGAGGGTATTTTACAAAGTTTTAATATTGCCGTGCCGACCACCCCTATTGATAATGTCAATATGATCACCCCGCCTATGTTTTATTACGGGCAAGGGAGTTTTTTAGCTTATAACGGCATGATGTATGGGGGAATGGGCTTGTATGGACCAGGCTTTGGCATGATGATGATGGATGATGTAGAAGAGCAAGAAGTCATGCAAGAAAGTCGCCAAGCTTTAAAAATCCTAGCGATCAATTACCTTAAAAACAACACCCTTAATGTTGAAGGTAAGGCTAAGGGAGGGTTTGTGGTAGTGGATACCAAAAACCTTAAAACCCCGGGTGTGGTGGTGGTTAAAGTCTTTTTAGAAGATGAAATCCACACCTTTAAAATTGATATTTCTAAGATGTAATCATCCCCTTTAATAAAGCCTTTGGGGGTCAATCCACCTTAAAGGCTTTTTTCTTAATGGGTTAAATCTAGCAAGATTGTCTGATAACCATTAAAAACGATTAAACCCCATTTTTTTGCGTTTATTTTTGAGAAGCTAAAAAATCCTGGATATTTTCTTTGGTTTTTTCCACTAAAGTTTTCAAGCTGTCGCTATACGCCCATGCGATATGGGGGGTTAAAAGCAATTTATTTTGGATCTTTGGGTTCAAAAACGCATGATCTTTTTCAAAAGGCTCTTTCACAAACACATCGCTCCCATAATACAAATCTTTGGTTTCTAAAATTCCAGCCAGATCCTTTTCATTCACAATGCCCCCACGCCCCACATTGATTAAAACCGCCCCGTCTTTTAGGCTTTGCAATTCCTTTAGAGCGATTAAATCGCGCGTGCTTTCATTTAAGGGGGCATGAATGCTGATAATATCGCTTGTTGTGAGCAGATCTTTTAAACTCAAACGCTCATACTCTTCTTTTTTATCTTTAGGGGAAAAATACACCACCTTTGCCCCGAAAGCTTGGGCGAGTTTGGCGACTCTTTTACCGATTGTGCCTAAACCAATAACCCCCCATTGACTCCCTTTAATAAGCCCCATTTTAATATCGCTAATGTGCGTAAAAATATCGCTTTGACTATATTCCCCGCTTTTGCAATAATGATCGTAATCATTGATCCTTCCCAGCAAAGACAACGCGCACGCTAAAGTGTGCTGGGCTACGGATTCTGTAGAATAAGCGCTCACATTTTTGACTTCTATGCCTAAAGCTTTCGCGCTTTTTATATCCACATTATCCGTGCCTGTAGCAGTAATGCAAATGAGTTTGAGTTTAGGCAATTGGCTTAAAATTTCTTGAGTGATAACGACTTTATTCAGCACTACAATCTCAGCGTCTTTGCAGCGCTCAACCACTTGATTAGGCGAAGTGATCTCATAAAAATCAAAATCCGCCACTTCTTTTAAAACTTCTAGCGCCTTTAACCCCACGCTTTTAGCGTCTAAGACCACGCCTTTTTTGAATGTTTCCATCTCTTTACTCCTAGATTTAATTTTAAAATTATATAATTAAACCACAAAATCCTTTTTTAAAAGAAACTAAGCATGCCAAAACCCAAGAAAAACACCCTCCCATGTAGCCTTTCTATCAAAATGTCTTATTTCATGCGCTTTCTCATTAAATGGCGCACCCGCTCTTTAAGCCATAAAATGATGACTCTGATTCAAATCTTAAGCATTCTGGCTTTAGCGAGCAAGGCCAGCGAAGATTTAGAAGAGCAACTCAAAAAAATCAAAGCTTACATTTATAGAACCCTAAACGCTAAAATCGCCTCTGATGTGTATAACCGAGTGCTTATTTTAGTGAATGAATATTGCGCTAATGAAGAATTGTTTGATAAAGAGAGCGTTAAAATTTCAGATTTACTCATTCAAGACATTCAGCTTTACGCTTTAGTGGATGAAATGCTTAAAGAAGATAAATACCAAGTCCAGCACACCATTTTAAAGGGCATCATCAAGCGCAAATACGATGAAGCCTACTCGCTCAATAGCGAAGACAGGATTCTTTTAGAATACCAAGAACGCTTACTAGAACCCTCATACGCATCTTTTTCAAATAAAAAATTCAAATGATTTGAAAGCGTTACTTGCCCCACTTTTTAGGCTTTTATTGAAAAAGGGCTTTAAAATGAGCTAAAATTAGCGTTTCATTTGACAAATAAAGGGATTGAATGGCTTTTAAGGTGGTGCAAATTTGCGGAGGGCTTGGGAATCAAATGTTTCAATACGCTTTTGCTAAAAGTTTGCAAAAACACCTTAATGCACCTGTGCTATTAGATATTACTTCTTTTGATGGGAGTAATAGGAAAATGCAATTAGAACTTTTCCCTATTGATTTGCCCTATGCGAGCGCGAAAGAAATCGCTATAGCCAAAATGCAACACCTCCCCAAGCTAGTAAGAGACGCGCTCAAATGCATGGGATTTGATAGGGTGAGTCAAGAAATCGTTTTTGAATACGAGCCTAAATTACTAAAGCCAAGCCGCTTGACTTATTTTTTTGGCTATTTCCAAGATCCACGATATTTTGACGCTATATCCCCTTTAATCAAGCAAACCTTCACTCTACCCCCCCCCCCCAGAAAATAGTAAAAAAAAAGAGGAAGAATACCACCGCAAGCTTTCTTTGATTTTAGCCGCTAAAAACAGCGTGTTTGTGCATATAAGAAGAGGGGATTATGTGGGGATTGGCTGTCAGCTTGGTATTGATTATCAAAAAAAAGCGCTTGAGTATATGGCAAAGCGCGTGCTAAACATGGAGCTTTTTGTGTTTTGCGAAGATTTAGAATTCACGCAAAATCTTGATCTGGGCTACCCTTTTATGGACATGACCACTAGAAATAAAGAAGAAGAGGCGTATTGGGATATGCTGCTCATGCAATCTTGTCAGCATGGCATTATCGCTAATAGCACTTATAGCTGGTGGGCGGCTTATTTGATAAAAAATCCAGAAAAAATCATTATTGGCCCCAAACACTGGCTTTTTGGGCATGAAAATATCCTTTGTGAGGAATGGGTGAAAATAGAATCCCATTTTGAGGTGAAATCCCAAAAGTATAACGCTTAAAGCGGCTTAAAAAAGGGCTTACTAGAGATTTAAATCTTTGATTTTAGATTGTATCTCTTGATAGCGAGCGTCTAATTCTATTTTTCTGTTCATGGATATTTTGATAAATTCGCTTTCTTTTTCTATGCCGATAAATTCCCTTTTCAAAAGATTGGCCGCAATGCCTGTGGTAGAGCTCCCGCTAAAAGGATCGCCAATGAGGGAATTTTCATCGCTCGCCATTAAAAGCAAGCGCACTAATAAAGCGAGGGGTTTTTGAGTGGGGTGCTTGCCATTAACTTTTTCCCAAGGAGCGATCGCTGGGAAATTCCACACATCGCGCATTTGTTTATCATTATTGATCTTTTTTAAAATCTCATAGTTAAAAACATGCTTATGCTTGCGGCTTTTCCTCGCCCAAATGATTTGCTCAGCGGAATGCGTTAAATAACGGCAGCTGAAATTGGGCGGGGGGTTGGTCTTTTGCCAAGTAATGAGGTTTAAAATCTTAAAATCCAATTTTTGTAAAATACGCCCCAAAGAAAAGATGTTGTGGTAAGTCCCACTGATTAAAAGGCTTCCTGTGTTTTTTAAAGCCTTTTTGGCGTTGTTTATCCACTGGTAATTGAACTCATCAATATCATTGACGCTCTCTTCTTTATCCCAATCGCCCTTATTGACGCTCACGATTTTACCGCTCTGTATGCTTAAGCCGTCATTAGAAAGGAAATAAGGCGGATCAGCAAAAATCAAATCAAAAGCGTTTTCAAATTGGGGCAAAACCTCATTGCAATCCCCTTGATAAAGGGTGAAAAGCTGATCTTGGCTTTTAAAAATGGGGTGTGCGATTTCATTAGAATGCGTGATTACCATTTTTGCATCTTTAATATAAAATCACCCACATTGCTCAAATTGTAGATCTCCACAGATTTGTAAGCTTCTTGGAGTTTGTTTTTAGCGTCCAGCCAACCTATGCCATCGGTTATCCAAATAAATTCGTAATTGGGGAATGCTTCAAATTTTAAAGCTAAGTCCTGATAGGATCTTGCTACTTCATTAAGCTTACTCCCACTAATGGTATAAAAATTAGCTTCTATAAAATAAGTTTTATCTTTACCACAAACAACAAAATCAAATTTTTTAATATCATCTCCAAAAGCTTGGCATAAATCCTCAAATTCTCTAATATTTACTTGTTCTTTAAATTGAGCTTGAAAAAAAAGACCGCTAAGATGATTTTCCATGACTTTTCCGCTGCGATTTTTTCTTGCATTGCTATCAAGCCCCACTTCTATACCAAAAACAAAATCATTTAAATCTTTAATATCTCTGTTGCAAAAAATTCGCTCCAACCCCGTTTGACGAATAAACTCATAGACTTTTTCATCATCTTCAAAATAAGAATATAGGGGGTAAAAATTGCCATTAGCATCACGCACTATATCATCTTTATTTCTCACAGCAATGAGAATATTTAAAACATTAAAAGCTTTGGGGTATTCTTTAAAAAGACTTTTAATGCAATTTTTAAGTTCTTTTGTATCTTTCCCAAGTAAAAAATTCAAGTGGTTTAAAGCAATACTTATTTCATTTTTATTTTTGAGACACTTTTGCCAATCGG
This sequence comes from Helicobacter pylori, assembly GCF_014498195.1. GTDB lineage: Bacteria > Campylobacterota > Campylobacteria > Campylobacterales > Helicobacteraceae > Helicobacter > Helicobacter pylori_DO. The sequence continues at coordinate 43,735 of NZ_JACTGH010000002.1, read as the reverse complement.
TGAAAAAATCTAAAGTTCGATTGCTTGTCTTAAGGCTTTTTAAAAAAGTATCAAAGGGCAGATGGTTTTTCATTTTTACTCCGTTTTAATGTTTTTCTTCAATATATATTTTTTGCGTTTTACAACCCTTATAGGGTTAGGCTGGGTGTCTCTCTTCACCCAACCTAAAATTTGTATTTGTAAAATCTGTAAAAGGAGTGTCGTAAAAGGAATGCTTAGAAACTATATGTCTCTTGTTAATACATTCTAAACAAAAAGTTTTTAAAGGCAAAAAGGCTGGCGGACAGGGAGGGATTCGAACCCTCGGTAACCTTGACGGCTACGCATCCTTAGCAGGGATGTGGTTTCAGCCAACTCACCCACCTGTCCTTCAAAAAGTAGAATTATAGTAAAAATAAGTTAAAATAAACCTTAAACTTTAATGGTTTCTAAACAAAACTAAGGGCTTTTATATTACAATCTCAAATTATGGATTAATAAAACTTAAAGGATAACACCATGCAATACGCGCTATTATTTCCAGGGCAAGGCTCGCAATGTATAGGAATGGGAAAATCATTCTATGAGAGCCACACCCTAGCTAAAGAATTGTTTGAAAGGGCCTCTAATGCGCTTAAAGTGGATATGAAAAAAACGCTTTTTGAAGAAAACGAGCTTTTAAAAGAGAGCGCTTACACCCAACCTGCCATTTATTTAGTGAGCTATATCGCTTATCAGTTACTCAACAAGCAAGCAAATGGGGGGTTAAAACCCGTTTTCGCTTTAGGGCATTCGCTCGGCGAAGTGAGCGCGGTGTCTTTGAGTGGGGCGTTAGATTTTGAAAAAGCCCTTAAACTCACGCACCAAAGAGGCAAAATGATGCAAGAAGCGTGCCTGAATAAAGATGCATCCATGATGGTCGTTTTGGGCGTTTCTGAAGAAAGCCTTTTGAGTTTGTGTCAAAGAACCAAAAATGTGTGGTGCGCGAATTTCAATGGCGGCATGCAAGTGGTTTTAGCCGGGATTAAAGACGATTTGAAAGCCCTAGAGCCGACTTTAAAGGAAATGGGGGCTAAAAGAGTGGTTTTTTTAGAAATGAGCGTGGCGAGCCATTGCCCTTTTTTAGAGCCTATGATTTTTAAATTCCAGGAATTGCTAGAAAAAAGCCTGAAAGATAAATTCCATTTTGAAATCATCTCCAATGCGACTAACGAAGCGTATCACAACAAAGCCAAAGCCGTTGAATTATTGAGCTTGCAACTCACTCAGCCGGTGCGTTATCAAGACTGCGTGAAATCTAATAACGACCGAGTGGATGTTTTTTTTGAATTAGGCTGTGGGAGTGTGTTAAAGGGGCTTAACAAGCGCTTAAGCAACAAGCCCACTATAAGCGTGGGGGATAATAAAGGGCTTGATGAAGCCATTGAGTTTTTAGAAGAATACGTGTGATTGGGAGAAAATGGTGCAAAAAATTGGCATTTTGGGGGCGATGAGAGAAGAAATAACCCCTATTTTAGAATTGTTTGGCGTGGGTTTTGAAGAAATCCCTTTAGGGGGGAATGTTTTCCATAAAGGCGTTTATAATGATAAGGAAATCATTGTCGCTTATAGCAAGATTGGCAAGGTGCATTCCACTTTAACCACAACGAGCATGATTTTAGCGTTTGGCGTTCAAAAGGTGCTTTTTAGCGGAGTAGCTGGAAGCTTAGTTAAAGATTTAAAAATCAATGATTTGTTAGTGGCTCAAAAATTAGTCCAACATGATGTGGATTTGAGCGCGTTTGATCACCCTTTAGGGTTTATCCCCGAAAGCGCGATTTTTATTGAAACGAGCGGAAGTTTAAACGCCCTAGCTAAAAAGATCGCTAATGAGCAACATATCGCGCTCAAAGAAGGCGTCATCGCATCAGGCGATCAGTTTGTGCATAGTAAAGAAAGGAAAGAATTTTTAGTTAGCGAGTTTAAGGCGAGCGCGGTGGAAATGGAGGGGGCGAGCGTGGCGTTTGTGTGCCAAAAATTTGGCGTACCATGCTGCGTGCTAAGGAGCATTAGCGATAACGCCGATGAGGAAGCTAACATGAGTTTTGATGAATTTTTAGAAAAAAGCGCTCAAACTTCAGCGAAATTCTTGAAAAGCATGGTGGATAAGCTTTAGGGCTTGTTTTTACCAAACGCAAACCATTAAATTTTATTTTAAACTCATTTTATAATTAGAATTTAAGCTATTTTTTAGTAAAATAACAAAGGATTAGGTGTATCTTATCTTATGGATCTAGCTTTTGATTGAAAGCATGGGTTCTTATTTTATGGAGTGTCCAATGAAAAAGAAAGCTAACGAAGAAAAAGCCCAAAAAAGAGCTAAACAAGAAGCCAAAACAGAAGCCGCACAAGAAAATAAAACTAAAGAAAACAATAAAGCCAAAGAGAGCAAAATTAAAGAAAATAAAACCAAAGAAAGCAAAATCAAAGAAACTAAAGCGAAAGAGCTTGTTCCTGTTAAAAAGCTTAGTTTCAATGAAGCGTTAGAAGAATTGTTCGCTAATTCCTTAAGCGATTGCGTTTCTTATGAGTCTATCATTCAAATCAGCACGAAAGTCCCCACTCTAGATCAAGTCAAAAAAATCAAAGAATTGTGCCAAAAATACCAAAAGAAATTGGTCAGCTCTTCAGAATATGCTAAAAAACTCAATGCGATTGACAAGATTAAAAACACCGAAGAAAAGCAAAGAGTTTTAGATGAAGAATTAGAAGATGGCTATGACTTTTTGAAAGAAAAGGATTTTTTAGAGTGGAGCAGAAGCGATAGCCCGGTGCGCATGTATTTGCGTGAAATGGGGGATATAAAACTTTTAAGCAAAGATGAAGAGATTGAATTGAGCAAGCAGATCCGCTTGGGTGAAGACATTATTTTAGACGCGATTTGCTCGGTGCCGTATTTGATTGATTTTATCTATGCGTATAAAGACGCTTTAATCAATCGTGAACGAAGGGTTAAAGAGCTTTTCAGGAGCTTTGATGATGACGATGAAAATAGCGTGAGCGATTCTAAAAAAGATGACGACAACGAAGAAGACGAAGAAAACCAAGAAAGGAAAAAAGTCGTTTCCGAAAAAGACAAGAAGCGCGTAAAAAAGGTTCAAGAAAGCTTTAAAGCCCTAGATAAGGCTAAAAAAGAATGGCTCAAAGCCCTTGAAGCCCCTGTAGATGAAAAAGAAGATGAGCTAGTGCGTTTATTGACCCTAGCTTACAAACGCCAAACGCTCAAAGACAGACTCTATGACTTAGAGCCTACCAGCAAACTGATTAATGAATTAGTCAAAACGATGGAAACCACTTTAAAAAGCGGCGATGGGTTTGAAAAAGAGTTGAAACGCTTGGAATACAAACTGCCCTTATTCAATGACACTCTCATCGCTAACCATAAAAAAATCCTTGCTAATATCACTAACATGACTAAAGAAGATATTATCGCTCAAGTGCCAGAAGCGACTATGGTGAGCGTGTATATGGATCTTAAAAAGCTTTTTTTGACTAAAGAAGCGAGCGAAGAGGGCTTTGATTTAGCCCCCAACAAGCTAAAAGAAATTTTAGAGCAAATCAAAAGAGGGAAATTGATTTCCGATCGCGCTAAAAACAAAATGGCTAAATCCAATTTAAGGTTGGTAGTGAGCATCGCTAAACGATTCACAAGTAGAGGCTTACCCTTCTTGGATTTGATTCAAGAGGGCAATATCGGCTTGATGAAAGCAGTGGATAAGTTTGAGCATGAAAAGGGCTTCAAGTTTTCTACCTATGCGACCTGGTGGATCAAACAAGCTATTAGCAGAGCCATAGCCGATCAAGCCCGCACTATCCGCATCCCTATTCACATGATTGACACCATTAATCGCATCAATAAAGTCATGCGTAAACACATTCAAGAAACCGGCAAAGAGCCTGATTTAGAAGTGGTGGCTGAAGAAGTGGGGCTTTCGTTAGATAAAGTGAAGAATGTGATTAAGGTGACTAAAGAGCCTATCAGTTTAGAAACCCCAGTCGGCAATGATGATGACGGCAAATTTGGGGATTTCGTGGAAGATAAAAATATCGTTAGCTCCATTGATCACATCATGCGAGAAGATTTAAAAGCCCAGATTGAAAGCGTTTTGGATCAGTTGAATGAGCGAGAAAAAGCGGTGATCCGCATGCGTTTTGGGCTTTTAGACGATGAAAGCGATCGAACTTTAGAAGAAATTGGCAAGGAATTGAATGTTACTAGAGAAAGGGTGCGCCAGATTGAAAGCTCTGCGATCAAAAAATTGAGAAGTCCGCAATACGGGCGCATTTTAAGAAACTATTTGCGCATTTGACATTAAGGTTCTCTAAAGCATGCGTTATTTTCTTGTAGTTTTCTTGTTTTTGTTTGTGGGTTGCATGAAAAAGGATTTCACGCTCAAAGATTTATCCTTGCCCCAAGAGGCTTCAAACTATCTTGCAAGCTCTCAAAATGGCAGTCATAATAACCAAAGCATTGACCCCCAAGCGTTAAGAGAAAACCTAAAAGAGAGCTATCTCAAAGCGTGGTATTCCCCATGGCTAGATGCGAAAATCAAAAGCAATAAAAAAGAAGTGTTTTGGATCCTCAAAGAGATGAATAAATCCACCGGTTATGGCGAAGATCTAAAACCCAACGCAAAAGCTTTCAATGATGAGCTTATTAAAAGCATGGATATTGAGCATTACCCGAGCGCTAAGATTAGGGCTGTTGTGGTGCGAGATAGCGATGTAAGGGCTGTGCCTACTAACAAACCTTATTATCTCTCTCCAAAAGGCTATCCCTTTGACAGGTATCAAAATTCGCTGATTTTTCAAGGCACGCCGGTTTTGATCACGCATTTTAATACAGATAAAACTTACGCCCACATTCAAAGCAGTTTTGTTTATGGCTGGATTAAAGTCAGCGATCTAGCTTACATGCACGATAAAGACATAGAGCTTTTAACCAAGCTTAAAAATTATGTCATGCCTATAAAAGATAAAATCCCCCTTTATACAGACTATGGGGATTTTTACACCGATGCTAGGGTGGGCGAATTGTTCGCTCTCATCCCCCAAAGTCAAAACGCATCTCAAAAACCCCAAAAAAAGGAATTGAAAGCCTATGGTTTTTTGAGAGACGCTAAGGGTTATGCAGATTTACAAAGCGTGATCTTAGATGAAAAGGATTTTTTTGTTTTCCCTAAGGCTTTTAACAGCGAGAACATGGCGTATTTTATAGACACCATGCTAGGGCAAAAATACGGCTGGGGGGGGCTATTGGGTAATAGGGATTGCTCGGCTTTCACTAGAGATAGTTTTGCTAATTTTGGTATTTTGCTCCCCAGAAATTCCTACGCGCAAAGCCGTTATGCGAACAATTATGTGGATTTAAGCTCCATGAAAGCTAAAGAAAAAGAAGATTACATCCTTAAAAACGCCACGCCTTTTGGAACGCTCATCTATTTAAAAGGGCATATCATGCTCTATTTAGGCGCATACAACCATCAAGCGATAGTCGCTCACAGCATTTGGTCGGTGCAAACCCAAAAGCATTTTAAAACCTTGAGCCATAAAATAGGAGGCGTGGTGATCACTTCATTATGGTTAGCCGAAGAACATAATGGGGCGTTTTCTAAAAAGAAATTATTGATTGATAGGGTGCTTGGAATGAGCGATTTGAAAGATTTTGTCCATAAAACCTCAAGCCCCTTGAATGCGAATTGATTTTCTTATACTATGATTACGATTTATCAATTTAAAACATTTGGAGAAAGACAATGAGTATGGAATTTGATGCTGTGATTATTGGAGGTGGGGTTTCAGGGTGCGCGACCTTTTATACTTTGAGCGAATACAGCTCCTTAAAGCGCGTGGCTATCGTGGAAAAATGCTCTAAATTGGCTCAAATCAGCTCCAGTGCTAAAGCTAATTCGCAAACCATTCATGATGGCTCTATTGAAACGAATTACACTCCTGAAAAAGCTAAAAAAGTGCGTTTGAGCGCTTATAAAACCAGACAATACGCGCTCAATAAAGGCTTGCAAAATGAAGTGATTTTTGAAACCCAGAAAATGGCTATAGGCGTGGGCGATGAAGAATGCGAGTTCATGAAAAAACGCTATGAATCCTTTAAAGAAATCTTTGTGGGGTTAGAAGAATTTGACAAGCAAAAGATTAAAGAATTAGAGCCTAATGTGATTTTAGGGGCTAATGGCATAGACAGGCATGAAAATATTGTCGGGCATGGTTATCAAAAAGATTGGAGCACCATGAATTTTGCGAAGTTGAGTGAAAACTTCGTTGAAGAAGCCCTAAAATTAAGGCCTAACAACCAGGTGTTTTTGAATTTCAAAGTGAAAAAGATTGAAAAACGCAACGACACTTACGCCGTAATTTCAGAAGACGCTGAAGAAGTGTATGCTAAATTCGTTTTGGTCAATGCTGGCTCTTACGCTTTGCCTTTGGCTCAGAGCATGGGCTATGGCCTAGATTTAGGGTGCTTGCCTGTGGCGGGCAGCTTTTATTTTGTGCCGGATTTATTAAGGGGTAAGGTTTATACCGTTCAAAACCCCAAGCTCCCTTTTGCAGCCGTGCATGGCGACCCTGATGCTGTCATTAAAGGAAAAACACGAATCGGGCCTACCGCTTTAACGATGCCTAAATTAGAGCGCAATAAATGTTGGCTTAAAGGCATTAGCTTGGAATTGTTGAAAATGGATTTGAATAAAGATGTGTTTAAGATCGCGTTTGATTTGATGAGCGATAAAGAAATCCGTAATTATGTGTTTAAAAACATGGTTTTTGAATTGCCTATTATCGGTAAAAGGAAATTTTTAAAAGACGCTCAAAAAATCATTCCCTCTCTTAGCCTAGAAGATTTAGAATACGCTCATGGTTTTGGCGAAGTGCGCCCGCAAGTTTTAGACAGAACCAAGCGAAAACTGGAATTAGGCGAAAAAAAGATTTGCACCCATAAAGGCATCACTTTCAACATGACCCCTTCTCCAGGCGCGACGAGCTGCTTGCAAAACGCCCTTGTGGATTCCCAAGAAATCGCTGCGTATTTGGGCGAGAGCTTTGAATTAGAACGCTTTTATAAAGATTTATCCCCAGAAGAATTGGAAAATTAAAAACGCATGCAAAAAGAACAAGAAGCCCGAGAAATCGCTAAAAAAGCCGTTCAAATCGTGTTTTTTTTAGGGATTGTGGTGGTGCTTTTGATGATGATAAACCTTTACATGCTCATCAATCAAATCAACGCGAGCGCTCAAATGAGCCAACAAATCAAAAAAATAGAAGAAAGGCTTAATCAAGGGCAAAAGTAAAGGCTTTGGCTTATTAAGCATGAGTAACAAAATTAAAAAATGCTCAAAGGCATTTTTTAAAATAAATGCAATAAAAGAGCTTGCGAAAAGCAAGTGATAGCCTCTTTAAAAAGCGGTCTTTTGGGGTTAGGAGGTTTTTAGTTGGGGGTTGTAGGGGAGGGTTATTGTAAAATACCCCCCTATCCCTTTAAGAAAATGGGTTTTACTTAAGAAATGAGTTTTACCATAAAATCAAAAGCAATCAAACAATTTTTTTTAAAAAACCCTATTTTTAAACTTTAAACTTTCCTTAAATTCAGCAATATTTAAGCTTATTTCCTTATAATGAGTGCTTTAATTTTATCAAAGGATTCTTATGACAAAGACTGCTAAAGTCAATGACATCGTTCGTGATTGGGTCGTTTTAGACGCTAAAGACAAAGTTTTTGGCCGCTTGATCACTGAAATCGCTGTGCTTTTAAGAGGGAAACACCGCCCTTTTTACACCCCCAATGTGGATTGTGGGGATTTTGTGGTGGTTATCAACGCCAATAAGGTTAAATTTTCAGGCATGAAATTAGAGGATAAAGAGTATTTTACCCATTCAGGCTATTTTGGCAGCACCAAGAGCAAGACTCTCCAAGAGATGCTAGAAAAAACCCCTGAAAAGCTCTACCACTTAGCCGTTAGGGGCATGCTCCCTAAAACGAAATTAGGGAAAGCGATGATTAAAAAACTCAAAGTTTATCGTGATGATAAGCACCCTCACACCGCACAAACTAGCAAAAAGGACGCTAAATGAGAAAAATCTATGCTACCGGTAAAAGAAAAACCGCTATCGCTAAAGTGTGGCTCACTCCGGGTAAAGGCGAATTGAGTATCAATGAGCAGAGCCTGAATCAATGGTTGGGCGGGCATGAAGCCATTAAAATGAAGGTCATGCAACCCCTACTTTTAACCAAACAAGAACAATCTGTGGATATTAAAGCGGTGGTTTTTGGTGGGGGCTACTCAGCGCAAGCGGAAGCCTTAAGGCATGGCATTTCTAAAGCTTTGAACGCTTATGATATTGCTTTTAGAGCCATTTTAAAACCTAAGGGCTTGCTCACTAGGGATTCAAGGGTGGTTGAACGCAAAAAATATGGTAAAAGAAAGGCTAGAAGAAGCCCGCAATTCTCTAAAAGGTAATTTTTATTTCTTTTTGCCTCTCCTTTGGAGGGCTTTGGCTCTCTTTCATTTTCTACTTTTTGTTCTCTCTTGTTTTATTAAAATTTCAAAATAAGCTATAACTACGCCACCACCAAAAAACACGCCTAAACCCCTAAAACTCGCATCTGTCTTTTTTAGGTTTTTAGCTTTTTGTGTGACAAAAAGATTAACCCCCCGCTTGGGTATTTGAACGCCCAAAATCATTCGGTTTTTTCAAATAAGCCCGCTTGTGTAGGCTCTTAAAAAAGATTTTTGCTTTTGTGTTTTTTAGGGTTTTTTGCGTGTGGTTTGATTGGAGTTGTGAATAATGTGTAATAATCGTTCTCTATCAATAGTTTTAAAAGGACAAAGGGAATGAAATCTACAAGAATTGGTTCTAAAATTGTGATGATGGTGTGTGCGGTTGTTATTGTCATTAGCACTGTTATGGGCTTTATTATCAATCACAAGGTTGAAAGCGTGTTGCAAAGCCAAGCCACAGAATTGTTGCAAAAAAAGGCTCAGTTAGTCAGTTTTAAGATTCAAGGCATTATGAAGCGTATTTTTATTGGCGCTAACACCCTTGAAAAATTCTTAAGCGATGAAAATAACGCTATCAACGACACCCTAAAAAAGCGCATGCTCTCTGAGTTTTTGCTAGCAAACCCTCATGTGTTATTGATTAGCGCAATTTATACGAATAATAATGAACAAGTTATCACTGCCATGAACATGGATTCAAAAATCGCCTACCCTAATACCGCACTCAATGAAAACATGACCAATCAAATCCATTCGCTCAAAAGTATAACCCGTTCAGATCCCTATTATAAGGAGGTTAATGGCGATAAAATCTATGGCATGGATATTACCCTCCCCCTAATGGGTAAAAATCAAAATGTTATAGGCGCGCTAAATTTCTTTTTAAACATTGACGCTTTTTATACCGATGTAATAGGCAAGAAAAAGAGCAACACCTTTTTAATGGGGAAAAACGGCAGGCTTTTAATCAACCCTAATCGTGAGATCCAAGATAAAATTTTAAGCGCTATCAATCCAGACAAACGAGTCGCTAAAGCTGTGGAGTATTACAATCAAAACGAAGCAGGCACTTTGAGCTACCATTCATTGAGCGGGAATACAGAAACCTTTTTAGCCATACAGCCCTTTGATCTTTTTGAAGAAAAAGGGAATAACGGCAATCATTGGCGTTGGGCAATCGGAAAATATGTCAATAAATCTTTAGTTTTTAAAGAAGCGACAAACACCAAATTCATTATCATCACCACTTTAATTTTAGGCGTGCTGGTGTTAGCCCTTTTAGTCTTTATCATCGTTTCCAATCTCATAACCAAACGCATCAGTAGGGTCAATAACACCCTAAATGATTTTTTCAACCTGCTCAATAACCCCAAAAATAACCATGCCATAAGCCTAACGCCCCCAAGCGCTTATGATGAAATCGGGCAAATGCAAGCTTCCATTAATGAAAATATCCTTAAAACCCAAGAAAACATTCAAGCCGATAATAAAGCCATTCAAAACAGCATTGAAGTGGCTAATTTTGTGGAAAATGGGGATTTCACGCAAGAAATCGCATGCGTGCCTAGAAATAAAGATTTGCAAGCTTTAAGAAACACGATTAATAGCATTATCCAGTATTTCCGCAACCAAATTGGCGCCAATATTGAAGCCCTAAATAACGCCCTAGAGCATTATAAAAACCTGGATTTCACCCACCACATCCAAAACCCCAAAGCCAACATGGAAAAAGCGCTCAACACTTTAGGGCAAGAAATTTCTAGCATGCTTAAAGCTTCTTTAGGGTTTGCGAACGCGCTCAATCATGAATCCAAAGATTTAAAAACTTGCGTGGATAACTTAACCAAAACCGCCCACAAACAAGAAAGAAGCCTGAAAAACACCACCCAATCCTTAGAAGAAATCACTAATATTATCACAACGATTGATTCTAAAAGTCAAGAGATGATTTCTCAAGGCGAAGACATTAAAAGCGTGGTGGATATGATTAGAGACATCGCTGATCAAACGAATCTATTAGCCCTAAATGCCGCTATTGAAGCCGCAAGAGCTGGCGAGCATGGCAGAGGCTTTGCGGTGGTGGCTGATGAAGTGAGGAAGCTCGCTGAAAGGACGCAAAAATCCCTCAGCGAAATTGAAGCCAATATCAATATTTTAGTTCAAAGCATCGCCGATAACGCTGAGTCTATCAAAATGCAAAATAAGGGCGTAGAAAACATCCACAACTCCATTAACGCCTTGCAACAAGATGTGCAGGATAATTTGACTATCGCTAACCATTCCTTACAAGTCAGCACCAAAATTGATGGGATCTCCCAAGATATTTTAGAAGATGTGAGCAAGAAGAAATTTTGATTTCTGCTTTTAATTTTGAGCGTCTGAAACGTGGAACCGCCCCTTTTTAAAGCAAGGGGCTTTCTAGCTGTAAAGTGTTCTAACGGACGCTAACATGAAAGGCTCCTTAAAGTCTGCATGGGCGTTTCTTACCCTAAAAAGATTAGAGGTATTTTGTTAGCTTGAATATAGCCTAAGTGCTTACATCTTGCACCCTAAAGGACGGAGTTTTTTGCACTAGTTTGATGATAAAAAGCTTTGGTTGGATTTTTAAAAGCGTTCTTAAAGAGAGTTAGTTGGGGGTTAAAGGGGTATTCATCGCAAAATATCCCCCCTATTACTTTAAAAGAATCGTTTTTACTATAAATAAAAATATTCCTTAAAGTTTTGGCTATCACTCTTTGATATTGGGGTTAATCTCAATTCCCCATGTCTCCCATATCGCCACCCATATCGTCGTTCATGTCCCCCATATCGCCCATGTCATCGTTGCTATTACCCATGTCGTCGTTCATGTCGTTCGCGTTGTTCATGTCATCGCCCATGTCGTTGCTCATGTCGTCATTAGCGTTACCCGCATCATCGTTGCCGTTGTTCATGTTGCTCATATCATCAGTGTTACCGGTATCCGTATTGCCGGTGTCCGTGTTGCCGGTATCCGTACTATTCATATCGCCGGTATTGTTGCTGCTAGCATCTTTATCGTCAGTGGGGGTGTCAGTGGTGCTAGTATCATTTGTGGTGTTAGCGTCCATGTGATCATCATTGTGATCATCGGTGTTAGTGGCACTGTTAGGGTTTATGAGCGCGTTACCCCCTTGATCTTTGCTGTCATTTGCATGGGTGTTGGCCATGTTACTAGTAGGCGTTTGTTGTGCAGGTTGTTGCATAGGGTTATTCATCGCATCATTCAAATCATCTCTATCATCGCCATCAATTTTCAAACTCCCGTCTAAATAATTCCCCACCACATCGCTGCTATGGCTTAATTGTTGCACGCTGTCTAGGGCTTTATCCACTTGAGCTTGTTGCTCGCTTGAAAGCCCTTTTTGATCTTTTAAGTCATTGTCTAGTTGGTTCAAGTTATTGTCTAGCTTGTCTCTTACTTCCATAGCTTTATTGACCACTGAATCAATCTTACTAGGACTCGCCCCATCTTGCTTCATTTCTTTGATTTGCCCCACCAAATGGTTAAGCTCTTTGGCTTGAGAAGTTATCGCATCCACGCTTTTAGTGGGCATGGCTTTGGTGTGGAAAAGCGAATTGTCTTTGAGCATGCGGCTGTTGTCTAAATTGACTAAAGCGCTATTCAAGCGGTTGGTTTGAATATCCTTGCTGAATTTAGGATCACGATAAAAACTCATGAGATTTGCTGGTTGCGAAGATTTATCGTCTTTATCGTCTTTGTCATCATCAGTAGGCGTATCAAGTTGATTAATGGAAGCGTCATGGTCTAAAATCTCTTCTTGATCGATCGCATACATGTAATTTTCTAACATCAAGTAATCTTGAACTTGCATCATGAAAAACATGTTAGGGTAGAACCCATACATGCCATCATAAAAGTCATAAAAATCATACATGCCCATGCCATACATTCCATACATGCCATACATACCATAATAAGGGCTATAGTAGGAGGAGTTGTAATAGTTGTTGCTCCTGTAATAAGGGCTTTGAGCCTTTTCATTCTCCTGTTGCTTTTTAAGATACGCCCCTACCACGCTCAAATCAGCGAGCATTTTTTGAGCCGTTTTTTGATCTTTTAAAGAAATGCCTAAGGGGATATAAATACCGGTGCGGTAACTATAAAAAGAATCCCTAGCGATGATTTTAAGGCAATATTTCAAATTCTTTTGCAATTTTAGGGCTTGCCTTAAACGCGCATGCGCTCTTAAATTCCCCAAGATGCCAGAGCCAAAACGCATTTTTTCCACTAATGTGCTGAATTTTTTCGCATCGCCATTAGCCGCATTGATATAGTTTAAAGCGCTAGCCCCCCACTCTTCAGTGCTGCTTTTATAACCCCCAAAATTCACTATTTTTGGCGTTAATTCCCCTTTTAATTGCGAATCTTTTAAATCAAACAACGCCCTATTCACGCTGATAGCGTTTAAACTGAGTGTCATTATAAAAAGTATTTTTATAGCTTTCATTGATAACCTTAAAAAATATCTCTTGCGAGCATTATAGACTATTTTTAGAAATTAAAATGATTTTTGAAAACAAGCCAAAGTAAAAAATAAAACCTAAAAAACAAAAGGTTCTGTTTTAAACGCTTCTTTAGTTTTAAAAAACTTTCTTAAACAAAAACCTAACCCCCCAACACAACAAAACAAATATCGCAAAAAAAAGAAAAAAGAAACCAACAGAGAGAAAACCCTCTATTGGAAAGAAGAGAAAGGCTTAGAAGTTGATCATGTAGTTAAAATAGATAGAGAAGTTCCTTTTATAGAACATATCTACTGATCCATCTACGCCCCTTTCTTTATAGAATTGGTTGGTGAATAAAGGCAATTTAAAGCCCACTTCAATCCCGCTGTGTTTAGAGAAATTGCTCCTAAAACCAAATTCCACAGGCATTTGGAAGTAGCTTGTGTTCATGCTCGCTGAACAGCCGGCGGTGTTGTTGCAAATTCGCATTTGAGATTTCAAGTAGCTCTCTCCTTGAACGATAAACGAATCCCCTCCTAACCCAAAGCCTAAGAACAACCCTGCTGTGTTATAGCCCTCTTTACTTTCATAGAAGTTATAGAGCGCATCAAAGCCCACGCCATAAGTGAAGTCATTCACTTGAGACGCGCCCTCCATGATTCCAAGCTGGCTCCCCACAAAGCTTAAATTCGCATGGTTATAGCTGTAGTATCCATAAGATCTAAAGCCAAAGCGTTTGGTTTTACCAAAGAACCACTTATACCCTGCCATCGCATCTACCCCATACATTTGCCCGTAATTATTGGTGTTGATCACGCTTGGCGTGTAGGTTGCTTGGGCTTGAGGGGCTGGAGCTGTTTGATTGCTGCCAAACATTGAAGTGTCTATTGGGGTGTTATTGTTAGCGCCTGGGGTGCGGGTGGTGTTTTGGTTTTCTAAATTAGAATATTGAAACCCCCCTCCTAAAAACGCACCGCTTTTTTCTGCCATAGACACACTAAAGGCTAATGCCATACCTAAAAAAACTTTTTTCATTTAAAACTCCTTAATGTGAGAAATCCTAAGGATTTCTTTTTTTATTGCATTCATGCATGCCACAAAAAAATATAGGGGATCACCAAAATTTGAGAGTTGTCCTCATATATTTATTCGCTTTTACAGAATACAATTCGCTCTTACAAATATTGAGCTTTGGAGTTATATCACAAAAAAGTGAATTTTTTGTTAAGAATATGTTAAATAAATCGTTTTATTTTTTAAAAATGTATTTATATATATAGAATTTAAAATTATATTTATAGCTAGATTTTATGGAAGCTTTTACGCTGTTTTTGTGGCAAAAATTTAGAGCATGTAAAATTTGGAAGCATGTTAGGGTTTTTAGTGGTAGTGGGTGGCTATCTTAAAAAATGCTTGAGCGTTTTATCCCCTTTGTTTTATCGTTTTAGTAGGGGTTTTATTCAAACTGGCTTTGAGCATGAGCGATTAAAGGGTTAATCACTTCATCTAAATTCCCTGAAAGCATGATCTCTTCTAAACTATACAGAGTTAAATTGATTCTATGCTCGCTCAAGCGGTTTTGCGGGTAATTATAGGTGCGGATCCTTTCACTCCTATCCCCACTACCCACTTGCTCCTTTCGGTCTTTGGCGTTAGCGAGTTGCTGCTCTTCAATTTGTTTTTCATAAAGGCGCGCTTTTAGGATTTTTAGGGCTTTGTCCTTGTTTTTATGCTGGGATTTTTCATCTTGCATGCTCACGCTGATATTGGTGGGGAGGTGCGTGATGCGCACCGCAGAGTCTGTGGTGTTGACGCATTGCCCCCCATGCCCACCAGCGCGAAACACTTCAATCTTTAGATCGCTAGGGTTGAGAGTAACTTCCACATCATCCACTTCAGGCATGATCGCTACCGTGATAGCGGAAGTGTGGATTCGCCCTTGAGATTCTGTCTCAGGGACTCTTTGGACTCGATGCGTGCCTGCTTCAAATTTGAGCCTTGAATACACGCCCTTACCCTTAATCAAAACGATGATTTCTTTATAGCCCCCTACGCTGTTTTCGCTAGAGCTTACTATTTCTACTTTCCATTTTTTCAAATCCGCATAACGGCAATACGCCTTAAACAAATCCCCTACAAAAATGCCCGCTTCATCGCCCCCTGTGCCGGCTCTTAACTCTAAATAAATGTTTTTATCGTCGTTAGGATCTTTAGGAATAAGGAGTTGCTTAATGGCAGTTTCTAGATCGCTTTTTTGGATTTCTAAAATTTTTAACTCTTCTTTAGCCAGTTCGCTCAATTCCTTGTCTTCTAAAAGCTCTTTATTTTCTTTGATATTCTCTAAAACGCTCAAATACTCTTTGCTCGCTATGGAGATTTCTTCAATGGAGCTTTGCTCTTTGCTCAATTCGGTGAGTTTTTTAATATCGTTAATCACTTCAGTGCTAGAAAGCAACGCTGTGAGTTCGTCGTATCGTTTGAGAATGGAAGAAAGCTTTTCGGCTAGAATAGACATGCGAGACTACCTATCAATAAAAAGATATATAAAAAGACGCGACAATTCAAAAAACGCAAAACTTAAAAAGAAGCCCAATAATAAAAACCCATCACTGGGCTTAAAGAAGTTAAAAACGCCCCAAAACTAAGCGAGAGCGATTTTTTTCACTGAAGCGTTAAGCCTTGAAACTTTCCTAGAAGCGGTGTTTTTCTTTAAAATCCCCTTGCTGACAAATTTATGCAACTCTTTATTAGCGATTTTCAAACGCTCTTGAGCTTTTGCTACATCATTGATGGCGACCGCTTCACGCACGGCCTTAATGATATTTTTAACTTTAGTTTTATAGAACCTGTTGCGTTCGGTTCTTTTAATGGTCTGTCTGATTCGCTTTTCTGCGGACTTATGATTTGCCATAGCCTTGTTTTAATCCCTTTGTAATGTAAAATTTGGCATAATTCTATCTAAAAATTGATTAAAAATAGTTTAAAAGGTATTTTATAACGATGAAAATTTTTGGGACTGATGGCGTGAGGGGTAAAGCAGGGGTGAAACTCACCCCCATGTTTGTGATGCGTTTGGGCGTTGCTGCCGGATTGTATTTTAAAAAACATTCTCAAACGAATAAAATTCTAATCGGTAAAGACACCAGAAAAAGCGGCTATATGGTAGAAAACGCTTTAGTGAGCGCTCTCACTTCCATAGGCTATAATGTGATCCAAATAGGGCCTATGCCCACCCCTGCGATCGCGTTTTTAACCGAAGACATGCGCTGTGATGCGGGCATTATGATAAGCGCGAGCCACAACCCTTTTGAAGATAATGGCATTAAGTTCTTCAATTCTTATGGTTATAAGCTTAAAGAAGAAGAAGAAAGAGCGATTGAAGAAATCTTTCATGATGAAGGATTACTGCATTCCAGCTATAAAGTAGGCGAGAGCGTCGGTAGCGCTAAAAGGATAGACGATGTCATAGGGCGCTATATCGTGCATTTAAAACACTCTTTCCCCAAACATTTGAATTTACAGAGTTTAAGGATCGTGCTAGATACCGCTAATGGTGCGGCTTATAAGGTGGCTCCGGTCGTTTTTAGCGAGCTTGGGGCTGATGTGTTAGTGATTAATGATGAACCTAACGGGTGTAATATTAATGAGCAATGCGGGGCTTTACACCCTAACCAATTGAGCCAGGAAGTGAAAAAATACCGCGCGGATCTGGGCTTTGCTTTTGATGGCGATGCTGACAGGCTAGTGGTGGTGGATAATTTAGGGAATATCGTGCATGGGGATAAGCTTTTAGGGGTGTTAGGGGTTTATCAAAAATCTAAAAACGCCCTTTCTTCTCAAGCAATTGTCGCTACAAACATGAGCAATTTAGCCCTTAAAGAATACTTAAAATCCCAAGATTTGGAATTGAAGCATTGCGCGATTGGGGATAAGTTTGTGAGCGAATGCATGCGATTGAATAAAGCCAATTTTGGAGGCGAACAAAGCGGGCATATCATTTTTAGCGATTACGCTAAAACGGGCGATGGTTTGGTGTGCGCTTTGCAAGTGAGCGCGCTTGTGTTAGAAAGTAAGCAGGTAAGCTCTGTTGCGTTAAACCCCTTTGAATTATACCCCCAAAACCTAGTGAATTTGAATGTCCAAAAAAAACCTCCTTTAGAAAGCCTGAAAGGTTATAGCGCTCTTTTAAAAGAATTAGACCAGCTAGAAATCCGCTATTTGATCCGTTATAGCGGCACTGAAAACAAATTACGAATCCTTTTAGAAGCTAAAGACGAAAAACTTTTAGAATCCAAAATGCAAGAATTAAAAGAATTTTTTGAAGGGCATTTGTGCTAAAAACCACCCAACAAAGCCTGTTGGTTTTTATGGGGGTTTTTTTCCTTATTTTTGGCGTGGATCAAGCGATCAAATACGCTATTTTAGAGGGGTTTCGCTATGAAAGTTTGGTTATAGATATTGTTTTAGTATTCAATAAAGGCGTGGCGTTTTCCTTGCTCAGTTTTTTAGAGGGGGGTTTGAAATACTTGCAAATCCTTTTGATTTTAGGGCCTTTTATCTTTTTAATGCGCCAAAAGGAGCTTTTTAAAAGCCATGCCATAGAGTTTGGCATGGTGTTTGGCGCTGGGGTTTCTAATGTTTTAGACCGGTTTGTGCATGGGGGCGTGGTGGATTATGTGTATTATCATTATGGCTTTGATTTTGCCATTTTTAATTTCGCTGATGTCATGATAGATGTGGGCGTGGGCGTTTTATTGTTAAGACAATTCTTTTTTAAGCAAAAACAAAACAAAATTAAGGCATAATTGCCCTTTTTAAAATAAAAGGTCGCGTAGCTCAGTTGGTAGAGCACTACCTTGACATGGTAGTGGCCGCTGGTTCAAGTCCAGTCGTGGCCACCATTATCACTCCAATTTTAATTCTCATTTTTTTGCGAGTTTTTGATCTTTATAAATTCTAAAGGGGTATTAAATGCGCTTCCAATAACGATTTTATAGCGCTTCAAAACTATAACACTAATTCATTTTAAATAATAATTAGTTAATGAACGCTTCTGTTAATCTTAGTAAATCAAAACATTGCTACAATTACATCCAACCTTGATTGCGTTATGTCTTCAAGGAAAAACACTTTAAGAATAGGAGAATGAGATGAAACTCACCCCAAAAGAGTTAGATAAGTTGATGCTCCACTACGCTGGAGAATTGGCTAAAAAACGCAAAGAAAAAGGCATTAAGCTTAACTATGTAGAAGCGGTAGCTTTGATTAGTGCCCATATTATGGAAGAAGCGAGAGCTGGTAAAAAGACTGCGGCTGAATTGATGCAAGAAGGACGCACTCTTTTAAAACCGGATGATGTGATGGATGGTGTGGCAAGCATGATCCATGAAGTGGGTATTGAAGCGATGTTTCCTGATGGGACCAAACTCGTAACCGTGCATACCCCTATTGAGGCTAATGGAAAATTAGTTCCTGGTGAGTTGTTCTTAAAAAATGAAGACATCACTATCAACGAAGGCAAAAAAGCCGTTAGCGTGAAAGTTAAAAATGTTGGCGACAGACCGGTTCAAATCGGCTCACACTTCCATTTCTTTGAAGTGAATAGATGCTTAGACTTTGACAGAGAAAAAACTTTCGGTAAACGCTTAGACATTGCGAGCGGGACAGCGGTAAGGTTTGAGCCTGGCGAAGAAAAATCCGTAGAATTGATTGACATTGGCGGTAACAGGAGAATCTTTGGATTTAACGCATTGGTTGATAGGCAAGCCGATAGCGAAAGCAAAAAAATTGCTTTACACAGAGCTAAAGAGCGTGGTTTTCATGGCGCTAAAAGCGATGACAACTATGTAAAAACAATTAAGGAGTAAGAAATGAAAAAGATTAGCAGAAAAGAATATGTTTCTATGTATGGCCCTACCACAGGCGATAAAGTGAGATTAGGCGATACAGACTTGATCGCTGAAGTAGAACATGACTACACCATTTATGGAGAAGAGCTTAAATTCGGTGGCGGTAAAACCCTAAGAGAAGGCATGAGCCAATCTAACAACCCTAGCAAAGAAGAACTGGATTTAATCATCACTAACGCTTTAATCGTGGATTACACCGGTATTTATAAAGCGGATATTGGTATTAAAGATGGCAAAATCGCTGGCATTGGTAAAGGCGGTAACAAAGACATGCAAGATGGCGTTAAAAACAATCTTAGCGTGGGTCCTGCTACTGAAGCCTTAGCCGGTGAAGGTTTGATCGTAACTGCTGGTGGTATTGACACACACATCCACTTCATTTCACCCCAACAAATCCCTACAGCTTTTGCAAGCGGTGTAACAACCATGATTGGTGGCGGAACTGGTCCTGCTGATGGCACTAACGCAACCACTATCACTCCAGGTAGAAGAAACTTAAAATGGATGCTCAGAGCGGCTGAAGAATATTCTATGAACTTGGGTTTCTTGGCTAAAGGTAACGCTTCTAACGACGCGAGCTTAGCCGATCAAATTGAAGCCGGTGCGATTGGCTTTAAAATCCACGAAGACTGGGGCACCACTCCTTCTGCAATCAATCATGCGTTAGATGTTGCGGACAAATACGATGTGCAAGTCGCTATCCACACAGACACTTTGAATGAAGCCGGTTGTGTAGAAGACACTATGGCAGCCATTGCCGGACGCACTATGCACACTTTCCACACTGAAGGCGCTGGTGGCGGACACGCTCCTGATATTATTAAAGTAGCTGGTGAACACAACATTCTTCCCGCTTCCACTAACCCCACTATCCCTTTCACGGTGAATACAGAAGCCGAACACATGGACATGCTTATGGTGTGCCACCACTTGGATAAAAGCATTAAAGAAGATGTTCAGTTCGCTGATTCAAGGATCCGCCCTCAAACCATTGCGGCTGAAGACACTTTGCATGACATGGGGATTTTCTCAATCACTAGTTCTGACTCTCAAGCTATGGGTCGTGTGGGTGAAGTTATCACCAGGACTTGGCAAACAGCCGACAAAAACAAAAAAGAATTTGGTCGCTTGAAAGAAGAAAAAGGCGATAACGACAACTTCAGGATCAAACGCTACTTGTCTAAATACACCATTAACCCAGCGATCGCTCATGGGATTAGCGAGTATGTAGGTTCTGTAGAAGTGGGCAAAGTGGCTGACTTGGTATTGTGGAGTCCAGCATTCTTTGGCGTGAAACCCAACATGATCATCAAAGGCGGGTTCATTGCATTAAGTCAAATGGGCGATGCAAACGCTTCTATCCCTACCCCACAACCAGTTTATTACAGAGAAATGTTCGCTCATCATGGTAAAGCTAAATACGATGCAAACATCACTTTTGTGTCTCAAGCGGCTTATGATAAAGGCATTAAAGAAGAATTAGGACTTGAAAGACAAGTGTTGCCGGTAAAAAATTGCAGAAATATCACTAAAAAAGACATGCAATTCAACGACACTACCGCTCACATTGAAGTCAATCCTGAAACTTACCATGTGTTCGTGGATGGCAAAGAAGTAACTTCTAAACCAGCCAATAAAGTGAGCTTGGCGCAACTCTTTAGCATTTTCTAGGATTTTTTCTAGGATTTTTAATTTTCTAGGATTTTTAGGAGCGACACTCCTTAGTCCTTATTTTTTAGCTCTCTGATTTTTTGTTTATCAAAAAATTGGGGGCTTTTTTTTGTTTTTATTTTTTGTCAATTTACTATTTTTCTTTATGATTAGCTCAAGCAACAAAAGTTATTCGTAAGGTGCGTTTGTTGTAAAAATTTTTGTTTGGAAGGAAAAGGCAATGCTAGGACTTGTATTGTTATATGTTGGGATTGTTTTAATCAGCAATGGGATTTGCGGGTTAACCAAAGTCGATCCTAAAAGCACTGCGGTGATGAACTTTTTTGTGGGCGGACTTTCCATTGTTTGTAATGTGGTTGTCATCACTTATTCTGCACTCAACCCTACAGCCCCTGTAGAAGGCGCTGAAGATATTGCTCAAGTATCGCACCATTTGACTAATTTCTATGGGCCAGCGACTGGGTTATTGTTTGGTTTCACCTACTTGTATGCGGCCATCAACCACACTTTTGGTTTGGATTGGAGGCCGTATTCTTGGTATAGCTTATTCGTAGCGATCAACACTGTTCCTGCTGCGATTTTATCCCACTATAGCGATATGCTTGATGACCACAAAGTGTTAGGCATCACTGAAGGCGATTGGTGGGCGATCATTTGGTTGGCTTGGGGTGTTTTGTGGCTTACCGCTTTCATTGAAAACATCTTGAAAATCCCTTTAGGGAAATTCACTCCGTGGCTTGCTATCATTGAGGGTATTTTAACCGCTTGGATCCCTGCTTGGTTACTCTTTATCCAACACTGGGTGTGAGATGATCATAGAGCGTTTAGTTGGCAATCTAAGGGATTTAAACCCCTTGGATTTCAGCGTGGATTATGTGGATTTAGAATGGTTTGAAACGAGGAAAAAAATCGCTCGCTTTAAAACCAGGCAAGGCAAAGACATAGCCATACGCCTTAAAGACGCTCCCAAGTTGGGTCTCTCTCAAGGGGATATTTTATTTAAAGAAGAGAAGGAAATTATCGCCGTTAATATCTTGGATTCTGAAGTTATTCACATTCAAGCTAAGAGCGTGGCAGAAGTAGCGAAAATATGCTACGAAATAGGAAACCGCCATGCGGCTTTATACTATGGCGAGTCTCAATTTGAATTTAAAACACCATTTGAAAAGCCCACACTAGCGTTATTAGAAAAGCTAGGGGTTCAAAATCGTGTTTTAAGTTCAAAACTGGATTCCAAAGAACGCTTAACCGTGAGCATGCCCCATAGTGAGCCTAATTTTAAGGTCTCACTGGCGAGCGATTTTAAAGTGGTCATGAAATAGAAAAATAACAAATGGATAAAGGAAAAAGCGTGAAAAGCACTGAAAAAAGCGTGGGTACGCCCCCAAAAACTCCAAAGACAGACAACAACGCTCATGTGGATAATGAATTTCTGATCTTACAAGTCAATGATGCGGTGTTCCCTATTGGATCTTACACGCATTCTTTTGGGCTAGAAACTTACATCCAGCAAAAAAAGGTTAGCAATAAAGAAAGCGCTTTAGAGTATTTAAAAGCCAATCTCTCTAGCCAGTTCCTTTACACGGAAATGCTGAGCTTGAAACTAACCTATGAAAGTGCCCTCCAACAAGATTTAAAAAAAATTTTAGGGGTTGAAGAAATCATTACGCTATCCACAAGCCCCATGGAATTACGATTAGCCAATCAAAAGCTAGGCAATCGTTTCATTAAAACCTTACAAGCCATGAACGAATTAGACATGGGTGCATTTTTTAACGCTTACGCTCAACAAACCAAAGATCCCACCCATGCCACTAGCTATGGCGTTTTTGCGGCGAGTTTGGGGATTGAATTGAAAAAGGCTTTAAGGCATTATCTTTATGCGCAAACTTCTAACATGGTGATCAACTGCGTTAAAAGCGTCCCCTTATCCCAAAACGACGGGCAAAAAATCTTATTGAGCTTGCAAAGCCCTTTTAACCAGCTCATAGAAAAAACCCTAGAACTAGACGAAAGCCACTTGTGCGCGGCAAGCGTTCAAAACGACATTAAGGCGATGCAGCATGAGAGTTTATACTCGCGCCTTTATATGTCTTGAATTTTAATCTCAAATTGAAAGGAATTTTATGGTAAAAATTGGAGTTTGTGGTCCTGTAGGAAGCGGTAAAACCGCCTTGATTGAAGCTTTAACGCGCCACATGTCAAAAGATTACGACATGGCGGTTATCACTAATGATATTTACACTAAAGAAGACGCAGAGTTTATGTGTAAAAATTCGGTGATGCCACGAGAGAGGATTATTGGCGTAGAAACTGGAGGCTGTCCTCACACCGCCATTAGAGAAGACGCTTCTATGAATTTAGAAGCGGTAGAAGAAATGCATGGCCGTTTCCCTAATTTGGAACTGCTTTTGATTGAAAGCGGAGGCGACAACCTTTCAGCGACTTTCAACCCAGAGCTAGCAGATTTTACGATTTTTGTGATTGATGTGGCTGAGGGCGATAAAATCCCTAGGAAAGGCGGCCCAGGAATCACGCGCTCAGACTTGCTTGTCATCAATAAGATTGATTTAGCCCCCTATGTGGGAGCGGACTTGAAAGTCATGGAAAGGGATTCTAAAAAAATGCGCGGCGAAAAGCCCTTTATTTTCACGAATATCCGCGCTAAAGAAGGCCTAAATGATGTGATCGCATGGATTAAGCGCAACGCTTTATTGGAAGATTGATGAACACTTACGCTCAAGAATCCAAGCTCAGGCTAAAAACCAAAATAGGGGCTGACGGGCGGTGCGTGATTGAGGACAATTTTTTCACGCCCCCCTTTAAGCTTATGGCACCTTTTTACCCTAAAGACGATTTAGCTGAAATCATGCTTTTAGCGGTAAGCCCTGGCTTAATGAAAGGCGATGTGCAAGACATGCAATTAAGCATCGGTCCAAATTGCAAGCTAAGGATCACCTCGCAATCCTTTGAAAAAATCCATAACACTGAAGACGGGTTTGCCAGCAGAGACATGCATATTGTTGTGGGGGAAAACGCTTTTTTAGACTTCGCGCCTTTCCCGTTAATCCCCTTTGAAAACGCGCATTTTAAGGGCAATACCACGATTTCTTTACACTCTAGCTCTCAGTTGCTTTATAGTGAAATCATTGTCGCTGGGCGAGTGGCGCGCAATGAGTTGTTCCAATTCAACCGCTTGCACACCAAAATCGCTATTTTACAAGATGAGAAACCCATCTATTATGATAACACGATTTTAGATCCCAAAACCACCGACATGATGAATATGTGCATGTTTGATGGCTATACGCATTATTTGAATTTGGTGCTTGTCAATTGCCCCATAGAGCTGTCTGGCGTGCGAGGATTGATTGAAGAGAGCGAAGGGGTGGATGGAGCCGTGAGCGAGATTGCTAGTTCTCATTTATGCCTAAAAGCTTTAGCGAAAGGTTCAGAACCCTTGTTGCATTTAAGAGAAAAAATCGCTCGCTTTATCACCCAAACGATTACGCCAAAGGTTTAAAAACACTTCAAAAAGATTAAATTAAGATTAAATTCCTTTAGTCTTTTTAACCCCCCCCTTTTTTTTAACTCTCTTTTTTTAACTCTCTTTTTTTAACTCTCTTTTTTTAACTCTCTTTTTTTAACTCTCTTTTTTTAACTCTCTTTTTTTAACTCTCTTTTTTTAACTCTCTTTTTTTAACTCTCTTTTTTTAACTCTCTTTTTTTAACTCTCTTTTTTTAACTCTCTTTTTTTAACTCTCTTTTTTTAACCCTCTTTTTTTAACCCTCTTTTTTTAACTCTCTTTTTTTAACTCTCTTTTTTTAACCCTCTTTTTTTAACTCCCCCCTTTTTTTAACCCTATAAGCTGAAAGGCCTGAACTCAGTAACGCTGTCTTTAGAAAGCTCTATGAAGAGCGCGTTGAGTTCGCTTGGTGAAGGTAAACCGCTTTTGAGAGCGTTTAAGTTTTCCCCATTGCACTTAAAGGCCAGGCATTGCTTGAAGTGGTTGTTTAACAATTCTCTTAACTTGTCAAAATGGTAATTAGTTTTAATCTGTTTGAAGTTGTGCACAAAGATGATGCAATACTGCTCGTTGTCTATGGCTTTTTCTAAAAACGATTTTAACTTTTCCACCCCTATTTTGTCGTGCAACTCTTTGGCTTCGTTTAAATTGTCTACCATCAGCACGCTATTAGGGTTCATAGCGGTGTCTAAAACGCTTAAGATATTTTCTACAGGCGTGATGCCGTATTCTTTTTGCACATCAAAAGACCTTATCAAGCGTTTTTCTTTATTGCAAAAAACCAATTCTTTGTTCGCGCTCTTAATGTTTTGGAACAAGAGTTTCATTAAAGCGATGCGAGCGTTTAAATCTTGGCTCACCACCAACAAATGCGATTCGTTACTTTCAAACTCCACTATCAAGTCCTTTTGCTCATAATCCACTTTTTTGCCCAGATGCAAACGCATTTCATTAGCCTTAAGGATATTGGGCATTTTTAAAGGCTTCTCGCCATTATAGATTTTACGCTCTATGGGCGCGAGATTTCTTTGATTAAATTCAGCGTGTATTTTTGTGAGAAAAGATTTGAAATCATCAGGGGCTTTAGGGATACTCATCTTGGTGTGGTATTTTTGATGCCCTCCGTTGTTGTTGAAAATGGCTTCTGGTTTTTGAATCTCACAAGCCA
Source organism: Helicobacter pylori (assembly GCF_014498195.1). GTDB lineage: Bacteria > Campylobacterota > Campylobacteria > Campylobacterales > Helicobacteraceae > Helicobacter > Helicobacter pylori_DO. The sequence continues at coordinate 18,441 of NZ_JACTGH010000002.1, read as the reverse complement.
CATCATTGTCTAAAATTTTAGTGCTGTCGTCTGCATCCATAGGCAAAGCGATGCGGTTAGCGATTTGAGCCTTAATGCTACTATCAATTTCACCGCCGCGCATGGTTTGAGTGGCTAAAATTAAATGCACCCCATAGCTGCGGCCTTTTTTGAGAATGGTGGTTAAATATCTCTTCACTCTCTCTTTAGTGGAACTATCGCTAAAAAGCACCTGAAATTCATCAATCACTACAATCAGTCTGGGCATTTTTTCATGCTTTCGGTAATCGCTCAAATCTTTCACCTTAAACTGCTTGAACAGATTGGCTCTTTCTTGCATTTCTTTACAAAGCCAGCTTAAAAAACTAACACCAAAACCCACCGAACTCGCCACGCTCACCAACCTCGCATGCTCTAAAGTGGGATCTGCTACATACGCGTTAAATTCCACTCCCTCTTTATAGTCTAACAAAAAGAGTTGGACTTCATTGGGCGCGTAGTAGAAAGCTAAATTTTGGATCAACACATGCAAGAAATTGGATTTTCCGCTCCCGCTGCACCCGCAAATGAGCGTGTGGTTTTGCGCTTCACCGATCTCAAAACACACCTCTTTGTGGTTAATATCCCACCCCACCGGCACGCTTACTTCATGCTGAGAGCATTTAGTCCAAAATTCTTCGTCTTTTTGTAAGGCTTTCAACTCGCTTTTGACTACTTTCTTTTTCTCGTAATACGCTTTGATTTTATCAGCGAAGTCTTTCATGTGCTGGGATTTAATACCTTGATCGTTGATCACTTCCACATTAAGGTATTTTAAGCGTTCAAAGCTTGTCCTGTCTTTAAAAAACTCCGCATAGCGTTTCAAATCTTCTGCGGATTGATTGTTTTTTTCACTCTCCAAATTGACAAAGCTCAAAACCCCATTTTTAGAGCCAAAACGCATGATCTTTTCCAAATAATAAAGCGCGTTTTGACTTAAAGCATCTACCCCGCTTAAAAAAAGCGCTTTTAAAGGCAAGGGGTCTGTGGCGTATTCATTATAATGTGCAAAATCTCTAAAGCCGGCCAATTTTTCTTGCAAATTAACCTTTAAATATTCATACAAATGCTTTAGGGCTTCTTCTATTTCCTTGCTTTCGGTCAAAATCCTTTGCTGGTAAATAAAATCATTGTCTTTATTTAAAAGCCTTCTGGCCAGATTGAAAATACCCCCTAGACTCAGCGCATCAATCAAAATCACTTCCAGTTGCACTAAAGGCGCGCTGGAGAGTAAGCGCATGAGCATTTCTCTCAAAAACTGCCCGTCTTTTTCATGCTCTATATACAAGCTTTTAGGGGGGAAAGGATAAACTTTAGGCAATAAAAATTCCATATTAGCACCATTTTTGCCCCTAACTTGCAATAAACCACAGCTTAAAAATTGTGGGTAAGTGGTCGTTTCATTGAATTGCGGCGCGTCTGTGAATTGCGCTTGAATTTTCCTGATACTCTTTTGATATTCTTCTATTTTTAAAGTGGATGGCCTAAGAAAACTCTCTGGCTCTTTTTGAGTGATCACTTTATCTAAGGCGTCGTCTAGTTCTTTTAATAAATTACCCGCATCAATCATCTTTATCCTTAAGATATTCATCATAGCGCCTCTTAGCTTCTCTTTCATACTCTCTGGCTTCACGCATAAGCCTATCGATCTCGCTTGATGGATGGAAATTCATATGAATTTGCTTCTCCAAATACTTGGCTTCTTCAAGTTGCTCGTTGATTTTTCTCATTTCGTATTGAGTTTCCTGCTCTAAATTTTCTAAATCATGCGCGATTTTTAGCATCTCCTCTAGCGCCTCACTTTTAAGTTTCTGCCCTAAATCATCTTGCATGGCGTTTTCTACGAAATAGTCGCAAATCCTTCTTAACTCATTGGTGCAACCCTCCAAATAAACTTCATGAGAAAACATTTTAACCCCTTGATTCCAGTTTTTTTAAAAACATTTTAAGGTGCAACAACGCATGTTTTGAACCATCATCAGTGTCTAAAAACAGCACCACATCAGTAGTCGTATTCCAAAGATAATACCCCCCATACCCGTCATTAGCGAAGATAATTTCTTCAGGCTCTAACCATTCTTTCAAGCTCTGCATGAAATCAATGAACAAGCTCTCTAAATTGAAATTCAAAACATGTTTGAACGTGTAAGACTCATTGCCCACCATGAAAGAACGCCATTGGCTAAAGCCATAGTTTGATCGTTTGACAAAGTCCTTAAACGCATCGCTCAAGCCTATTTTTAATCGCTCTTCTAACCCGTTCAACGCATTGTCATTGAGCGGCTCTACAAATTCCCAATTCAGTCCTGTGTTTGTAGGAATTTCTCCCATAGTTTGTATCCTTTCGTGTGTTTCACGCCTAATAATAACTATTCTCTCACCAACGCTAAATTCCCTAAAACATTCGCGTCAAAATGCCACAAATACCCCTTAGGAATGAATCCTTTTGCGATTTGCTCCAGTTCTGTCGCATCAAAGCCCAAACCGTTGTCTTTAAGCGCGGCTTCTAAAGCCTTTAGGGCATGATGAGCGCATGCGGTTTTATTGAAATATTCTAAAGGCACAATGGCGCTAAAAACGCTATCAAATTCCGCCAAACGCAACCCATTAAAGCGGACTTCTTCCGGATAAGGGTTTTGCTCATCTACCATAAAGCCCTCTTTACGGCTTTCTAAAAACTCCCTATACTCCAACGCTTTTTGCGTATAATTTTCATTCCGTTCTAAGACGGGCGCTATTTTTTGGCTCAAACTTTCTGTGGCGCGCTCCAACTCTGTTTCTAAATTATCAAAAGCTTCATTGATAGCGTTTGAATCGTTGGGGGATTCTTTGATTTTTTCTGCAAAATCTTGTAAAGCTTTCTTACAATTTTTAACGCAACGATTTTTGGCTAGAGTCAAGCTTTCGTTATAAGAAGGCACGCCTAAAACGCTTGGCATCAAATCCTCTAAATCCTTTTCCAACTCCTTCTCTTTAGAGATTGCCAAGCACTCTAAATCATCGTTAGGGTTTTCATCATAAGAAGATGTGCCCATCAAATCCTCTAAATTCTTTTCAAATTCTCGCTCTTTAGAGGCTTTAGCGCGATCCCTATGAGAAAAAGCGTTGATTTTATCTTTCAGATCAGCGTATAAAGAAAAGCTAAAATCTTCCCTCAAATCCTTCAAGCGCTCATCAAAAACGCTTTTTTAGGGGTATAAGCAATCTTAGGGCTTTCAAAATCGCACTCCTTTAAACTTTCTGGGGGCGCAATATTGTATTCATTATCTATCGCCGCGCTCGCATAGTTCAAGCGCCTGATAAATTCCTGGTGCTTATCAGTATAAAAATGCAACATCTTTTTAACGCCCTCCCAAGCCCCCTCTACAAGCTCCACGCTCGCTTTGGTTTGAATGGAGTAGATTTCAAGCATTCGTTCTAATAACCTTACATTGTGTTCCCATTTTTCTATATTGTCTTCCATAAGGTTTAAGCCCTTTTCACAAAGTTCAGCGCCTAATTTAACAGGAGGGATAACCGACCCTACCGCATTACAAAAATCTCTCCCAAGCTCCCCAAGAAATCCCCAAAAGCCCCTTCGCTCCTTTTTGGCTTTTTTTGATTCTTCTCTAGCATTTTGCAATTGCATTTCAATTTTTCTGCGCTCCACTATGATTTTTAGCGCGTAACTATCAAGATTTGTGATAAATTGAAGACACCTTTCTTTTTGCAAACGCTCTTTAAATTCCCTGCATTTTCTAACGATTTCTTTGACTTCTTCTGTGTCCGTTTTCCATTCAGCCACAAACCACCCCTTAATAATCTTGCTCTAAAACCCTAATCCTCTCTTTAAGCCATGCGATTTGCTCTTGCGCGGCTTCATCAAATTCATTGAAAGTGCCTTTCAAGTTATCCACCACCTCGCTAAATCTCTCTCTTTTAGCATCTTGCCATGATTCTAAATTGTGGAAATGATTACTCAAGCTATTCACTTCCTCTCTTAGTAGCTCTTTAAAGCGTTCTAAATGCCCTACAAATTCCCTGATCTCTTCGGTATCCATTTGCACTCTGCTCATCGGTTGTCCTTTCTTTTAAAAATTTTCTTCATTAGAATCAGGCTTTCTATCGCCGCTGATTCTAATGCTCCCACCCCCATAGCTAGGGGGTGTTGTGGGGCGAATCTCTAGCGTTTCGCCTCTTTCTCTTTTGTATTTTTCTTGCTGGCTTTGGTGGTATGTTTTCATGCTGTCTATCACGATTGCTTTGTGGATGCTCCCTAAATCAGCGTTGGTGAGCAATTTTTTAGCGCCATTACCCAAGCTGTTAGAATGCCTGTCTTCTATCTTAAGAGACAAATTCAAGCCCTTAAAATTCTCTAAAGCCTCCACTAACGCTACCACAAGCTTCCTGTCCCAAATGGAATTTTTCAAATCCTTACACAAGGAAAAAACTTCGCTTGAAAACGGGTAGTCATACAAAAACAAAAGGTCTAAATTTTCTAAAAATTCCAGATTGCAACGCTCTCTAAAACTTCTCAAAAAGCCCTCTTTTAAAGGCGCAAAGCCTTCAGTGATAGGGATTAGCCTCTTGTCTTGGGTGTGTTTAAACACCATAATGCTTTTTTCAATCACGACAAACGCATAAGCGTTCTTAGTCATCATAGTTTTTCTACCTCGCTTTCATAGATTAGTTGGCCGTCTTTAAACAGCCCCACTTTAATGCTTTGTGAATCCACGCAACACACTTTCACGTCCACTTCTTCAATCTCTTCTAGCGCTATGGAAATCATTTGCGTGTCTTGAATGTCCAAAGTGTTGGTGTTGGCTAGGGATTTGTCGCTGTAGCGTATCTCTAACCCATCAAAGCCTCCCCATTCCTCTTTAGTTTGGAAAATCTGGTATTCATTAGGCTTTAAAGAATCCCTATGGATTTTAGCGTGGAATTTCCCCTCTATTTCAATGCCTAAATCGTATTTAAACACAGGGTTGGAGCTTATAGAGGGCATTTCAATCCCTTTAGCCTTGTCCCTGCTTTCTAAAAGCCCAAAAGCCACCCCGGTTTTGCAAGTGGGCTTCACATAAGCGGGCGTGTTAGAAACGTCTTCTCCTGTAAGCTCTAAAATCTGTTTGTCTGAGGCTTCTGTGCCTAGTGGCTCATAAATGATGAATATGAAATCATCTTTAGAAGTCTTTTGCTTGTAATCTTTGAGCTGCTTTTCTTTGGCGTTTTCAAACGCTTGTTTGACTAGCACCGAACGGCTCGCATTCCCGCCTAAGAAAACATGAAACGCCCGACACTGATCATCAATGTTTTCAGCCATCACTTTAGAAAATCCGGCAAAGAAGTTGGCAACGCTTTCATTGATCTTGTCTTTTAAGAGGCTTAAAAGCTCTTTGCAATCAACTTTAAGATCGCATTCTGTTTCTACCCCATTCCTATCCAACAGCATGGTTTTAAAATCCTTTTCAAAACCCTCTATGCTAAACTCTTCATTTTCTTCTATCGCTTCTATAATATCAGCGTCTAAATTTTCTAAAAAAGGGCGTAATTTAGAAGCGATCTCTTGCAAATTCAAGCGTGCTCCACTGGAATTTTGCATAAACGATCCAAAGCGTTGCGTATCGATCCTGTCATAGTTGGGCTTAGCGATGACAATATCTTTTGCTTTCAGCTCTTGGAAATTTTTAGCATACGCTTCCCAAGCCAGCAATTCCAATAAATTTTCACCGCCTAAATATTTATCCCCTCCACTGCTAAAATGCGTCATTTTGTAAAGGAATTTGGGGCTAGCGCTTTTTTCCCATTTGCCAAAGTCAAAATCCGTCGTCCCGCCCCCAAAATCAAACACCCCGTAATAAACCGGCTTGTCTAACTTGTCTGATTTATCAAACCCGTAGCTTTTTAAAGCGCTAATGGCATACGTGCAAGGCTCGCTCGCTCTCAATTCCACTTTGAAAGTTTTAGCCGTTTTTTCATCGCCAAAAACATGCCGAGGTAAGGATTTTTTCAAGCCTCTTTCAAAACTCTCTCTGATTTTTTCAGCCTGATGCTTTTCATACTTGATGGGGTAGGATAAAAAGTATTTCAAAAACACGCCATTATGCATGTTATTAATGCAGCGGCCGATGCAGTAAGCATAGATTTCTATGGGGTTAAAACCCGTGCAATTAGCGAAGCTTTCTAAAGAAAAATCCTCTTCAAAATCCCTAAAATTCTGTTTTTCATCCGCTCCAGCCCATTGTTTCAATTGAGAAAAAAACCGATACAAATCATTGCCTTTAACGCCTGCAGCATTCTTTTGGGCTTCATGCGCCACTTCTATATCGTTCTTTTCTGTGAAAGGGCGGTGATCTAGCGCGTTATAAGCGTTAAGAAAGTTTCCTTTATGTCTAAACTCCATGATCGTGGGGTTTTCAAACTTTGTTGGGCTTGCGTCATCTGCTAGCCCGCCAATAGAGAGCAAGCGGTAATCTCCGTTCTTATCCATATAGCTTGCGGTCGTGCTTTTAGTCCCAAAGTCAATAGCGACAACGCCCTTGTTTAAATCCTTCAAACTTGAGCGTGCATAGAAGTTCATTTCTTTGTTGTTTTCGTCTTTAGGTAAATTATCAAATCTAAAGGTTACGCTTTCTTTAGGCGCGCTAGGCACCTCTAAATCCCAATGCCCTCCGTTTAAATCAAGCAATTGGCTTTGGCTATAGCTCTTAAGGCCTACCGCTACACTATCCACCTTGAGCATCAATTCTTTAGATTTTTCAAAATCCACATCCACATCGCTAGTAGAAACGATCTCTAAGGTTTTTTCTATTTGCTCATTAGTGATCTTTTTATCTTGTGCTAAATCCTCTATGAATTTTTGATTTTCATCAGAAAGATACCTTAAAGAAGTCTCATTATTGACGATCGCACGAAGCACCCGCAACGCTTGTTTGAATTTGATTTTGTCTTCTTCTGACACTTCATCTTTGAAATTCGGCTCACTTTCTTCATTGAATTTGACTCCATCCTTTAAAGACCGATCGCACAATTTCTCTACTAAGGGGTGGCCAAGAGGCAGTCTTAAACTTTGTAAGGGGTTTACCATGATATTTCTCCTTCAATTATGATTTTTGTTGTTTTGAGGGTTGCTCTTTCAAGCCATCAACCCTCTCTTTGAGGGCGATGTTCTCTTCTTCTAATTTTCGGTTTTGGCGTTTTAAATCCTGGTTTGCGCTCGCTAAACGCCTGTTGTGTAAGTCCAGGTCGCTTTTGGCTTCCATACCCTCTAAGCTCTTTAAGCGCGCGATTTCTCGCTCCAGCTCGGTTTTTTCTGTGGCTATTTTTTCTTCAGCTTGCACTAATTGGGCGTTAGAGTTTTCTAAAGACTGCCGTAATTGGTTGTTAGTGTTTTCCAAATTTTTTTGAGCGCTTTCTAATTGTTTGAGCTTGTCGGTTAGGCGTTGGTTGTCTTTCTCTAAATTGGCGCATCGTTTTTCTAAAAACCCATGCTCATCTTGTAATTTCGCTCGCTCTTGTTCGAGACTATCCTGCTCTTTATTGAGCGCGATAACTTGGTGGTTGAGCTTGTCGTTTTCGGTTTTAAGCTCGGTGTTTGCTTTAGTTAGATTTTCTTTTGTTATGAATAACTTGTCGTTTTTTTGTCGTAATTGATTGTTAGCGTCTTTTAACTCACTAGTTCCTATAGCTAATTTTTCGTTTTCTGCAAATAGCTCAGCTTTTTCATTTTCTAACCCACTGATGCGGGCTTCTAATTCTTCTCTGATTTGAGAGAAGCCAAACCATTTTTCAATGAGTGTTCCCATTTATGATCCCATATCCACGATAGTGTAACATGCTATTTTTTTGTCGTATGTGTAGCCTCTTAAGACCACTCTTTGTATCTTTTGAGAAGTGTTTTGCTCTGGGTATAGCTTTTTGCAAGAATGATCATAAGCGCTTGGCTCTTTCAAACGCTCAAATTTACTATCCTTAATGTATTCAAAAAGCAAATCAAATAATTCAGCTAATTTCTCGCTCTTATCGCTTAATTCTTGGCTCGCTTTGTCATAAAGGCTTTCTAAATAGTATTTGCTATCGCTAAGAACATATGCGATCAAATCCATTGGGCTGTAAGTTGTTGCTACAAAATTAAAATTCAAGCGATCTTTGACTTCCAAAAAGACTTCATAGAGTTTTTATAATTTTTGGTATGGAGCGTGCCTTCGCTCTAGCTCGTTTAGTTTTTGGCTCGTTTGTTCAGCTTGGCTTTCTGCTGTTGATAGATCTGTGGTTAGGTTTTCTTTATCTTTAGTTAGATTTTCTTTTTCTCTAGCTAGATCAGTTCTTTCTTTATTTAATTTAGTGTTTGTTTCTTTTAGTTCAGCGTTTTCTTCTTGGATTTCTTTAAGCGCTTTCTCTCTTCCTTGAGCGTCTTTTGAGTTTTCTTGGGTGTCGTTAGAATATTTTCCAAGCGAAAAGAAAGAGCCTATAAAATGAGAGAATTTTATAAGGGGTTCAAGGTCTTCTAATTTGCTTTCTAGTTTTTTAAAGCGATCTGTAAGATCTTCAACAGATTTTAAAAGCTCTTCATTATTGGGGGGGGGTGGAAGCAGTCGTTCTTGAAATATTCGTATTTTCTGTATTCATGTTTTCTACAATATGAACGCCACTCATAAGAATATCTCCTTTTATGTTATATCAATGTTAAAAAGATTGTTATTGTAATTTGAGAAAACTTAAAACGAGCTTCATTTCCCCCCCCTTTTCGCCCCCCTCTAATAAACCCCTAGAATGTAGAATCCCAATGGTTTAAGTTAGAAGAATAAGGGTCAAAAAAGCCCTTAGGCGTGTATTGCGCTTCTTTTTTGGTGGAAGCGTCTTTTGAAGAATGGTCTTTAGGGAGACAAGCGAAACGCTGAGCATCAAAGCTAGAGCAACCGCTCAATAACAATGCGCCGAGTGTGCCAATCATAATGCCATTTTTAATTGTTTTCATTTTATATCCTTTGTTTTGTAAAATTTCTTATAAATCCGTTTAATTTAAAATCGTTTCATTGGTTTGAAGCTTTTAAATTACACGGCGAGAATGATAAAATTTATTTTTAAACGAAAAGTAAATGAACTTTTTAAACGATAAAAAATTCCTCTAATTTTTGTCTTAAGCGGTAAATAATTACCACTTTTAAAAAAATCAATTTTAATAATTAAATTCATTTAGTATGAAAACAATCACAAATTAAAAAGCATTATTAAAAATGACCGCTTAAAAAACCCGCTTAAAACATGCTACAATCAAGCCAAATTCTTAAATAAAAGGTAAGCTCATGCAAAAAATCATTGACGATTCATTAGAATTAGCTAAAAAACTGCAAGATAGTATCAGTAACCATTTGAGCGAGCAGGAAAAAGCGTTCCGCTCTAAAATGCAAAAGCTTTTAAACAACCCTGAAAACAAAGTCATGCTCATAGAGCTTATGGATCGGAGTTTTAGATGCCTAGACAATAAAGCCCGCTTTGAAATGATTGAGCATGTTTTAGACAAATACAAAAGCCGTGAGATTTTTTCTCCGTTTGAAAAATTGCTTTTAATGGGGTTTTTAAGCTTTGGGAAAATGCTCCCTGATATGAGCGTGCCTTTCTTTGTCAATAAAATCAGAAGCGACACGAAAGCGATGGTCTTGGATCAAGAAGAAAGCCAATTAAAAGAGCGGATTTTAAAAAGAAAAAATGAAAAAATCATTTTGAATGTGAATTTTATTGGCGAGGAAGTTTTAGGCGAAGAAGAAGCTAATGCGCGTTTTGAAAAATACTCTCAAGCCCTAAAATCCAACTACATCCAATACATTTCTATTAAAATCACGACGATTTTTTCTCAAATCAATATCCTTGATTTTGAATATTCTAAAAAAGAGATTGTCAAACGCCTAGACGCTCTTTACGCTTTAGCTTTAGAAGAAGAAAAAAAGCAAGGCATGCCTAAATTTATTAATTTGGATATGGAAGAATTTAGGGATTTGGAGCTTACGGTGGAGTCTTTTATGGAATCCATCGCTAAATTTGATTTGAACGCCGGTATTGTGTTGCAAGCTTATATCCCTGATTCTTATGAATACTTGAAAAAACTGCACGCTTTTTCTAAAGAAAGGGTTTTAAAAGGGTTAAAGCCCATTAAAATCCGCTTTGTTAAGGGAGCGAACATGGAGAGCGAAGAGACTATCGCTTCTATGAAAGACTGGGCGTTACCCACATTTTCTAGTAAGCAAGACACCGATTCTAATTACAATAAAATGCTAGATTTTGTTTTAGAGGGCGATAATTATAAATACATTCATATTGGCGCAGCAAGCCACAATATTTTTGAAATCGCTTATGTCTATACGCGTATCCATGCCCTTAACGACCCTGTTGTGTTAGAGCATTTCAGCTTTGAAATGCTAGAGGGCATGAGCTTGCAAGCGAGCCAGGAATTAAAAGAGATGCACAAGCTCATTCTTTATGCGCCGGTGTGCGATGAAGCGCATTTCAATAATGCGATCGCTTACTTGGTGAGGAGGCTAGATGAAAACACCTCAAGCGATAATTTCATGAAAGCTTTCTTTAACCTCAAAGTAGGCACGAGCGAATGGAAAGACCAAGAACAACGCTTTTTAAACAGCCTTAAAGGAATCGCCACTTTAGACAACGCCACCCACAGGACCCAAGACAGAAACGCCAAGCAAACCGGCCATACCACCTACCCAAACCACTCCTTTAAAAACGAAAGCGATACCGATTTTATTTTAAAAGCTAACCGAGAGTGGGCTAAAAAAGTGCACGAGAAAATGCATAACGCCCCTATTTTAGAGCTTTACCCAGAAATAGATGGGAGGTTTGAAGATCCTAATTTAACCCCTTTAGAAATCTTTGATAAAATCCATCATAAAAAAATCGCCAGCGTGCATTTAGCGGATAAGGAAGCGATTTTAAAAGCCCTAGAAGTGGCTAAAAGCGATAAGAGTCATTTCAGTCAAAAAAGCTTCACAGAAATCCATGCTTTATTGAGTCAAACCGCTCAGCTTTTTAGAGAAAGGAGAGGCGATTTAATAGGGATTTCGGCTTTAGAAGTGGGTAAGACTTTCGCTGAAACGGACGCTGAAGTGAGCGAAGCCATTGACTTTTTGGAGTTTTATCCTTACAGCATAAGAGTGTTACAAGAGCAAAATGAAAAAACGAAATTCACTCCCAAGGGCGTGGGCGTGGTCATCGCCCCATGGAATTTCCCTGTGGGCATTTCTGTAGGCACTATCGCTGCCCCTCTAGCCGCTGGCAATCGGGTGATTTACAAGCCCTCAAGTTTGTCTAGCGTAACCGGTTATAAACTTTGTGAGTGTTTTTGGGATGCGGGCGTGCCTAGAGATGCGCTCATTTACTTGCCCTCTAAAGGGAGCGATATTAGCGAACACCTTTTAAAAGATGAAAGCATTAGGTTTGCCATTTTAACCGGGGGAGAAGACACCGCTTATAAAATGCTAGAAGCTAACCCCACTCTAGCCTTGAGCGCTGAAACGGGCGGTAAAAACGCCACCATTGTGAGCAAAATGGCAGACAGGGATCAGGCGATTAAGAATGTTATCCATTCAGCTTTCAGCAATTCAGGGCAAAAATGCTCTGCCACTTCGCTTTTAGTGTTAGAAAAAGAAGTCTATGAAGATGAGAACTTTAAAAAGACTTTGATAGACGCGACTTTAAGCCTTAGCGTGGGCGATCCTTTTGATTTCAAAAACAAAATCGGCGCTCTAGCGGACAAGCCTAATAAAAAGGTCATCAAAGCCATAGATGAATTGAAAAGCTATGAAAATTACGAAATCCCGGTAAGCTTTGTTGATGATAACCCCTACTTGATGAAGCCAAGCATCAAATACGGCACCAAAAAAGGCGATTTCACGCACCAAACTGAGCTTTTTACGCCCATTTTATCCGTGATGAAAGCGCAAGATTTAGACGAGGCGATAGAGATAGTCAATTCTACCGGTTACGGACTGACTAGCGCGTTAGAGTCTTTGGACGAAAGGGAGTGGGAATATTATTTGGATCGCATTGAAGCCGGTAATATCTATATCAACAAACCCACCACAGGAGCGATCGTTTTGCGCCAGCCTTTTGGAGGGGTTAAAAAATCCGCTGTGGGGTTTGGGAGAAAGGTGGGCATTTTTAACTATATCACGCAATTTGTGAATATCCATCAAGAAGAAGAAGATGAAAACGCCTTAAAAAACCCCTTAAGCGAAGCTTTAGAAAGACTAACTCAAAAAGGCTATGATGAGCATACGCATGAGTTGAAGCGCGCGATTTTTATGGCGAAGAGCTACGCTTATCATTATAAGCATGAATTTAGCCAAGCTAAAGACTATGTCAAAATCAGAGGCGAAGACAACCTTTTTTCCTACACTAAAGTTAAAAGCGTGGGCTATCGCATCACCGAAAAGGACACTTTGAGCGATATGTTAGGCGTGGCTTTAGCATGCTTAATTTCTCAGATCCCTTTAACGCTCAGTGCAGAAAACGAACGAGCGAACAAGGATTTAACATTTTTCTTAGAATGCTTAAAAACGCTCCAAATAAACGCCCCTATCGTTTATGAAAGCTTGCAAAAATTTAGCGAGAAATTGCATGCTTTCAATCGTATCCGTTATTTAAAAAGTGATTTGGATTTATTGCACAAGCAAGCGAGTGCTTTAGGGATGGTTTTAGCCACGGCTAAACCCTGCTTGAACGGGCGTTTTGAATTGCTGTATTACCACTTAGAGCGATCGGTTAGCATTTCGTATCATCGTTACGGGAATTTAGGCTCAAGGGTTTTAAGGCAACCAACTTGCCACAAATCATGCTGTGCTGAAAAATAAATATTGTATTAAATAAGGAGATCAAAATGGGACATGTTGTTTTAAGCACCCCTATTGTTACGATGTTTGTCGTTTATTCGCTGTTAATGCTCTATATTGGTTTTTATTTTTACAAACAAAATGAAACGACTGAAGATTATTTCTTAGGCGATCGTTCTATGGGCCCTGTGATTAGCGCTTTGAGCGCGGGGGCGAGTGACATGAGCGGGTGGCTTTTAATGGGATTACCTGGAGCCTTATATGTGGGGGGGCTTATCAACTCACACATCGCCATAGGATTGAGTTTAGGAGCGCTCATTAACTGGGTTTTTGTGGCCAAACGCTTACGCATTTATACGAGCGTGATCGCTAATTCCATCACCATTTCAGATTATTTTGAAACGCGCTTTAGCGATGATAAACACATCTTGCGCTTGATTTCGGCTTTTGTGATTTTAATCTTTTTTATTTTTTACATTTCTTCAGGGCTAGTGAGTGGGGCCAAACTCTTTGAAGCGACCTTTGGCATCCAATACACCTACGCTTTAAGCATTGGCACGCTGATTATTGTTTCTTACACCTTTTTAGGGGGGTATAAGGCGGTGTGTTGGACGGATTTGATTCAAGGGCTTTTGATGATGAGTGCTTTAATCGTGGTACCGATCGTTATGATAATCCATCTTGGAGGGATTGGAGAGGGGGTTAAAATCATTAGAGAAATCAAGCCTGAAAACCTTTCTTTCTTGCAAGGCTCTAGCGTAGTCGCCATTATTTCAAGCCTTGCTTGGGGGTTAGGCTATTTTGGACAACCCCATATTTTAGTGCGTTTCATGTCTATCCGCTCCATTAGAGATGTGCCTAAAGCGACCACTATTGGGATTTCTTGGATGGTTGTTTCTTTGATTGGGGCATGCGTTATGGGGCTTTTAGGCGTTGCATATGTGCATAAATTTGACTTGAGCTTACAAGACCCTGAAAAGATTTTCATTGTGATGAGTCAATTGCTCTTTAACCCTTGGATCACAGGCATTTTATTGAGCGCGATTTTAGCGGCGGTGATGAGCACGGCTAGTTCGCAACTGCTTGTAAGCTCTTCTACCATTGCTGAAGATTTCTATGCGACGATTTTCAATAAAGATGCCCCGCAAAAATTAGTGATGGTTATTTCTAGGCTTTCGGTTTTAGGGGTGGCTTGCATCGCTTTTTTCATTTCAACGGATAGAAACGCTAGCATCCTTAGCATCGTGAGTTACGCATGGGCTGGCTTTAGCGCGAGTTTTGGCTCTGTGATTTTATTCTCGCTTTTTTGGTCAAGAATGACGCGCATTGGCGCGATTGCTGGCATGCTCTCTGGGGCTAGCACGGTGATTTTATACGATAAATTCGGCAAAAGCTTTTTGGATATTTATGAAATCGTTCCGGGCTTTATTGTGGCGAGCATAGCCATTGTGGTGTTTAGTTTGTTTTCTAGCGTGCGGGCAGGCACTAAAGAAGCCTTTGAAACCATGCTTAAAGAAATTGAGAGCTTGAAGCATTGATGCTTCAAATGAGCTTGGTTAATCCCTAAAACCCCTATGCTCTTTAATCAAACCTTAACCTATGTTTCTTTATTTTCTGGGGCAGGAGTAGGGTGCTATGGGCTTTTAGAAGAAGGGTTTGAATGCGTTGCTACCAATGAAATTTTAGAAAAACGCTTGAATATCCAAAGGATCAATCGTAAATGCAAACTAGATGAAAGCTACATTAGTGGGGACATTAAAAAGCCAGAAACAAAAGAAAAAATTTTAAAGCAAATTGGATTTTATTCTAAAAAATTTGGTAATGATAGGGTTGATTTAGTGGTAGCAACCCCACCTTGTCAAGGCATGAGTGTGGCCAATCATAAAAAGAAAAACGATGAAATCAAACGGAATTCTTTAGTGGTTGAAAGCATTGATTTGATCAAACAAATCAAACCCAGATTTTTTATTTTAGAAAATGTCCCTAGTTTTTATAAAACAGGTTGTATAGACAAAAATGACAATTTACTAGAAATAGGATCTATGATAGAGCAAAATTTGAGTGGTGATTATATGCTCTATGATGAGGTAATTAATTTTAAAAATTTTGGAGCTAATTCAAGCCGAACAAGAACTTTAGTGATAGGGGTTTGTAAAGAGTTTAAAGATTTTACAAGCGCGTTAGAATTTTTCCCTGATTTCAAACAAGAAAAAACCTTAAAAGAAGTGATAGGCTCGTTAAAACCACTTACTTGGGGCGAGTATGATAGCACGGATTTTTATCATAGTTTTAGAACTTATCCAAAGCATATGCAAGAATGGATTAAGGATTTAGAAGAAGGACAAAGCGCGTTTGAGAACACAGAATTAAACAAAAAGCCTCATAGAATTGTCGGTAATAAGATTGTCTTAAATGTTTCTAAAAATGGCGATAAATATAAAAGGCAAAAATATCATAGCGTTGCCCCTTGCATTCATACAAGAAGCGACCAAATGGCTAGTCAAAACACGATCCACCCCAAAGATGACAGAGTGTTTTCAATTAGAGAGCTGATGTTTTTAATGAATATCCCTAGCCGTTTTAAGTGGTTAGATTCAGAATTACAAGAATTAAACGCCCTTAAACAACAAGAAAAAGAAAAAATCTCCAAACAAAACGAAATGAATATAAGACAAAGTATCGGTGAAGCTGTTCCAACGATTATTTTTAAGCAAATTGCTATAAAAATAAAAAACTTCATGTCTCAAACCCACTTAGAGCCTAAAGAAATCATTAGGCTTATTGATGCACACCATTTGTTAGAGCCAAAAAATTTGAAGCGATTTATTTTAGAGAATAAAAACAAGATTGCAAGAGCGAGTTTGGTGAGTTTGGCAGAAATGTCTAATTCTAAACGCATAGAAAAAAGCGCGTATTTTACAAACCCTTTTATTATTAATGAGATAGCGAAGTTATTGCCAAGCTTTAAACAAGAGAGCATTACTATCATAGAGCCAAGTGTAGGGTGTGGGAATTTCTTAAGCGCTCTTTTTAAAAAATACGCTTCTGTTAAAAAAGTTTATTTAAAATGTATAGATATTGATAAAAATAGTTTAGAAATTTTAGAGATTTTATATAAAGATTGCATTCCTAACAATTTTGAAATGGAATTGATTTGCACAGATTTTCTAGCCTATGAATGCGGCAAAGTGGATTTAATTGTGGGTAATCCGCCTTTTGGCAAAACGCATGAAAGATTTAAAGATTATAGTTTAGGACTCACTCATTTAGCAGGGATTTTTTTAGAAAAGTCTTTAAAACTAGCCAACTTTACAGCGATGGTTATGCCTAAAAACCTTTTAAGCACTAAAGAGTATGCAGAAACCAGAACTAAGCTTGAAAAAAAGGGAGTAGGAGCGATTTTAGATTTTGGTGAGCTTGGTTTTAAGGGTGTTTTAGTAGAAACAATTGCTATTGTTACACAAAAATCAAAAGAAGTTTTAGTGCGTTCGTTACCCCTAAATCTAAGCATCAAGCAAAAGCCAAGCTATATTTTTGACAAACAATTGCCCTATTGGGTTATCTATCGTAACGCTTTTTTTGATAAGGTGTTTCATTCCATGCAGTTTGGTCTTTTTGAAGTGTTTAGAGACAGACAAATCACTAATTCTGTGTTAGTTAAAAATGGTATTCGTGTGATTAAATCTCGCAATATTGATGAAAACGGAAAGATTATTAGCATTGAAAATTACGATAGCTACATTCAAGAAGAGGTTTTAAATCCGTTTAAGATAGCTTCATTTTTAGACAGAGATGATGTCTATTTAACCCCCAATATGACCTATAAGCCAAGGATTTTAAAAAAAGAAAAAGGCTATGTGGTTAACGGCTCTGTGGCTATTTTAATCCCTAAAAACCCTATATCTTTAAGCAAGAAACAATGCGATTATATCTCTAGCATTGAATTTAGAGATTTTTATAAAATCGCTAGGAATTATCAAACGCGCACCTTAAATATTGATAGCATGAGTTGCTTTTGGTTTGGGATTTTAAAGAGTAGCTAATGAAGGAACAGCAAATTATTGATTTTTTAAAACTTAGAAATTATGATATTAGAAAAACACAAAACGCGCGATGGATAGATCAAAAATGCACCCCTGATGTGTTGTCTATTGTTGCTGATTGTATTTTAGAATTTACGCAATATAATATTGAAAAATCATTTTCTATTAGGGATATTTGGGATAGCCATTACACCAATGAAAATATTAAAATGATTTTTTCTAAACCTGATTTAAATTCTGACTTTTCCATGCATGAATACGATAAGTTTTTTTCTCAGCCTATTAAATTATTAGCCTATAGCGGTATTTTATTTGAAACAAAAACTGGCAATAGAAATATTTATACCATACAAAACATAGAGCTATTAGAATATCTCATGCAAAGAGAAACAAACGCTTTAAAATTCCTTATTTTATACATTCAAAAGGTATTAATGGATAGTGGGATTGATTCTATATTTGACAACTTTTTACAAAAACAAGACACAGAAAGTTTTAAACAACTAAAAGATGGTTTCACTCATTTTACTATCAATAACACAGCAATCAAAAACACTACGGAATGTTTTAGGATTTTTACTAAAATTATCAATCCTTTAGCTTTTTATTATGGTAAAAAAGGCACAAGAAAAGGGTTTTTATCCAACACTATAATTACAAAAGATGAGCTTAATTACAATCGTATCAATTGGCGAGATATAGGAAAAGATAAAAATACCACCAGACAAGAATACGATCTTATAAACTCTAAAGGGATTGCTAATTCTAACTATCTTATTTCAAAAGCTAAGAAAGTGGTGAAACAATATAATGATAAATTCAATCATTCTCTTTCTGAAGTGAAAGGAGAAAATGAAACAGTGCAAGCCACACAAATACACCATATTTTCCCTGTTCAAGACTTTCCTCTTATTGCTGATTATATAGAAAACCTTATCGCGCTCACTCCTAATCAGCATTTTATTTACGCCCACCCCAATAATCAAACCCGCCTGATTGATAAAGATTTTCAATATGTCTGTTTATTAGCTAAAACAAATACAATTTTTAATGACACTCAAGGCGTATATGATTGGAAGCATTACATTTTTGTGTTGAATATGGGTCTCAAGACAACTATCTTTTCTCAAGTCAATAATGAGTGTGAATTATTGCGAGCAATAGATACTTTTTATTTTGATTTTAACAAAAGCAAAGATCCAAGTTGGCAATATCTGCTAGATAAAAACGATTTAAGAGATTTTAAGCTAAAATTTTAATAAGTTTTATTGAAACTGGCTGTGAAATTTATGAAAGCTTGAAATGAATTATAAAATTTTAGATTTATTTTGTGGGGCTGGGGGTTTTAGCACTGGGCTAGAATATTTAAAGGAGTTTGACGCTTTAATAGGGCTAGATTGCGATAAACAAGCCCTAATCACTTTTGAAAACAACCGTGAAACCACCCCTTGCTAAAGCAAGGAGCTTCCTAACTAAAGCGCCCTAATGGACACTAACACGAAAGGCTTTGTTCTTTAAAGTCTGCATGGATATTTCCTACCCCAAAAAGACTTAACCCTTTG
>NZ_JACTGH010000019.1:0-23291 GCF_014498195.1 Helicobacter pylori | reverse complement strand
AGTTATTTCAAAATGCCCCCCTATCCCCTTAAAAAAATAAATTTTATAACAAAATGACCAGTGCCCCAAAAGTCAAGGACAAACCCGCTTGAAAAGGAAACCCCTAAGCTTTTAAACTCAGGGGAACGCTCTTAGAAAAATCAGCGTTTCACAGAAACGATCACTTTAAGCCCCAAAAAAGCAAACTCAAAGTATAATGTTTTCCAAGAGCGTTTGCCATTTTTTGATCGCATGGCATGCTCCTTACAATATTGGTCTGCCCCATAAAGCCACTTATGGGGCGTGATGAAATCCTACAACAAACCCCCTTAAAACTTTTAATTTTACAAACGCTAAAACAAGATTAAAAAATTGAATGAAAAGATAAAAAAATTAACGCCCCAAAAGTCAAGGACAAACCCGCTTATAAAGGAAACCCCTAAGCTTTTAAACTTAGGGGAACGCTCTTAGAAAAATCAGCGTTTCACAGAAACGATCACTTTAAGCCCCAAAAAAGCAAACTCAAAGTATAATGTTTTCCAAGAGCGTTTGCCACTTTTGCGTTTCATGGCATGCTCCTTTTGACATAGGATTTGCCCCATATCGCAACTATGGGGCGTGATGAAATCCTACAACAAACCCCCTTAAAACACCCCTAGATCGCATCCAATACACATGCCAAACCATGAAGTTTTACGCCCCATTATGACCACTCATTAATAAACCTAATCTTTATTGGATAGAAAACAGAGCCATTTGTCAATCATCAAAAGAGGGATTTTAAAAGTTTAAAAATCCAACGGAGTTAAAAAAGTTAGTTTAAATGGATAAATTTACTGGATTAAAAGAAGGAGCTAAAAGCTAGGAGTAGCCCTAAGGCCACCCCCACAAACGCCACAATCAATATTGTTGGTTTTGTTGTTGTGCTTTTTGTTGTTGTTGTTGGTGTGCTTGTTGCTGTTGCTGTTGTTGAGCTTGTTGCTCTGCTTGTTGTTCGGCGTGTTGTTGCGCGTTATGGTGATGGTGTTCGCCGCCGTAGTAATGGTGGTGGTGTGCGTGGTGATGGTGGTGGTGTTGGCTGTTAGCCTGTTGCTGTTGTTGTTCATGGTGTGCCATGATGACTCCTTTAATTGAAATTTAATTCTAGCTCACTGGCTAGGATTTCATTCTATAATGCAAAATCTAACCAATTATTAACGAAAAAGATTTTAATACTAATTTTTAACACGAGCGCCAATTCAAGTGCTCCTATTGTCAAAACTACCAACATCTTTGAATGAAAAAAGCTATAATAAAGAAGTTGCATTAAAAAGGAAAGACAAATCCCCTTTTTAAGGTATAATATGAGGAATTTTAGAAGCGCTTCTTATGGTAGTAGCTAAAAAGTCTTTAGGACAGCATTTTTTAACGGACGAGTCGTTTTTAGACAGGATCGTTAATGCTTTGCCCCCCTTAAACCCGTTAAAATTGATTGAAATCGGCGTGGGGCTAGGGGATTTGACTCTTAAGTTGTTGGATCGCTATCCTTTAAAGACTTATGAGATAGATGGCAACTTGTGCGAGAAAATGCGATCAAAACTAAAGGTGCAAAAAAAGCCTTTTGGGTTAGAATTAGTGGAAAAAGACGCTCTTTTTTTGAAAGAAGAAGAGCCTTATTTTTTGATCTCTAATTTGCCTTATTATATCGCTACTAGGCTTGTTTTAAACGCGCTCAAAGACCCTAAATGCAGGGGCTTATTGGTGATGACGCAAAAGGAAGTGGCGCTCAAGTTTTGTGCTAAAGATTCACAGAACGCCTTAAGCGTTTTAGCACACGCCATAGGGAACGCTACCCTTTTGTTTGATGTGCCGCCTAGCGCGTTTAGCCCGCCTCCAAAGGTGTTTTCTAGCGTGTTTGAAGTGATTAAAGAGCCGCTGAAAGAAAAGGCGTTAGCTTCACTAGCCCAAGTGCCATTTTTTGAAGAAGCCCTACAAAAAGGGTTTGAAACATTAGAAGATTTTTTGAAAGCTTGTTTCTCATCTCCTAGGAAGACGCTTTCAAACAATCTTAAAAAAAGCGTTTCTTATAAAGAAAAGCTTGATAAGGTGTTAGATTTTCTAGCGTTAGAAAGCCAACCAACAAGCGTGAGGGCGTCTGAGGTAAAAGATTATCTCAAGCTCTTAAATTACCTTTTAAAAGGCTAATGCCTTTTTAAAAAATTGAAATGAAGGAATAATCGTTATGACTGATAACAACCAAAACAATGAAAACCATGAAAACAGCAGTGAAAATTCACAAGCTGATGAGGCGCGAGCCGGAGCGTTTGAGCGATTCACCAACCGCAAAAAGCGTTTTAGAGAAAACGCGCAAAAAAACGCAGAGTCTTCAAACCATGAAGCGTCTTCGCACCATAAAAAAGAGCATCGCCCCAACAAAAAACCAAACCACCACCACAAAGCTAAACACGCCCCCCAAAAAACACGAAATTACGCCAAAGAAGAGTTGGATAACAACAAAGTAGAGGGCGTTACGGAAATTTTGCATGTGAATGAGAGAGGGACTTTAGGCTTTCATAAGGAGTTAAAAAAGGGCGTTGAAGCGAATAACAAGATCCAAGTGGAGCATTTAAACCCGCATTATAAGATGAATTTAAACTCTAAAGCGAGCGTTAAAATCACGCCTTTAGGGGGATTGGGCGAGATTGGGGGGAACATGATGGTCATTGAAACCCCAAAAAGCGCGATCGTGATTGATGCGGGCATGAGCTTCCCTAAAGAAGGGCTTTTTGGCGTGGATATTTTAATCCCGGATTTTTCCTATTTGCACCAGATCAAGGACAAAATCGCCGGTATTATCATCACCCATGCCCATGAAGATCACATAGGGGCCACGCCTTATTTGTTTAAAGAGTTGCAATTCCCCCTTTATGGCACGCCTTTGAGTTTGGGGTTGATCGGGAGCAAGTTTGATGAACATGGTTTGAAAAAATACCGCTCGTATTTTAAAATCGTAGAAAAGCGCTGCCCCATTAGCGTGGGCGAATTTATCATTGAATGGATCCACATCACGCATTCTATCATTGACAGCAGCGCTTTAGCGATCCAAACTAAAGCCGGAACCATCATCCACACCGGCGATTTTAAAATCGATCACACCCCGGTGGATAATCTGCCCACGGATTTGTATCGTTTAGCGCACTATGGCGAAAAGGGCGTGATGCTTCTTTTAAGCGATTCCACCAACTCCCATAAATCCGGAACTACACCGAGTGAAAGCACCATAGCGCCGGCTTTTGACACGCTTTTTAAAGAAGCGCAAGGGAGGGTGATTATGAGCACCTTCTCTAGCAATATCCACCGGGTCTATCAAGCCATACAATACGGCATTAAATACAACCGCAAGATCGCTGTGATCGGGCGCTCTATGGAAAAAAACCTAGACATCGCCAGAGAATTAGGCTATATCCATTTGCCTTATCAATCTTTTATTGAGGCCAATGAAGTCGCTAAATACCCGGACAATGAAGTCTTAATCGTAACGACCGGCTCACAAGGCGAAACCATGAGCGCGCTTTATCGCATGGCGACTGATGAGCACCGCCACATTTCTATCAAACCCAACGATTTAGTCATCATCTCCGCTAAAGCCATTCCTGGCAATGAAGCGAGCGTTTCAGCGGTATTGAATTTTTTGATCAAAAAAGAAGCTAAAGTGGCTTATCAAGAATTTGACAATATCCATGTGAGCGGGCATGCCGCCCAAGAAGAGCAAAAGCTCATGTTAAGACTCATTAAGCCTAAGTTTTTCTTACCCGTGCATGGGGAGTATAACCATGTTGCGCGCCACAAGCAAACCGCTATTGCTTGTGGGGTGCCTGAAAAAAATATCTATTTAATGGAAGATGGCGATCAGGTGGAAGTTGGCCCTGCGTTCATTAAAAAAGTCGGCACGATTAAAAGCGGTAAAAGCTATGTGGATAACCAAAGCAATTTGAGTATTGACACTAGCATCGTGCAGCAAAGAGAAGAAGTCGCTAGCGCCGGGGTGTTTGCGGCTACGATTTTTGTGAATAAAAACAAGCAAGCGCTTTTAGAAAGCTCTCAATTTTCCAGTTTAGGGCTTGTGGGCTTTAAAGATGAAAAGCATTTGATTAAAGAAATTCAAGGGGGCTTAGAGGTGTTATTGAAATCCAGCAACGCTGAAATTTTGAATAACCCTAAAAAATTAGAAGATCACACTCGTAATTTCATCAGAAAAGCGCTCTTTAAAAAGTTTAGAAAATACCCGGCTATTATTTGTCATGTCCATGCTACCTGATTACAACGCTATCGCCGCGCAAGTCTTAAAAGATGAAGCGAGCGCGCTTTTAGAAAGCGTTAAGCAATTCCAAAAACCTAACGATTTAGAAGCGATTGTCAAGCTCATTTTAAAAAGCCAAGAAAAAGGGGGTAAGCTTGTGATAGTGGGCGTGGGTAAGAGCGCTTTAGTGGCGCAAAAAATCGTTGCTTCTATGCTAAGCACCGGTAACAAAAGCGCGTTTTTACACCCCACAGAAGCCATGCATGGGGATTTGGGCATGGTGGAAAAAAACGATGTGGTTTTAATGATTAGCTATGGGGGCGAGTCTTTAGAATTATTGAATCTGGTGAGCCATTTAAAACGCTTGAGCCATAAAATCATCACTTTCACTAAAAGCCCCACCAGCTCGCTCTCTAAACTCGGCGATTATTATTTGAGCTTGAAAATTAAAAAAGAAGCTTGCCCCATTAACACCGCTCCAACGACTTCTACTACCCTAACTCTAGCGTTAGGCGATGTTTTAATGGCATGCTTGATGCGAGCGAAAAATTTTAGCCAGGAAGATTTTGCCTCCTTTCATCCGGGCGGGCTTTTAGGCAAAAAGCTTTTTGTCAAGGTTAAAGACTTGTTGCAAACCACGAATCTCCCCCTAATTCTTCCTAACACAAGTTTTAAAGACGCGCTCATAGAAATGAGCGAAAAACGCCTAGGCAGCGCGATTTTAGTCAATGAGGCTAACGAGCTTGTGGGGGTATTAAGCGATGGCGATGTCCGTAGGGCGCTATTAAAAGGGCTTAGCTTGGAGAGCGAAGTGAGGCATTTTGCCACTTTAAAACCTAAAAGCTTTAAGAATTTAGACACTCTTCTTTTAGAAGCGTTAGAATTTTTAGAGCGCCATAAGATCCAGCTTTTAGTGTGCGTGGATGATTGCAATAAGGTTTTAGGGGTCTTGCACTTGCACCAACTTTTGGAATTAGGGCTTAAAGCATGAAAGCGAGCATTTATGATTTCACTCTAAAGGAATTGAGCCAGCTTTTAAAACCGAGTTTTAGGGCTAAACAGCTTTATTTGTGGCTCTATGCGAAGTATAAAACAAGCTTTAAAGACATGCAAAATAATTTTTCAAAAGACTTTATCGCTTATTTGGAGCAAGAATTTACTTTGCGCACGATAGAAATCGCGCATGTGAGGGAGAGTGTTGATGGCTCTAAAAAATACCTTTTTAAATCTTTAAGGGACAACCACACTTTTGAAGCGGTGTTGTTGAAAATGAAAGACAAAAAGATTGATGAAGAAACTAACGCCGTTTTAGAAGGGGAAAAGTACACCGTGTGCGTGTCTTGTCAAATCGGCTGTCAAGTGGGTTGCTCGTTTTGTTTCACTCAAAAAGGCGGTTTTGTAAGAGATCTCAAAGCGAGCGAGATTATCCAGCAAGCCCTGCTCATTAAAGAAGACAATAACCTCCCCATTGAAAAAGCGCTCAACATTGTTTTTATGGGAATGGGCGAGCCTTTGAACAATTTAGATGAGGTGTGTAAGGCGATTGAAATTTTTAATACCGGCATGCAAATTTCACCCAAAAGGATCACCATTTCCACGAGCGGCGTAGCCGATAAAATCCCCATTTTAGCGGGCAAAAATTTAGGCGTGCAATTAGCCATATCCTTACACGCCGTAGATGACAAAACGCGCTCGTCTTTAATGCCCTTGAATAAAAAATACAACATTGAATGCGTTTTGAATGAAGTGAGGAAATGGCCTTTAGAGCAGCGAAAAAGAGTGATGTTTGAATACCTTTTAATTAAAGATCTAAACGACAGCTTGGATTGCGCTAAAAAACTTTTAAAACTTTTAAACGGCATTAAATCCAAAGTGAACTTGATTTTATTCAACCCGCATGAAGGCTCTAAATTTGAACGCCCTAGCTTAGAGAGCGCTAGAATGTTTGCGGATTTTTTAAACGCCAAAGGCTTATTATGCACCATTAGAGAGTCTAAAGCTTTGGATATTGAAGCGGCTTGCGGGCAATTGAGAGAGAAAAAACTCTCTCAGCAAATTTGAAAACTCTTTTTTGTGAGGTTTTGTCTTTTTTCTAATGGGGGGTGTTGATTTTTTAAAATTTATGGATTAAAAATTAGCGTCAAATTTTCTTTCATTAACAATTAATTAGATTTTATATTGTAGAATAAAATCCTAGCCAGTGAGCTAGAATTTAAATTTTTAATCAAAGGAGTCATCATGGCACACCATGAAGAACAACACGGTGAACACCACCATCACCACCACAGCTCTCATCATGAAGAAGGTTGTTGCAGCACTAGCGATAGTCATCATCAAGAAGAAGGTTGTTGCCACGGGCATCACGAGTAATATCGGTGTGGCTAGGGGCAACTTGACTAGGGTTGTCTCTAGCTTTGATTTTAAGATACAATCATTCCATTCTAACCCATTCTGATCAAACCCATTAAATCCAATCCAACCAACACGCTTGGTTTTTATTTTTACAAACATTCATTAATGTTAAAAATACTCATTAATGCCTATAAAAAGTAATTTTTTATCCAATAATATTGTTAAGATTTTTAATTTAAGTTTCAACATTTTACAATATTCAAAATATTAAAACAATTTTTCAATCAAGGAAAGGGTATGCAAGTTACCCCCCCATTTTTTAAAACCCAATAAGAAATTTTTATTTTTGGCTTTTTATTCTGTGCTAGGGTTTAATCTTAGCCACGCTATAGATGAGAGCGGGCTTAATGAACTCGTTGGAAAGAAGGTTCAAGAAGCTTTAGCGAAAGAAAAAGCTAAGGCTAAACATCAAAGAGTGGATAAAAGCGCTTTTTTGCCGGTCTTGGCTATAGCGGGATATTTTCATGGAATTTAGCCTATAAAGATAGTTTTGTTTTGCTGCCTCACTCTCACTTCAATTTTGGTGGAAGACTCTTAGAAAGAAAAGATCCCAGCACAATCTTAAACGGCTTTAATTTTAAGGTGGGGTATCAGTATGCCGCTCCTGTTAAGATTAAAAAAATGGGTTTTGGCGTTAGGGGAGGGTTCCAATATTCCTATAAAGCGGGCAATTACATGGAAAAAGATAAATACCAACAATACTTATTTGGAGTGATACCCATAGACACAATAAGTCCTGTTTCTTTTTTTAATGGTGGTATGATAACAATGTCAACTTACAGCTTTTTTATGGATTTTTTACACAATGTGTATGAAAATGAGAAGTTTTTCATCGGTTATTTTATAGAGGCTGGGCTAGGGGGTGAGAGCGTAACAGCCAAGGTTCTTAAAGATTTTGGTTAATATATTAGCGCAATTAGCGCAATTTCAGGGCTATGGCTCACTAGGGCTAAGGATGGGCGATAAGCGCCACACGCTAGAATTGAGCGCGAGCATCCATGGCGACGCTCCTAGTTGTTCTTTAAAAAAGCTAAAGAGTTGCGAAAGTGTGAGGGTTTTACAAGCAAAAATCCCTAGGGGCATTTTTGAAAGCTATGTTATTTGGAGCGCGGATTATGTTTATCGGTTTTAAAAGTTTTTGAAAAATTAATGGCTTTGTTCCAATTGAATAGGGGTAATAAAATCTAAAAAATACTCAAGATATTTTTTTACAATCTAATCATAAAGAGCTTACGAAAAGCGAGCGATCACTTCATGCTTTATGGTTCCAACCCCCATGCGTCTTTAAAAGAAGCGTTTTTAAGCTTTAAATTCAAGCTCCCTTCAATCCATTGGGTATTAGCCCCCTTTTCGTTGTTGTCAAATAAAAACACCCCTAAAAAGCCTCTAGGGGTTTTAATCAGGCTCAATTCCACGCTAGGAAGAACGATCCTGCTGTCAGGTCTGACTTCAAAGGCTAGGAAAAAAGGGCGGTTGTTTTTAAAATCATAGCCATTTTTGGTGTATGAATAGCCGGGGGTGCTTTGCAAGATGCCTTTTTGAGTTTCCACGCTAAAAGAATCCAAGTAATAAAACCCAGGCTCTAGCTTGAACGATTGGACTTTGGCTAAAGCGTAGCGGTTTTTCCATAAAAGCATGAAGCGCTCACTCCCCAACATGAACAAAGGCCCCCTAGGGTCTTTGAGCTTTGCTTTGGGGTTTTCTTTAAGCACTTCATTGTGTTTGGCGACAACTCCTCTATCCACTTTGCGCCAATAAGTGCGCACGCTTTGGCCTTGATGAGCGATATACATATTCACCAAACCAGGATGATGGCCTTTAGGGGGCAAGCAAGAGGCTAATAAAAAAGCCAATAACAAACTCACAATTTGAAACTTCAAGCAAATTCCTTAAAAAGAGTGGTGGCTGAATGCTAACATGCTAAAACTAAAACCCTAATAAGTTATGGATAAAAACTTAAAGAATAGGGTAAAATAAACGCATGCGAATAGACAAATTTTTACAATCAGTGGGTTTAGTGAAGCGGCGCGTTTTAGCGACAGATATGTGCAATGTGGGGGCGGTGTGGCTCAATGGGAGTTGCGCTAAACCCAGTAAAGAAGTGAAAATAGGCGATGTGATTAGTTTGCATTATTTAAAAGGGATAGAAGAATACACGATTTTACAAATCCCCACTTTAAAAAATGTGCCGCGAAAAGACACGCACCTTTATATCGCTCCTAAAACAAAAGAATAAAGATAAAAGACTAAGGATCAATCAGTGGAAGAATACAAAGACACTCTAAACTTAAACACAACCACCTTTTCTATGAAAGGGAATTTGAGCGTTAATGAGCCTAAAACTTACGCCAAATGGCAAAAGCAACAAGCGTTCAAACGCATGCAAGCTAGGAAAGATAACCATGGGGATTTCACTTTGCATGACGGGCCGCCTTATGCGAACGGGCATTTGCATTTAGGGCATGCCTTAAATAAGATTTTAAAAGACATTGTTATTAAAAGAGAATATTTTAAAGGGAATAAAATTTATTACACGCCCGGTTGGGATTGCCATGGCTTGC
The DNA here is from genome assembly GCF_014498195.1 of Helicobacter pylori. Lineage (GTDB taxonomy): Bacteria > Campylobacterota > Campylobacteria > Campylobacterales > Helicobacteraceae > Helicobacter > Helicobacter pylori_DO. The sequence goes on along the minus strand of NZ_JACTGH010000019.1, from coordinate 14,060 downwards.
CCATTGAGCAGCAAATTTTAGAGCGATTGGAAAAAGAAAAAACGAGCCTAGAAAACCCCACGCTGTTTAGAGAAAAGTGCCGAGATCATGCGAAGAAGTTTTTAGAAATCCAAAAGAATGAATTTTTGCAATTAGGCGTTTTGGGGGATTTTGAAGATCCTTATAAAACCATGGATTTTAAATTTGAAGCGAGCATTTATAGGGCTTTAGTGGAAGTGGCTAAAAAAGGGCTTTTGAAAGAACGCCATAAGCCTATTTATTGGAGTTATGCATGCGAGAGCGCTTTAGCGGAAGCTGAAGTGGAATACAAAATGAAAAAATCGCCCTCCATTTTCGTGGCGTTTGATTTGAAAAAGGAGGGTTTAGAAAAGTTAAAAGTCAAAAAAGCGAGCTTGGTGATTTGGACGACCACGCCTTGGACTTTGTATGCGAATGAAGCGATCGCTTTGAAAAAAGACGCCCTTTATGCGCTCACTCAAAAAGGCTATTTAGTCGCTAAAGCCTTGCATGAAAAATTAGCCGCTTTAGGGGTGGTGGACAATGCGATCACGCATGAATTCAATTCCAATGATTTAGAATATTTGAAGGCCACCAATCCTTTAAACCAAAGAGATTCCCTAATCACTCTAGGAGAGCATGTCGGTTTAGAAGATGGCACAGGAGCCGTGCATACCGCTCCCGGGCATGGTGAAGAGGACTATTATTTAGGTTTAAAATATAATTTAGAAGTGTTAATGTCTGTAGATGAAAAGGGTTGCTATGATGAGGGCATTATCCATAACCAACTATTAGATGAAAGCTATCTGGGCGAGCATGTTTTTAAGGCTCAAAAACGCATTATAGAGCAATTGGGCGATTCTTTATTGCTAGAGCAAGAGATTGAGCATTCCTACCCGCATTGCTGGAGGACGCACAAGCCTGTGATTTACAGAGCGACCACGCAATGGTTTATTTTAATGGATGAGCCTTTCATCCAAAATGATGGCTCTCAAAAAACCTTAAGAGAAGTGGCTTTGAATGCGATTGAAAAGGTGGAATTTGTGCCAAGCAGCGGGAAAAACCGCCTAAAAACCATGATAGAAAACCGCCCTGATTGGTGCTTGAGTCGGCAAAGAAAATGGGGCGTGCCACTGGCCTTTTTCATAGACAAACGCACGAATAAGCCTTGTTTTGAAAGCGAAGTTTTAGAGCATGTGGCGAATCTTTTTGAAAAAAAAGGCTGTGATGTGTGGTGGGAGTATAGCGTGAAAGATTTATTGCCCCCTAGCCATCAAGAGGACGCCACGCATTATGAAAAAGTCATGCATATTTTAGACGTGTGGTTTGATAGCGGTAGCACCTTTAAGGCGGTTTTAGAAGACTACTATGGAGCAAAGGGGCAAAGCCCTAGCGATGTGGTTTTAGAAGGGAGCGATCAGCATAGGGGGTGGTTTCAAAGCTCGCTTTTAATCGGTTGTGTTTTAAACAACCAAGCCCCTTTTAAAAAGGTCATTACGCATGGCTTTATCGTAGATGAAAAGGGCGAAAAAATGAGCAAATCTAAGGGCAATGTGGTGTCTTTGGACAACTTGCTCAAAAAGCATGGGAGCGATGTGGTGCGTTTGTGGGTAGCGTTTAATGACTATCAAAACGATTTGAGGGTCTCTCAAACCTTTTTCATTCAAACAGAACAGCATTATAAAAAATTCCGCAACACCCTGAAATTCTTACTCGCCAATTTTAGCGATATGGATCTCAAGAATTTAGAACGCTCCCATGACTTTAGCCCTTTAGATCATTTTATATTAGAGGCTTTAGAAACCATAAGCGTTGGAGTCAATAGCGCGTTTGAAGAGCATGATTTTGTGAAAGGCTTGAATATTTTAATGGCGTTTGTTACCAATGAATTGAGCGGGATTTATTTAGACGCTTGTAAGGATAGCTTGTATTGCGATAGCAAAAATAATGAAAAACGCCAAGCCATTCAAATGGTCTTACTCGCTGTAGCCAGTCAATTGTGCTACTTTTTAGCCCCGATTTTAACGCACACGATCGAAGAAGTCTTAGAGCATAGCGAGGTGCTGTGCGCGTTTTTACAAGCCAAAGACGTGTTTGATCTAAAAGGCATTAATATTTTAGAAAAACTCCACCTTAAAGAGTTTAAAAAACCAGAAAATTTTGAAGCCGTTTTGGCCTTGCGTTCTGCCTTTAATGAAGAGTTAGACCGATTGAAAAAAGAAGGCGTGATCAAAAATTCGTTGGAATGCGCTATTGAAGTAAAAGAAAAAGCGTTGCGTGAAAATTTAGTAGAAGAATTGCTGATGGTGAGCTTTGTAGGGGTTGCAAAAGAAAAAATAAGCGAAACGCCAGCATTCACGCTCTTTAAAGCCCCCTTTTATAAATGCCCCAGGTGTTGGCGTTTTAAAAGCGAGCTAGAAAACACCCCTTGCAAGCGTTGCGAAGAGGTTTTAAAAGAGCGATGATAAAAGGATAGGGCTTTTGGAAACTTTACAAACCCATAGAGTTTTACAAGCCCTAATTGGCCATTTTACCCCTTTTTTAGAAAGCGGGATCACCGAGCTTATCATCAATACCGAGCAGGAGCTTTGGCTTTATAAAATCAATAACACCCGAGAAAAAAGAGGGCATGCACTTTTTGATAAGGCGTTTTTATTGAGGTTTTGCGAGCAATTGGCCAGTTTTAGAGGGTTGTTTTTTGATGAAGAGCACCCCACTTTAAATTGCTCTATCCCTTTCACGCACTATAGGGTGAGCGCGAATCACTTCAGCATCACTACCAACAATCAAATCACGCTCAATATCCGTGTGCCTAGGCTTAAGCCCTTAAGTTTAGAGGATTTCACTTTCAAAGTAAGTAACCCAGAAAGTTTGAAAGATTTAGCCCTAAAAGGGCATAACATTCTCATTAGCGGGGAAACTTCAAGCGGTAAAACAAGCTTACTCAACGCTCTTTTAGACTGCGTCAATAAAGATGAAAGGGTGGTGAGCGTTGAAGACAGCCAAGAATTGGATTTAAAGGCGTTTAGTAATTGCGTGGGGCTTTTAGTGGGCAAGCAAGAGAACACGCGCTTTAATTATGAAGACGCTCTCAATATGGCCATGCGCTTAAACCCAGACAGGCTCATTGTGGGCGAGATTGACACCAGGAATGCAGCGCTCTTTTTGCGTTTAGGAAACACCGGGCATAAGGGCATGCTTTCAACCATTCACGCTAATAGCGCTCAAAACACTTTAGAAGCCCTTTCACTGAATTTAAGCATGCGTTATACGCATTCTTTAGATAAGGATTTGATGCGAGCGTATTTTAAAAGCGCGATTGATGTGATCGTGCATGTGAATAGAATCAACAATGAGCGCCAAATCGCTGAAGTCTTATGGACTAAAGAGCTTTAAATGCCCCTAAAATCCTTAAAAAACCGCTTGAATCAGCATTTTGATCTATCGCCTCGCTATGGGAGCGTGAAAAAAATCATGCCTAATATCGTTTATGCGGATGGTTTTAACCCGTCTGTGGGCGATGTGGTGAAGATTGAAAAAAGCGATGGCAGCGAATGCATGGGAATGGTGGTGGTGGCAGAAAAAGAGCAGTTTGGTTTCACGCCCTTTAATTTTGTAGAGGGGGCTAGGGCTGGCGATAAGGTGCTGTTTTTAAAAGAGGGGTTGAATTTCCCTGTGGGCCGTAATCTTTTAGGGAGGGTGCTTAACCCTTTGGGGCAAGTCATTGACAATAAGGGGGCGCTAGATTATGAGCGATTAGCGCCTGTCATTACAACGCCTATAGCCCCTTTAAAAAGAGGCTTGATTGATGAGGTTTTTAGCGTGGGGGTGAAGAGCATTGATGGGCTTTTGACTTGCGGTAAGGGGCAAAAATTGGGCATTTTTGCCGGCTCTGGGGTGGGTAAATCCACGCTAATGGGCATGATCACTAGGGGTTGCTTAGCGCCGATTAAAGTGATCGCTTTGATTGGGGAAAGGGGCAGAGAAATCCCTGAATTTATAGAGAAAAACTTGAAAGGGGATTTAAGCTCTTGCGTGTTGGTGGTCGCTACGAGCGATGATAGCCCTTTGATGCGCAAATACGGGGCCTTTTGCGCGATGAGCGTGGCGGAGTATTTTAAAAACCAAGGGCTAGACGTGTTGTTTATCATGGATTCAGTGACTCGTTTCGCTATGGCTCAAAGAGAAATCGGATTAGCCTTAGGCGAACCGCCCACTTCCAAAGGCTACCCCCCATCCGCACTTTCTTTATTGCCTCAATTAATGGAGAGGGCGGGCAAGGAAGAAAATAAGGGGAGCATTACGGCTTTTTTTAGCGTGCTAGTAGAGGGCGATGATTTGAGCGATCCCATAGCCGATCAAGCAAGGAGTATTTTAGACGGGCATATTGTCTTAAGCAGGGAATTGACCGATTATGGGATCTACCCGCCTATTAATATTTTAAACTCCGCATCAAGGGTGGCTAAAGACATCATCAGCGAGTCTCAAAACCTTTGCGCGAGAAAATTCCGCCGTTTGTATGCGTTATTGAAAGAAAATGAAATGATCATTCGCATCGGCTCTTATCAAATGGGGAACGATAAAGAGCTTGATGAAGCGATTAAGAAAAAGGCTTTAATGGAGCAGTTTTTAGCGCAAGATGAAAACGCCTTACAGCCTTTTGAACAAAGCTTTCAGCAATTAGAAGAAATCTTAAGATAAAAGGAATGTTATGGAATCACAACTCATGAAACTCGCCATTGAGACTTATAAAATCACTTTGATGATTTCTTTACCGGTATTGCTAGCGGGCTTGGTGGTGGGGCTATTAGTCAGTATTTTTCAAGCGACCACTCAAATCAATGAAATGACCTTGTCTTTTGTGCCTAAGATTTTAGCCGTGATTGGGGTGCTGATTTTAACCATGCCGTGGATGACTAACATGCTTTTAGACTACACCAAAACCTTAATCAAGCTCATTCCTAAAATCATAGGCTAGAAAATGCTAGAAACTATCATTGATTTTTCCCGTTACAGTAGCGTGAAAATCGGCACGCCTTTAAAAGTGAGCGTTTTAGAAAACGATGATGAAATTTCTCAAGAACACCAGATCATCGGTTTAGCGAACAACCTTTTAATCGCTCCTAGCGCGAAAAATCTCGCCCTTTTAGGAAAAAACTACGATTATATTTGCGATCATGGCGAATGCGTTGAAATAGGGGGAGCGGCCAACTCGTCTAAAATTTTTAATTATTTTAGGGCGAATGATTTAGGGGGTTTGGAGTTTTTAGGGCAATTGCCTGGCACTTTAGGGGCGTTAGTTAAAATGAATGCTGGCATGAAAGAATTTGAAATCAAAAATGTTTTAGAAAGCGCTTGCGTTAATGGCGAATGGCTAGAAAAAGAGGCTTTGGGGTTGGACTATCGCAACAGCAAATTCAATGGCGTTGTTTTAAGAGCGAGGTTTAAAAAAACGCATGGTTTTAGACAAGAAGTTTTAAAAGCATGTCAAAGTATGCGCAAAAGCCACCCTAAATTGCCTAATTTTGGGAGCTGTTTCAAAAACCCGCCTAATGATTATGCGGGCAGGCTTTTAGAGGGCGCGGGCTTAAGGAGTTATTGTCTAAAAAGAGTGGGCTTTGCCAAAGAGCATGCGAATTTTTTGGTGAATTTGGGGGGCGCAGAATTTGAAGAAGCCCTAGATTTGATAGAACTCGCCAAAACCAGAGTGTTACAAGAATACGGCATTCATTTAGAAGAAGAAGTGAAGATTTTAAGGTAGGGTTGAAAGGCTTTATGTGGAATCAAGCTTATCCCTATTGATGAGAACAGAGCCTTATTATTATTTAGTCCTATCATAATTCATGTTGCCATAACAAACAATCCTTTTTCTTTGAGTGTCAAATTTGGGGCTAAAAAGGTTTTTACTCTCTATTTCATCTTTAGTGTGAATACCCACCAAAGGCAAAAGAGAGTGGATTAAATCATCGCTCATGAAAGGTTTGTTCAAAGCGTTTTTAATCAATTTGACTTTCTCGGGGTGCTTTTCTTTAAAAGTATCGCTCACATAAATCATAAAAAAGTATCGCTCACATAAATCATAAAAAAGTATCGTTCACATAAATCATAAAAAAGTATCGCTCACATAAATCATAAAAGGGATTTCTAATCCTGCTTTAGAGCATCTATGCCCATAAGTAGGGCCGCTTTCAAAAATATCTTGCGCATGATCGCTCAAATAAAACACAATAGCGTCTTTATCTTTAAAGAGGTTAAAAATCCCATTCAAAACAAAGTCGTTATAATAAAGCGAATTGACATAATCGGCAACGATTTGTTTGTCTCTATCGCTGTTTGCATGCAAATTAGAAAAAGACAAATCGCTTGGTTTGAATTTGGCAAAGCTTTTAGGGAAACGATCAGCATACCAAGAATGGGATCCAATCAAATGGAACACGATAAAATTCTTGCTTTTTAATTTTGGTTGGACATTTTTAGAATAAAATTTCACCAGCTCTTCATCGTATGCACCATAGTTTCCTAAAATATAGTAGCGGTTTTTAGAGCGACTAGAAACTAGATCTTGTATCAATGACCATTGATCGATGAATTGTTTTTCTAACCAAAAAGTTTCATAATGGGATCGCTTGAAAATGTCTATCATGTTGCGGTAATGATACCAAGGCTTATTCGTTTCGGCGTTGCTGTAATTGAGTAGGTTTTCAAAGACATCAGAAGTGCTACCTTCTTTGCTTATCGTGTCAGAAAACACGAACAGGTTGTTACTCTCTCTCTCTCTCTCGTTGGCGAGTTGGCTCAATAGGGGGTTATTAGGAACGCTATAGCCATAGAGTTGCATGAAATTTCTGCTCGCGCTTTCGCCGATGACTAAGACGACATTTTTAACATCGCCCGTGCTAGAAAGATAATCGCTTGGTAAATAAAGGTTATTTAAAAAGCTATAAAATTTTATGGTTTGTTGGCGATCAAACAAGCTCAAATAGGCGGAATAAAACCCCCTAGTTAAGGAAAGGGAAAACAATGATCTTTTTAAAATCGCATCGTTCTTTGTAAGGTGTTTAATGTTACGAACGCTCCCTATTGTAAGGATAGAAAGCCCTAAAACGCCCGCTATCACACCAGGCACAAGCGCTCTAAAGCGAATCATTTTAATAGTTACCAATAAGGCGATCAAAATAAAAGCGTAGTAAAACAAATAATTTTTATAGCTTTTTATAAACGCCATCGTTTCAGAGCTGTTTGTGGCTAAAAGCGTGTCAATCAAGCCTTTGGAAAAAGGCATTTTAAACATAAAGAGCGTAAAAATTTCGGCCACGCTAAAAATAATACCGCTTCCTATAAACAACCATTCTAATGAATATTTCAAGCGTTTTTTAGGGATTAGCGCGCAACCATAATACACCACAAACCCGATTAAAAAAGCGCCTAAAAAGCCTTTAGAGAAAGAAAACAAATCGCTATTTTTGTAAGCGTTAGAAAGGGCGTTGCAAAGAAGAAATATTAAAAATTTTTCATCTAAAGTTACGCTATTGGCAAAGAATTTTAAAAACTTCAATAATTTTTCCATGAATGTCCTTTAAGAAAGTTTGAAAACTTTTTTCAAAATATTTTTTATCCTAAAATAAAAATAATTTCTAATAGTTTGCGATCTTATGTGGGTTTTAAAAGATTGCATTTGTTGGTCTTTAGCCATTTCAAGGCGTTCTTTAAAAAAATCGTTTTTAAAAGGGGTGCAAAAAAGGTTTGCAAGCCAAAAACTCGCTTCAGCTTCATAGCAAATCAAACGCCCATTCAAAGAACTCACAGAACGCCACGGCTTGTGTTGGATGAAATGGAGCATGATGATGTTTTTAGGGTAGTGCTCTTTGAAAAAGTCAGAATAGCAATTATAATAAATAGGCAATTCTAAAATACGCTCTAAAAACACCATATTGATTAAACACTGCTCAGGGTAGAAAAGGTCTTTCCCCCTAGTTTTCAAAAACTCTAAAGCGGTTTTTTCAAACCCATTTTCGCGCCACAAATCTAAATTCGCCACCAAAAAGCCCATGTTAAAGCCTTGATGGATGCGTTTTAATTCGTTTTGGCTAAAGTGCGAAAAATCCATCTTAAAATTCTTACAAGCGCACTCAATAAAATCACAAAAGGCTTCAAAAGGAAGGTGGGAAAAAGTGTCTCTCACCATGCCAAGCAATTTAGTGGGGTCGTTATCTAGTGCAAAATAAGCGCTTGCAACATCGCCTAAAAACACCGTATCCACATCTATGGAAATGATTTTAGAATAATTAGGGAAGAGCGAAGCGAGCAAAAGCCGGCACAAAACAAGAAGCCCGCCATAACGCTTGGAGCAAGACTCATTGAGATAGCTTTCTATGGAATGATCGAGCGAATTGATATGGATAAACTCTAATGAAGCGAATGTTTTAAAAGGCTCGATGGTTTTTAAAAGCTTGTTTTGCTGCTCTAAAGTTACCCCTTTAACCAAACAATGGATTTTATACACGATGTTAGCGCCTAAAAGTTGGTTGCTTTGATTTAAGGGGCTAAAGTCTATCGCGCTCGTGTGCCTGCTCGCATGGGAGAGTAAGGAATAAAGGCTCACGCTAGCCCCTAGCGCGTAATTCTTATCAAAACTCATAAAAATAGGGATAATTTGATCGGGTAAATTTTGCGTGTCCATTTATCGCTCCCTTGTATCGCTTTTTGAGTGTTTTAAAATCGCATGCCTAACTTCTTTAACGCTCCCCGCATAAAGGTTATTGAATTGGGTTTTGTTGAAAGTGTTTTGGCGCTTGGCTAATTTCATGGTGTTAGAGGTAATCGCTTCTTCTAGCTCCTTTAAAGTGAGTTGTTTTTCTAAAAAAAGAATGCTCTCTTTAACGCCTATGGCTTTAAAAGGTTGCGAGTCTTTAGGGTATTTGGCATAAAGGGCTTTGATTTCTTCTATAAGCCCTGAATGGAGCATGTTTTTGGTGCGCTGTTTGATGTTGTTATGAAGCGCGCTTTTTTCAACAGACAGAGCGAATAATGAGATAGCATGCTCAAAGGGTTTTTTAGGATTAGCCTTAAAATACTCGCTTGGGGGCGTGTGGGTGGCATAAAAGATTTCTAAAGCCTTATGGATGCGGTAAGTGTCGTTTGGATGGATTTTAAAAGCCATGTTAGGGTCAATGGATTTTAAAAATATATAAGGGTTAGTGAGAGCGGCAATTTCTCGCTCTATTTTTACAACCTCTTCATCGCTCAGTTTTGGCATGCTACTCAAGCCTTCTAAAATGGATTTTAGGTAAAAACTGCTCCCTCCCACAATGAGTAAAATTTCTTTTTGGGATACTTTAATAGCGTCCTCTAAAAGGGTTTTAAAGAGAGAGGCGTTATTTTTTTCATCAATGTTAAGGTAATCTAGGGCGTAATGCTTGATATTTTTTCGTTCTTTTAAGCTCGGTTTAGCCGAAGCGATATTAATGTCTTTATAAATACTCAAAGAATCCAAAGAAAAGATTTCAGCGTCCAATTCCTGGGCTAATTCAATGGAAAGAGCGCTTTTCCCGCTCCCGCTAGGCCCTAGAAGTGCGATGAGTTTCTTAGGCGTTTTGATGAACGCTCTCCCTCTTGTAGGTGTTTAAAAACCCTTCTAAGTCAAATTTTTTACGGCATTCTTCGGTGAAAAGATGAATCATCAAATCCCCTAAATCCAAAATGATCCACTCTTCATTAGACTCATCTATTTGGTAAAAGACTTCGCCTAAAGGCTTAAGGGTGTTTTTAAGCGCGTCCAATAAAGAAAGGGCATGCTTATTCGCTAGCGTGGTGGCGATAATGACATCTTCTACCAAATAGGGGGTTTTAGACAAATCAATATGCGTAATATCAAAAGCCTTTTTTTCATCTAATAAAGCCGTAATCATTTCTATGCGTTGGTTCATGAGTTTCCTAAAAAATGGGTTAAAATAGCCTTATTATAACTCAAATCAAGGAAGATTAATGACCCCTGAATCAAACCTCAAATCCTTAGGCGCTAAAACGCCCTATATTTTTGAATACAACAGCGATTTACTAGAAGCTTTCCCTAACCCAAACCCCAATTTAGACCCCCTAATCACTTTAGAATGCAAGGAATTTACAAGCCTTTGTCCGATCACTTCCCAGCCGGATTTTGGCGTGATTTATATCCGCTACATCCCTAAAGATAAAATGGTAGAAAGCAAGTCTCTAAAGCTCTATTTATTCAGTTACAGAAACCATGGGAGTTTCCATGAGAGCTGCATCAATACGATACTGCTAGATTTAGTCAAATTGCTAGAGCCAAAGTATTTGGAAGTGTATGGGGATTTTGCCTCTAGGGGTGGGATTGCGATCAAGCCCTTTGTGAATTATGCGATCAAAGAATACCAGGACTTTAAAGAAAAACGCCTTTTGAATGCGAAATAACGCACAAAGATAGGGTTTTAAGATTAAAGCCGTTCTAAATTAAACGGACAAATTTAGAGAGAGAGTGAAAAAAGAGAAAAGAAAGGAGAGAAAATAAAAGAGATTAAAAAAGGAGAGCCACCCCAATAGGGGGGGGGTTATTCTACATTACCCTCCGCATTATTTAACTCCTCGCCTGTGATAATATCCCTCTCCTTAATCACATTACCCTCCTCATCATAGTCCTCATCTCTAAAACCATAAGACCAAAGATTATCGGCTAAAACGCCAGGAGTTAAACCCGCACATGTTAAATCATATTTAGTGATACCGCCATCGCATAAGAGTTGTGCCACAAATTTTGCCTCTTCTTTATTTCTCGGTAAAAATCTCGCCCACTCTTCCAAAGTAACACCATCACTCTTACCATCGGGTCTTTTTAAGTTTTTCGCATAAGTTTCAATCACTTTACAGAATAGAGTAACATCACCCATAAGCATATCATCAAAAGTATCAAAGAAACACTCATCAACATTTCTATTTTCAATCATAGCATTCCACTCCGCATCGCTATGATGCTTTAAATCCGCCATAAAAGAAAGCGAATGAATGATAATCAAACTCGCTTGAAACCCCACTCCACCATAACTCATAGGAGAGAATAACAAACCAAGTCTTTTGCTTCTTTTTTCGTTAGCGTAAGCATTAGCAAAGACCATAAAAGGACTAATGCTATCATCAGGGAAATCAAAGTCCAACTTGAATTTACTTTCTTTCCCTCCAGTAGTTGAAGTCCTTTCTTTAACACTCGGACCGCTCGTAACGATTTTAACATTTTTCAACAAATCATCTCCGCTTGTTTCGGCGTGATTATTCGCAACTTCATTCAAAGGTACTTCCTTAAACCATTTTAAGAATTTTTCGCTATTGAAAGCGTATGCGGCTTCGTTGCCTTTTTGGCTCCTTAAGGTTACACGATTAAACCCAATATTAATGACTTTAGCCTCCACCACTTTGTTATTGATTGTGGCTTTGACTGACGCGCCTACTTTTAACTCATTTTCGTTTTGAAAACCCATAAAATACTCCTTGATAAAAAATTTGTTTTAAAAATCCGCTATAATCACCCGTTTTAATGTTCTTTATCTTTTTGGCATGGCTTGTTCCTCCTTGTTGTGGGGTGGGCGTTTTTAAACGCCCCCTTATTTTTGGGTGATCGCATCATTTAATCTCTTTTAAAAGAGCGTTTTTAAAAGCTTTAATCACACTTTCACCCACCAATTCAGCGATGCGATAACGCGCGATCAAAAAGTCTAATAATTTTTCGCTCCTTTCTTTGATTTGCACGACCCCAAAAGAAGCGTTTTTAGCCACTTCTTTTTCACTATAAGAGCCTTTAAGGTATGCCTTTCTTTTTTCATTAAAAGGCTTGTTGCTTAAAGAGCTGTTAGCGTTTTTAGGAATTAAGAGCAAGTTCCCTAAAGCATGCACGATATGGGGATTTTTAGCCCAACTTTTTTCTTTAGCGCTATAGCCTTGATCGGGTTTTTGGGGCAAAATATGCTCAATGCTTTCTATACTGCTATCAAAATTCAGAGTCGTTTCAGGGTTATGGTATAGCTCGTATTCATAAAGCGAGTAATTCAGCGCATTTTTCCACTCATACCATTTTTTAGCATTATTAAAATTAATATTATTCTCAAGCAGTTTTAAACCACTATGCTCTCCCTTGAAAAAATGCTTCTCTAATGGCTGGAGATCTTCAATGGTTATTCTATCTTCCCAAGATCTATACGCTCTAAATGCTTGAAAAGCCAATTCAATCCATTCATTTTTGGCCGTATTCTTGCCAGCAACCCCATAAATTAAAAACCCGAAACGCTCTAAATATTCTAATAAGCCCTCTAATTCTTTGGTGGTGTAATGCCGTTCACTGCCACTTCTTACAGCAAGCTGTATGGTTAAAAGAGAGAGCAATAAGGGCAGAAAAGCGTTGTCGCTCAAAGCGTTTAAGTGCCGCATTTTGTCTAGCAAGCCGCGCATTTTAGGCGTGATTTCCATCTCAAGCTTTCTATTGTCATCAAAAATAAGGGCGATAGATTTTTCATCAAGCGTGTGCAAGAAATTCCAAACCTTAGAAGAATAAGAAAGATAAAATAACAAATCATCTATTTTTTCATATTCATCATCAAAGTTGGTGTTGTCGGTATATCTTTTATGAGCGTTAAACTCCATTTCCAATAACCTCTTCTTAAAATCCCCTTTCTCGCCATAATAATACGCCACGAAATGCTTTAAAAAACCCTCTAAATGATCGTCTTTAAAATGCCTCAAATCGTAATAAATCCTAGTGTAAGTGTCATTGATTTCGTTTTGAAGCTTTTCTAATTTTTTGCCATCGCAAATCTTGTGCGCCACAAAATGCAAGCGGTTTTTAAACAATTCTAAAGTGGATAGATCCTTGCCACGATTGTTAATCGTTTCAAAAGAGCTGAAAGGATCGATTCGGTTATCGTTCAATCCCACCACGCTAAAAAGCATTTTCTTTATAAGAGAATTAAACATTTTTTCAAGCGTTCCAATAGGCGTATCGCTGATTTTTTCTTTAAAGAATGCGTAAGCGTCAATCAAATTTTTAGCGTAAAAAGAAGTTTTGAACGCTTTTAAATCTTTTTCTTCTTCAGTGATCGCCCTAAAAGCTTCATTCAAACCATAATACTTATAAGACAGAATGGGTTCAAGGTTGATTAAAGAATATTTTGGGTCTTTGTTTTGGGTAATCTTGGCTAAAAGGCCCAGTAAAATCAGGCTTGTAGCCAATCGTTGCTGGCCGTCTATGATTTCAAAAGCACTGCTTTCAAACTCATTTTCAAGCTCTCTTAAGGTTAAGCTATGCATGTAATGGAATTTATCTCCCAGATTAGAGACATGCTCTAAATCGTTCCAAAAATCCTTTAATTGCCTTTCCTGCCATGCATACCCCCTTTGATAGCTGGGGATTTCAAACATGCCTTTTTCAATCACTCCGTCTAAGTCCAACAATTCCATTAAAATCCTTTCATAAGTTTATGGGTAAAAACCCATAATTCTTTAATTTTTTCGCTCAATCAGTTTTGGTTGCCTAAGCCTAGTGCTGTGCGTGAAATGCCAAGTGTTTTTATTGACTAATTCTTCGTATTCTTGGCTCCCTTTTTGAGCGCAAACGCCCTCAACCTTTAACGCTCCTTCTTCATCAATCCCAATAGTGTCATGGTCAATCTTTAGAGCAAAAACGCTCCGTTGGACTTCAGCCTCTCTAGTCGTTGAATCCTCATTCACAATGCCAATGATATAATCCGCTTTACGCATGAGTTCAAAATGCTTGTGCTGAGCCGCTTTGTTCCGTCGTGAGCGAAAATAGCCCAAAGTGCATTCATCGCACCACTCTTTAAATTCCTCATTTCCTGGAATGGTTCCTTTATACGCGCCTGAAACCATGCACAACAACAAATTGTATTTTTCATGCGCTTTCAAATCTTCTAACTGAGCCATCATCTCTCCTTTAAATTTAACTCTGTAAACCCCACTGATTTAAAAATGGGGCTTATGGAATCAAATGGTTTGAAAATGCGGTGCGGGTTTGAAAGGGGGAATAATAGGGTTAATGAAAGAGA
>NZ_JACTGH010000018.1:0-27338 GCF_014498195.1 Helicobacter pylori | reverse complement strand
TTTTTGTGTAGGAATTCAACGATTTCAGGGTTTAGGTTATTAGTTCCAAAAGTGATCGCATCTCTCCCGCTTGTAGGGATTTCTGCGTTATTTAATAGCTCTTTGATTTGCTCGTTAGTGAGTTTTTCATTAGAAAAATCGCGCGCTTTCTCTTTGATTTCTTCGCTCGCTTGTTTAACGCCGTTATTAAGCTCTTCAATGATTTTAAGCGTGTTGTTAGTGAATTGTGAGTTTTTAGCGCTTAATTCTAACTGCTTACTAAAATCGCTTATCGTGTGGCTTCTTTCTAGCGCTCGTTTAATGTGATACTTTAAGGCTGCGCCTGCGGTGGCTTCGTTTAGGGCTTTAGGTAATTTCACGCCTAAAACGCGACCGGGCGCGTTGCGGTATAAAGTTCCTAGCGTGAATTTAGTCCATTGATACTTTAACGCTCCGCTGAGAGTGGTCGCTAAACCTTGGCTTAAATTCTTAGTAGTGGCTGGTTTTAGGCTTAAAGCGATCTTAGCGTCGTTTTTAAAAAGCTTATGAAAACCGCTCGCTATTGTTTAGAGTTTGTAAATGTTTGTTAAGACAAGGGGAATATTTAGGCGAGACAAACAAAGCAAAGTTATAGCAAGCAATGTTTTTTGGCTAAAGTTTTTAATATAAAGCCGCTTAGCCATGAAAAATGCAATATCTTTAATCTATCGCTTCAAATCAATTGTTCAAAAACGCATGCTACTTAAAATAAAACAAAAATCCTTGAATCAAGCCCAAGCTTGAGAGTTATCGGCTTGAAGTATTCTTTTTCTTACAATTTTTATCAATGTCAAAATCGCATGCTTTTTGCATGTATTCTTCAGCCTTTTTTTTATCTTTTTCCACGCCTAACCCATACTGATAAGACTCTGACAACCCTTCATAAGCTCTAGAAGAACTTATATCAGCCGCCATTCTATAATAGACAACAGCCTTATCTTTGTCCGGCTCAATACCCAATTGATCATTCCCGCTATAATAAATATCCCCTAAAAGGATATAAGCTTCCACATTGCCCTTATGCATCGCTTTTCTAAAGCACTCTGTCGCTTTTGCATAGTTACTTGGAACTCCCCTGCCCTCCATATACATGATGCCTAAGTTGATATAAGCGTTAGTATAACCTTTCTCTGTAGCTATTCTAAAATACTCAACCGCTTTCTTTTCATCTTTAGGAACGCCCCTACCCTCTTTATACATCACGCCTAAATTGTTATACCCTCTAGGTATATCGTTATCAACCGCTTTTTGAAAATATTCAGCCGCTTTCTTGTAATCTTTAGGCACGCCCCTACCATTTTCATACATGATCCCTAAAAGAACATAAGCAAGCGGCTCGCCATTTTTAATCGCGCTCTTATAAAAAGAAGCCGCCCGCTCATATTCCTTATTATTATAGGCTTCCTCCCCTTTATAAATATAACTCCTTTTTTGTTCAAGGTGTTCTGCACCAAGAACGCTAAATAAACATAAACTTGCCAAACAAATCTTCAAGGCTAATTTGCTTGCGTATCCCATTGTTACTCCTCTGCTTTAATAAGATCAAACATAATGTCAATGGCTACCAATCTTAAAAAAGAAACTGCATGCGTTCTAAAACCAGCAAACATTCTCAAACTCCATTCTGCATACACCATTTAGATCCAGTATCGTCTCTTGTAATGAGAAATTTTACACTATTTTTATGAATTTTAAAACTAAATTTAAGATTTTCTCGCTAAAAAAGTCCCCCCTCCAAAAAAATAAGGCTAAATAGGATTAAAATTCTTTCCTTGGATCCGTTGATCCATAGAAAACGCTCCCTTTAGTTTTAGGCAAAACTTGGATCGCATTCACATCACCCATGACCGGCTTAGTAACGATTTGATAGCCCATTTTAGTGAGGTTATTTTTCACATCAGCGGGCATGCCAAACTTTTCAATCCTTAATTCATCAGGCAACCATTGCATGTGGAATCTAGGGGCTGAGACCGCTTCAGAAATATTCATATTGTAATCAATGACATTGGAAATCACTTGCAACACCGTAGTGATAATCCTAGACCCTCCAGGGCTTCCCACCACCATGAAAACCTTATTGTTTTTCAGCACAATCGTAGGCGACATGGAGCTTAAAGGGCGCTTATTGGCTTCAATCGCATTCGCATCGCCCCCTACTAAACCATAGAGATTAGGATTCCCAGGCTTTATGGAAAAATCATCCATTTCATTGTTCAATAAAAATCCTGCCCCATCAATACTAGCAGCGCTTCCATAAGAAGCGTTAATGGTGTAAGTAACGCTGACTGCATTCCCCCACCTGTCCGCTACAGAATAATGCGTGGTATTGCTCCCTTCATGCAACTGCCCCATTCCTGGTTTGATTTGAGAGCTTGGCGTGACCGTATCTGGCTGGATAGCGTCAAAAATCTTTTTGGCATACGCCTTATTAATCAATTTATCCACCGGCACTGAAACAAAATCAGAATCTCCCATATAAACCGATCTGTCCGCATAAGCTTGACGCATCGCTTCTGCAGCGATATGGATATTCTTAGAAGCCCCATACCCAAGAGCGCTCAAATCCGCATTTTCCATGACATTTAAAATCTGGATCAAATGCGTGCCTCCTGAACTTGGCGGCGACATAGAAACGATCTTATACCCACGATAACTCCCCACCACGGGTTTGCACCATTTCACATTGTAACTGGCTAAATCTTCTTTAGTGATAATCCCTCCATTTTTTTTCATGTCTTTCTCAATCAAATCAGCGACTTGCCCTTGATAAAAGCCTTTAGCGCCTAGCGTTTTGATTTGATTCAAAGTCTTGGCTAAATCTTTTTGGACAAACAAATCCCCTTCCTGATAATCAAGATGCCCTTTTTTAAAAAAATACTTTTTGCTAGAAGCGTATTTTAAAAACCGCTCCCTTGCTTCTTTTAGGGTTTCTGCTTGTCTTTGTGAAATCACATAACCATTTTCAGCCAATTTAATGGCAGGATCAATGAGTTGCGATAGCTTTTTTGTGCCGTATTTCTTCAACATCGCTTCCATGCCCGCCACCGTTCCAGGAACTCCAGCCGCCAAATAGCCATCTTCGCTGAGTTTAGGGACTACATTGCCTTGCTTGTCTAAAAACATGTCCTTAGTGGCTTTTAAGGGGGCTTTTTCTCTAAAATCTAAGGCAACATTTTCACCATTAGCCAAATGGATAACCGCAAAGCCCCCACCGCCAATATTGCCTGCTGCAGGATGGACGACCGCTAGAGCAAAACCTATCGCTACAGCCGCATCAATCGCATTACCTCCATCTTCTAAAACCTTTTGCCCGATCTCACTAGCTAGCGGGTGGCTAGAAAGGGCTAAGCCTACTTTAGTGTTTTTAATGGGGGGGTAACTCGCTGCACTCAAAGGGCTTAACAAACCCAAAGAGAGTGCTATCACACCCAAGCCAATCGTTTTTAAAAAACTCCGTCTCATCTGTTTTCCTTTCAATCAGTTACGCTTAAAATTTCGTTGTTATTATAACACAAGCTTTACAAAACACCCTCTCGCTTATAGCTTATAATTGCTATTAAGCATTATCGTTAATGAGTTTTAAAATAAATAGAGTTTAAAAATAAGTTAAATAAGGCTTATTTGATCAAAACGCTATGGGTAGAAAACTTATTGTTTAATCCCCAACAGAGTGTCTATCATCCGATCAATAGCCGTAATGACCTTAGCGTTAGCGACATAGCCGCTTTGAAATTTGATTAGATTCAGCATTTCTTCATCCACGCTCACTTGCGAAATAGAGAGTTGCTCTTTTTTAATGGTCTCTAGCATGCTTTGTTTGGTGTCCAAAATACGCCCTGATTTTTCAGCGTCCGTGTTGATTTTACCGGTTAAAAATTGATAAAACTCGCTGATTTTCATTGGTTTAATGTCAAACTTGTCGCTATAAAAATCCACGCTGTCGTATTGCAATTGCTGCATCATGTTCGCCACATCAAAATTCCCATTAATGGGAGCAAGCCATGGGCGGATAGTGGTAGGCTCTTTTTTGTATTCTTTATTCAAGCTGATGTTAGAAGCGTCATCGCCTTGAAAAAAAGGGTTGAGTTTTAACGCTCCCATAAAATTCGTGCCGTTATCTTTCATAGAGACAAACAACCCTTGCGAAGCGTTTTTAGGCTGGATAACAAACTTTTTAGTCTCATTGTTAAAGCTCGCTGTGAAATAATCATCAAAGTCGTTTTCGGTGTTATTGTCCTGATTGTCATCAGTGTTAGCGTTAATGGCTTGGATAATATCGTTCATGGTTGTAATGGGCGTGATAGCAATGGTTTTTCTGGCGATTTCTTTACCATCGGTGTTGTAAGCGATTAAATCAAACGAGCCGTTTTTGATATTGTAGTTCGTGTCTTTAAAGGCTTCATCGCTATTAAATTCCACAGGCTCGCCCTCAATATGATGACTCGCGCTTTGAGCGTAAATCGCATTCGTGGATTCTATCAAACCCCTAGCAAAAGAATCCAACAAATCAATATAATCTTGCAACTTGCCCTTTAAAGTCCCGTTAGAGCCGTCATTATACACATTCAATAACGCCCCCACTTTCCCTTGATTGAGCTTGTCAGTAATATTAGTGAGCTTAAAATCATCGCTTTGAAAATAAATCTGGTTCAAACCCCCTTTATTTTCGGATTCTTTAACCACTAATGGATGGAAAATAGAACCATCAATAATATTGAACCCATGCCCAATATTAAGGTTATAGCTCTCATCAAAATCCGCTGAGTCTTTATCTGTGAGCGAATGGGTTTTAATGCTGCTTTTAAAAATATTCCCCCCTAAAAGCTCTCGCAAATGGAATTCTAATTCATCTCGCTTATCCCTTAATTCATTCGCATGCTTTAAACTCTTGTTGTTTTCCACTTCTTTAATGCGTTTGTTGATTTCAGCGATTTGAGAACCCAAGCTATTGACTTCTTTAATCACGCTTTTTAATTCTTCGCTCGCTTTATGCTGTAAGGTCGTTAACCTCTCTCTGGTGTCCTTAATGTTGTGCGTTAAAGCTTCTGTTTTTTGAGCGAGAGCCTGTTTTTGAGCGGAGTCTTTGGCGTTTTTAGACAATTCTTTCCATGAGTTAAAATAATCTTGCAAATCCGTAAAAAGGCTCGCTTCATCAATGTCCGGAAAATACGCACTCGCTTCTTTTAAATGCGAAAACTCTGTATCGTAATAAGTGTTTTCGTAATTAGCTTTCGTGTAACGAGCAAAAACAAACTCATCATGCACCCTTTCAATGGCTTCTACATCCACGCCCATATTCACGTTTTTAGTGCCATACATATAGGCTGCTTGAGGCTTTGCAATCACGCGCTGACGGCTATAAAATTCATCGCTGGCGTTAGAAATATTATTCCCGGTAACATCCACCATGCTCTGATGGGCTTGCAAGCCGGTGTAAGAAGTGTTGAGTGAAGATAAGATTCCGCCCATTTTACGCCTGCACTTTTAAAAAATGGCTCCCCACATGCCTAGAGCCTTTATAATCGCAAGTGTCATGGGGAATGATTTGTTGGATGAGCGAAGAATAAAACTCAGAAACCGCAAACGCCATGCGCGAATAAATCAAGTTTTTTTCTTTCAAAACAAGCAAGGATTCTCGCATTTGGTTTAAAAAATCGCTCGTTTTTTCGTCTAATAATTCACTCATTTCTTTATTGGGGAATTGGTTTTTTAAAGACAACATTTGCGCATCTATATTCGCTTTTTCTTTCTCAAAAGCTTGAATCGCTAGCTGTTTTTGATGGTTTCTTTCAAAAATTTCGGTGTGTTTAGCGAGCTTGATGTCTCTTATATCGCGCTCGGTTAAATCAATCAATTCTTTCAATTGGTTGAGCGCGTTTTCTAAATGAGAATGTAAAACGACCATAACAAATCCTTTAGCTCTTGTTTCAGTAATATTCAAGCAAATACTATGCCATTTTTAGTTTTATTATAAAGCTCAATTTCTTAAGGGGATAGGGGGTATTTTGAAATCATTTTCCCCTTAAAGCCCCCTTATTAAATCGCCTTTAACATTTGCTGTGCGATAGCAGCAATCACATTCACGCTCATCGCATTCCCTGCTTGGGATAATAAATGGCTTTCTTTAAAATGTGGATTATTTTTAATCTTAGCGATCAAATCCCTAGGAAATCCTTGTAAAAGCAAGCTTTCAATAGCGTTTAATCTTTTGATTTTGCCTTTTTGAATATAAAACAAGCCATGCCGAGAAGTCCTTAAAGTAGGAAAAACATTAAAATACAACCTTAAATCAGATTGTCTTGTGTCTAAAACGGCGTTTTCTAAAGTTAAAATATTCTCTAAAAAAACCCGGTTATGGTTGTATGGGTTGCGCAAGTATCTTTGAAAAATAGCGTTACTCACATCCAAATAGCATTCATTATCAGCGTCTAAAAAATCCTTAAAACAATAATCATTGGCTAAACCTAAAGGGAAATGAAATGGGTGTTTCAAATCCTTCCTAAACCCTACGATATAAAGGCGTTCTCTCTTTTGGGCTAATTGGAAATCAGTGCTGTTTAAAATTTGATAATAAGTTGTATAGCCCGCTTCTTGCAAAGCTTTGATAATGATTTTAAAAGTTTCTTGTTGCTTATGACTAATCAAGCCCTTAACGTTTTCAAGCAAGAAACATTTGGGCTGTTTAACTTTTAAAATGCGAATAAGCCCATAAATAATAGTCCCTCTTTCATCTTCAAGCCCCTTCCTTTTGCCATTGATAGAAAAAGCCTGACAAGGAAACCCGCTAATGAGTGCATCAAAATCGGGTAAATCATTAGGGTTGATTCGCATCAAATCCCCAAAGTTATTAGTGTCTTTAAAAAATAGTTCATAAGTCTTAAGGGCTTCATCATTGATTTCTGCATGCCCTACGCATTTTAAATGGCATTGCTCCAAGCCCAAACGACCCCCGCCAATACCAGAGCAAAAATCCATAAAAGTTAAAATCCCCAATCAATCATTCCTAACACACGACTAAAACGCACTCTATTTAAGAGAGCGACAAACGCATTTCAAAATACAAAAAACTAAACTTCAGTGAAAAACAAAACGACAACGAGAATAACCCCCCTAGAAATGAAGCCGTTAAACCCCTAGCTTATCCCTAACAAGTCCTGTGCCATTTTGTGAGAAGTCTCATGCAAATTGATCTTATACTGGTTATTTTCAATAGCTTGCTTGATTTCAGCCACCCTATCAAGAGCGGCCTCATTATTTTCAACTTTTTCATTCTTTTCCACACGCTTGTAATTCCCCAAAGATTGCACTGGAGTGAGCGAAGAGATGGCGTTAATCATCTTAAAATCCTTTAATCTAATATCCAATTCATTTGATTACAGCAAGTATCGGCAAAAAAGAAAAAAAGTTAATGGATTTTTGAAATCTGTTTTTGCAATTCCTTACCAAATTTCTTGGTGGTAGTAATGGGTTTTTTTCCGGTTTCTGCCACAGAGCCAAAAGATTGCGATTGTAAATTTTTAAACATAAAAAACATTAAAAAAATTAAAATATAACAAAATAAAAAAAAGCAAATGGTGGGGAATAGCCAATTTTTAAGGTTAGAACTATTCATGATCTATTCCTTTTAAACATTCCCCTATCTTACCCTATCTTATTACCCATGCGAACATGAGCAACCACAACCCCCACCTTTCTTTCTGCCATGACCCCCATGACCGCCACAGCAACCTGTCCCACTATCATAGTGTGAAGCTAGAATCTCTTCTTCACTCACTTCTCTAAAGCCTAAAACCTTGAAACGAAACGCTAAAGTTTTCCCAGCTAACGGGTGGTTATAATCCACCATCACATGCGTGTTGCTAAAGTCTTTGATAGTGGCTTGAATGGTTTGATTGTCTTCAGTTTGCCCAAAAACGCTCATGCCTTTTTCTAATTCAATGCCTTCAAATTGATCCCTAGGGACTTCTTGCAAATAACCGCTTTCATAAACCCCATAAGCTTCCTCTGGGGCGATGACAACCTCTTCCCACTCGCCAATTTGAGCCTTTAATACCGCCTTTTCTAACCCTACTATGATTTGATTAGCGCCTATAATAAACTCTAAAGGCTCTTTAGAAATATTGCTGTCTAGCACAATACTAGAGCCTTGCTCCCTCACTTCATATTCAATCAAAGCGGCTTGTTTGACTGATTCTAAATCATGGTTTTGCATGGTGGTGTTTCTCCTTGTTTTCTAAGATTTTTTGCGCCATTTTAGCTTGTTCGCTTGAAGGATACAAGCGTTGCAAAGTGTTTAAAAATTTATAATAGTTTTGATCGTCTTTGATTTTTTTAAACGACCATGCCGTATGCCACAAAAGCACAGGCATGTAAGACGCTTTTTGATTTAAAAGAACGCTCTCTTTGTAATACTTGATCGCTTCTCTATACCTCTTTTCCCCATAAGCCACTTCTCCAAGCACATAACGCACATAATAAAGTCTGTAACTATTGGCTTCTAGCCACAACAAACGCTCTTTGGCTTCTGCATAAGATTTATTTTTAAAAAAAGACAGAGCTTCTTGAAAGATCTCTTTTTGCTTGGACAAATCTTTATCAAACTCAATTTTTGCCTTTTCTTGGGTTTTTTTCTCTTGGCTTTTGGGCGCGTCGGCTTTTGAAAGGGGGGTCTCATTGGATCGAACGCTTGATTTGAGCGGCTTTTCAGCTTTTTCCTGTTGTTCTTTGAGCGCTTTTTGGATTAAGGCGATTTGTGAAACCAAATCCTGGCTTAACTTGGTCAATAACTCACTCATCTCTTTGTTTTGCTTGTCTAACTGCTGGATAGCTTGCTGGTTAGCGTGGATCTCATTCCTTAAATCCTCTAAAGTTTGCGATTGCTGCTTTAATGTGTTAGCTTGCACTTCTTGCGAGGCTTTTAAGGCTCGCAAGGATTCTTCTTGGGAAAGGATAGCGTTATTGAGATCTTTAATCTTATTAGCCTGCCCCTCATAAACGCTTCTCAAACCCTCTTGAGCTTGAGTGTTAGCCTCTACTTGCGAATGGATTTTGGTCAAAATATTGGAAAAATTCTTGCTATTGACTTGCAACTGCTTGAGTTCTTTTTTGGTCGCTCCGCTTTGCAAATCAAACGCTGAAGGCTCCCCATTGAGAAAAAAGGGAGTGATAAAAGGGATAAAAAAAAGCCTTTTCATCCTAAAATTACTTCACTAATTTGACATCCACTCTTCTGTTTTCTCTGTAACATTCTCTAGTTTTTTGGACGCATTTGGGTTTGGTTTCGCCAAAACTGATGGTTTTGATCATATCTTTTTCTACCCCTTTAATGACTAAAGCGTTTTTCACGCTCAAAGTCCTT
Organism: Helicobacter pylori; assembly: GCF_014498195.1. GTDB lineage: Bacteria > Campylobacterota > Campylobacteria > Campylobacterales > Helicobacteraceae > Helicobacter > Helicobacter pylori_DO. The sequence goes on along the minus strand of NZ_JACTGH010000018.1, from coordinate 17,962 downwards.
TTAACGCCAAGCGCCTGGTTGTATTCGCTAGAGCCAAATTCATCGGTATTGCCTTCCAAAAGCACTTGCATGTGGTTTTCTTTAGCTTTTTGCACGATCTCATCTAAAGTCTCTTGATCGGATTCTTTGATCTCATACTTGTCAAAATCAAAATAAATAGAAGCAATGATAGTCCCGCTTTCAATAGCCGGCTTTTCTTCAACCACTGGAGCTGGCTCTTGTTTAGGCTCTTCTTTCTCTGGAGCTGGTTCTGTAGTAACAGGCGCAGTCTGAACCGTTTTAGCGCTCACATCGCCAGCCACAGTCTTATTATCCATTTTATGACTACAGCCAGCTACCAATAAAAAAGCTACCAAGAAACTAAATACAGAAGATCTCTTCATTATGAATTCTCCAAAAATAAAATTTCAATGAATGTAAATATTAACTCACATTCGCTTAATTTAACCTTACCAATCAAAGGCTTGTATTTTCACATTCTTTAAAGGGAATAAAAAACTCTGATTATAGTCTAGCAAAATAAGCCCCATGGCGTATTCTTGGGGTGTCTTTTTGATATACATGATATTTCTCCCATCCATAGAAAACCTAGGTATCTGGTTAGAGCCATTCACGGTAAGCCTGCGGATATATTTGCTGTTTAGAGTGATCAAATTCAAATTAAACACCGTTTTGCCAAATTCATTAAGGTTTTCTCGGCTCACATACACAATACTATCTTTATAAGCGTCAATGGATTCATTGCTTCTTCCTTCATAAAGGAGTTGCTCCGCGCTTTCTTTTAACCCCAATTTCTTCATGTAGATGTTAGGATAACCGGATCTATCCGAAACAAAAGCCATAGACTTGTCATCTTCTAAAAACACTCCTGAGACATCTATCCCAGGATAGCGCGTTATTTTAGTTTTAGTTTTTTTATGCGTGTCATACAAATACACATCCGGTTGGCCATCAGGGGCTAAAGACATTAAAATTTTAGAGCCATCAGAACTCACGCTAGAGACCACAGCCATTCCTTGAGAGCTAGCGATATTCTCATGAGTGGCTTTTTGAATGTTGTATTTTAAAATCATGGGCGTTCTTTCGCCATACTGCGTGTAATAAAACTCCGTTTGCTCAGCGTTCGCCCATTTAGGGAAAATATTGAGCCTATTGTTTTTGATGATTTCTTTTTGATAACGCATCGTATAATCCGCTAGTGCGATGTTTGTGATTCCTGGTCCAATGTATTTAGAAAAAACAATCAGGCGCTTCATCCAAGCGATAGAAGGGGCTTTTAAGTAATCGTTCACCACAATGGCCATGTTGTGCGCTGCAAAAGGGTATAGATCTAAACTTACAATAGGGTAGTCAAAAGTCTTTTTGAGCGTTCCTGTATCCACATCATAAAGTTTTAATCGTGAAATTTTATTGCCGTTTTCTACTGCCACGCTCACCAACGCTACAAGATGGACTTTTTTATCCTTGAGTTCTGCGTAATTGATAGCGCCTTGATCCTTATTTTGAGAAACATCAAAATGCTGGCTAGTCTTTAAATCGTTCGCTAAGACTTCATGCAATTTTAAAGCGTAATTGGCATCGTTGTCTATGGAGTAGCGCACTTCAATCTTAGGAAGTTTTTGAATGGTTTTAATAATATCTAGCGTTTTATCTGTTGCAAAAAGCCCTATAGTGTGTATTAAAAAAAGCCATAAATACCTCATTGTTCTTCCTTAGTCGTAAAATTAACTTTAATAGAAATCATGTTGCCTCCAGGATATGGGGGAAAATCCACTTTCTTTAAATCATCTAAAAGGGTCATCACGCTCTTGTTATAATCCTTAAAATCGGAGTAGCTAAGAATGGTATAATCAAACTCTCCATCTTTAGTGATCATAATCAGCGCGCTCACTGAAGCCTTGTGATAAAAAACGCCCTTCCAGCCTTTATATAAAATTTGATAGATTTGAGCATACCATTCTTGATAGGCTTTTTCATCAACCCCATCTTGTTTAGGGATTTGCAAATCTAAAGTCTTGTTTTTAACGCTTTCTAATTTTTGCGTGAATTGATTCAAATTTTGTTGCAAACCTTTCAACATCTCTTGGTTTTCTTGGTTTTGCTTCAAGCGTTGTTGCTCTCTTAAGCGCCTTTGTTCTTCTTCTTTATTTTTTTGCTCGTCTTTTTGAGCGTTTTTATCTGTCTTTTCTTGAAAATCATTGAGTGAAGAAAAAATATCTTCAAGGCTTTCTTCAGGCTCTTCTTTGGGTTCTTCTTTAGGCTCTAAAAAATCGCCCTCCTTATCAGTTGCATTTTTTTCAACTACTTTTTCATCTTTTTTTTCTTCTGCTTTTTCATCTTTTTTCTCATCTTTTTTTTCATCGCTTGGCAAATCTTCTAAATTCAAATCAATGACTTGTTCGTTTTTTTTGCCCAAATCTAAAAGGATTTTCTCCGCTTCTTTATTGTGCCTTTCTAGCAACAAACCATATAATAATAAAGCATAGAGCAAGAACGCTAAAAAGCCAGAAACAACAAAGATCGCGCTCTTACTCATGCAAATTGGCCCTACTTTTTAAGGACTTGTGATTAAAGAAACTTTTAAAAACCCCGCTTCTTTAATCGTTTTTAGTAAATAAATCACTTTGTCATAAGTCAATCGCTTGTCCGCGCGGATACTAACCCTAGTATCTTTATCGTATTTCTTAGAAAGCAAATTGAAAGTATCCGGGAAGGAGTTGTATTCATAGGTTTGACTGTCTATATAGATTTTTGCGTCTTTATCCATGCGAATCTCTATCATTTTATCTTGAGTGGCTCTAGCAGTTTTTGAACCAGAAGGCAAAGCAATTTCTTCTTTATAAGTAAGAGTGGGCGTCGTTACCATAAGAATAGCCAATAAAACAAGCATCACATCCACTAAGGGCGTGATATTGAGTTCTGGCTTGTCTTCATCCCAATAGTTATCATAATTCATAAAAACCTTCTAACTCCCTATTTAAGATATTTATAAAATCCCCTTAAAGCTTTATTTTTTAGAAGACAAAATATCCACTTGCATCTGCACATAAACCGATAAATCATACACCTTGCGCTTTAAAATCAAGTAAAAAGAATAGGCTGGAATGGCCGCTAAAATCCCTGCAGCGGTGGCGATAAGAGCCTTAGAAATAATGGGCGCGATCACCCCAAAAGAAGCTTGACCTAACGCGCCCAAATTGTTAAACGCTTCTAAAATTTCAACCACCGTTCCAAACAAACCAATAAAGGGGGCTGTAGAAGAGATGATGCTCAACACCACTAAACCTGTCGTGCTTTGCTTAAGAACCTGGTGTTTCCAAGCCTGCAACAATTCATTAGAATACCTTTTGGTTTCATCATTTCTTTTTTTATTAAACATGAAATGCTCTGGAGCGTCTTGCGCCCCATTAAGAATGTTAGACAAAGATTGCATCTCGCGCTTGAGTTCAATCTTTAGCACAATGCTCTTATACAAAAAGACCCATAAGGTCATCACCAAATAAAGCGAAATCCAAGCTAAAACAAGCGTGGTAACAAACCCGCTCTTATTGAAAAAATAAACGATTGAATCTAACATGATTATCCCCTTAAAGAGACTCAATCTTAGCCAGCACGCTAGAGACCGCTAACCTATCAGAGCTTGCGTCCTCTAAAAGCTTTTTAGCCCTAGAGATAGCATCATCTCTGTCGTCCGATTCTCTTTTAATAAAGACCGCCCCATCGGCTAAAATATCCACCCGTTCATTAGTAACTTCCGCATAGCCCCAATTGATCGCAATGTGCTCTTTTTGGTTTTCGGTTTCAATCTCAACCACTCCCGCCTGAAGCAAGGTGATCATGTTGCTATGCCCATAAAGCACCCCAAATTCCCCTTCAACTCCTGGCAACACAACGCTTTTAACCTCTCCTGTATAAACTTCCCCCTCAGGAACCACCACACTAATCTTTAATAAAGCCATCACAAAACCCTTAGGAATTTTTCATGTTTTTAGCTTTTTCTAAGACCTCTTGAATGCTACCCACCATGTAAAATGCGTTCTCAGGGATATGATCGTATTTGCCCTCTAAAATCCCTCCAAAGCCCTCTAAAGTCTCTTGAAGAGTCACATACTTACCGGGACTTCCCGTAAACACTTCAGCCACAAAAAACGGCTGGGATAAAAACTTCTCAATTTTTCTGGCCCTTTCAACCGTTTTTTTATCCTCTTCGCTCAATTCGTCTAAGCCCAAAATCGCAATAATATCTTGCAAATCCTTGTATTTTTGCAAAACTTGCTGGATACCGGTGGCGATTTCATAGTGCTTCTCGCCGATCATTTGAGGGCTTAAAATCCTTGAAGTGGAATCCAAAGGATCAACTGCAGGATAAATTCCTTTTTCAGCGATCTTTCTATTCAACACCGTAGTCGCATCTAAGTGCGCAAACACCGAAGCAGGGGCTGGGTCAGTCAAGTCATCGGCTGGCACATACACCGCTTGAACGGAAGTGATAGAACCATTTTTAGTGGAAGCGATGCGCTCTTGAAGTTTCCCTATTTCCCCGGCTAGCGTGGGCTGATACCCCACCGCTGAAGGGATACGGCCTAATAGCGCGCTCATTTCCGCACCGCTTTGAGCGTATCTAAAGATGTTATCAATGAACATCAACACATCTAAGCCCTTTTCATCACGAAAATACTCCGCCATCGTCAAGCCGGTGAATGCGATGCGATTCCTAGCGCCTGGTGGCTCATTCATTTGCCCATAGCACAGCGCGACTTTGTCTAAAACGCCCCCTTCTTTCATCTCAAAATACAGATCGTTCCCTTCTCTGGTGCGCTCCCCCACACCTGCAAACACCGAATACCCGTTATGCTTATAAGCCACATTGTGGATAAGCTCCATAATGATCACCGTTTTCCCTACGCCAGCCCCGCCAAACAAGCCTACTTTACCGCCCTTAGAATAAGGCGCGAGCAAGTCAATGACTTTAATACCGGTTTCAAACATTTCTGTTTTAGTGCTTTGCTGCTCAAAACTAGGGGCTTTTCTGTGAATGGGCCAAGTTAAGGACGGATTAAGCGGCTCTAAATTGTCAATGCTCTCGCCCACAACATTAAAAATACGCCCTAACACTTCTTCGCCCACAGGCACTTCAATCATCTTGCCGCGAGCTTTGACGATCTGGTTACGCACCAAGCCTTCTGTCATATCCATAGCAATCGCTCGCACCCGATTACCGCCCAAATGGGCCGCCACCTCTAAAACTAAAGATTTTTGAGTGCCATTGACTTCAAAATTAATGTCTAACGCTTCAAAAATCGCCGGTAGATAGGATTCAAACTCCACATCTACCACAGGGCCTAAAACCTGAATGATTTTGCCTTCCATCGCTTTCATCGCTCCTTATTAATGTAATTTTTATTTTAGGGCTTCTACGCCAGCATTGATTTCCACTAGCTCGGTCGTAATCGCCTCTTGTCTGGCTTTATTATAAGAAATGGTTAAAGTTTTAACCAAATCCTTAGCGTTATTCGTCGCTGTATCCATAGCCTGCATTCTAGCGCTATGCTCTGCGGCTAAAGAATCAATCAAAGCATAGTATAAACTATACTCTACATATTTTTCTGCCAAAGAGTCTAAAATTTCATCTTCGCTCCCGCTTGGCTCACTGGTAATGGTCTCTTGCGTCTCACTAGGGTTGGGGTTTTGGTGGATGATTTTATACCCAATAGGTAAAATCGTTTTCACTCTTATTTCTTGGCTGATCATGTTTTTAAAGCCATTATGAATGATAATCACCTTATCGGTTTTCCCGCTCAAATAATCCTCTACCACTTTTTTCATGAACTCTTGCGCGCGTTCATAATTAGGCATAGAGCTTAAATTATTAATCTTGTCTAAAACCTCTATCCCATTAAAGCTAAAATACTCATTACCCTTTTTACCAATACCGCGCAAACGCACCTTAATGTCTTTAGCTTTGTATTCATTCGTGCATGCTAAAACCTTTTTAATAGTATTGGTGTTAAAACCTCCGCAAAGCCCCTTATCAGCTGTGATGAAAATAATATCCACTTTTTTGATTTCAAGTCTTTCTAATTCCCTAAAATACTTGCTTTGAATGTCTTCAATCCTTTGATTTCTCATCTTGGATAACACATCATCAAACACGGCGTCTAGTTTCAGTGCATACGCTCTGGAATTTCTTGCAACTTCTTCGGCTTTTCTTAGCTTGGAAGTGGAAACGAGTTTCATCGCATGCGTGATTTTTTGCGTGTTTTTAACGCTTCCAATTTTCTTTCTAATGTCTCTTAAATTCGCCATATTCTAGCCGTCTCCTACTCGCTATAAGTGAGCTTAAATTCCTCTAAAACTTTTTTTAGCATGGCTTCTAAATCCTTATCTAACGCTTTCTTAGTGTGGATTTCTTCTAAAACTTGGGGGTATTTTGCTTCCAAGAAAGGGTGCAGTTGTTCTTCAAAATCCACGACTTTTTTCACGCTCACGCTGTCTAAAAAGCCCTTAGCCCCAGCATAAATAATGACCACTTGCTTTTCAATCGGTAAGGGCGAATAAGGGGCTTGTTTCAGCACTTCCACCATGCGTTGCCCCCTTTCTAATTGCTTTTTACTCGCTTCATCTAAATCAGAAGCGAACTGCGTGAAGGCTTGCAACTCTCTGTATTGCGCTAAATCCAGGCGTAAAGTCCCTGAAACCTGCTTGGTCGCTTTGATTTGAGCGGCCCCTCCAACCCTTGAAACCGACAAGCCCACATTAATAGCTGGGCGGATCCCTGAATAAAACAAATCCGTTTCTAAGAAAATTTGCCCGTCTGTAATAGAAATGATATTCGTAGGGATATAGGCTGAAACATCGCCCGCTTGAGTTTCCACAATAGGGAGTGCAGTCAAAGAGCCGGCACCCTTTTCATCGCAAAGTTTAGCCGCTCTTTCTAAAAGCCGTGAGTGGATATAAAACACATCTCCAGGAAAAGCCTCCCTACCTGGGGGTCTTCTCAAAATCAAAGAAATCTCTCTGTAAGCGACAGCATGCTTACTCAAATCATCATAAATGATTAGGGCATGGCGGGCATGATCTCTAAAGTATTCCCCCATAGCCACACCTGAATAAGGGGCTAAATATTGCATTGCAGCTGAATCTGAAGCCGAAGCGTTGATCACGACGCTGTATTCCATCGCTCCGTATTCTTCTAATTTGCGGACCACTTGCGCGACAGTGGATTCTTTTTGCCCAATAGCCACATAGATACAGATCACATTTTGCCCTTTTTGGTTAATGATCGCATCGATCGCTACGGTGGTTTTACCGGTTTGTTTATCCCCAATAATCAATTCCCTTTGCCCGCGCCCAATAGGCACCAACGCATCAATGGCTTTAATGCCAGTTTGTAAAGGCTCATGCACAGATTTCCTGTCCATAATGCCTGGGGCTTTTTGCTCGATGAGACTGAACTCATTCGTTTCTATCTCACCCTTGCCATCAATAGGCTCACCCAAAGCGTTCAACACGCGCCCCACAACCGCATCGCCAACAGGAACTTTCATCAAATTTTTCGTGCGTTTAACGCTAGTCCCCTCTTTAATATTGTTGCCAAAACCAAACACAATCACGCCAACGCTATCTTCTTCTAAGTTAGCCGCAACGCCTTTATCCCCTGTTTCAAACTCTAGCACTTCATACGACATCACACCATTTAAGCCATAAACCTTAGCCACACCATCCGCATATGAAACGACTTTTCCTACTTCAGCCATATCGCAATCAAGTTCAAAATTCTTGATTTTTTCTTCAATAACCGAGCTGATTTCTTCCAATTTTAGTTGGGACATTATCTTTATCTCCTTAGATTGATTAAATAGATTGAATAACCTGTTTTTCTATTTTCTTTAAAATATCTTCTTTAGAAAAGCCTATTTCTAAATCCAGGCTTGAAACGCTCAAAGAAACCCCTTTTTTAGACCAAGTGTCTTGAGCGATTTCTACAGGGGCGTTAAAACGAGCTTGCAATTTTTGTTGCACGGCTTCTAGTTCACTATTTTCAAGCTTTTGTGGGACTAAAAGTGTGGCTTCTAAAGTCCTTTTAGAATCAAAAGACAGCTCTTCAGCGACTAATTCCAACATGTCAAGCCGGTTATTTTTTAACACCACTTCCATTACAGGCTTTAAAACTGAACATGCTTTTGTGGAAGTTATTTTTTCTAAGATTTCAAATACAACCTCTTTTTTAACTTTTAAAGAAACATGAGCTAACACCTGGTTGAGTTTGTGTAATTTTATGGCTTCTGCTGCATTTTTAAGCCCCACAACAATTTCTTCCAATAACGCTAAATCGCCTTTAGTGTGGTTTTTCAACGCCTTAGCATAATGCTTAGAGATCACTTTTAAATCTTGCATTTAAAGCCTTTGTTTCAAAATATTCACGCAATCTTGCGCATTGAAAGAGACTTTTTTGCTCTCTCTTAGATCTTTAAAAACGCTTTCAACCAGCTCTCTTTTGATCTTTTTAACTTCTAAATCCATCAACGCCTTAGAATTTTTGATCAAATTTTCCACATCCATTTTGGTTTGCAATTCGTATTTTTGCGTGATCGTGTAAGCTTCTTTATTCGCATCAGAAATAATTAATTCAGCTTTTTCTTTGGCTTGCTCTAATTCTTTTAAGAGTTTTTTCTTATTTTCTTTACTCACTTTAAGTTGGGCTTGAATCTCTTCTAATCGTTTGGAGATTTCAAGGCTTTTGGAGCGTAAAAATGAACGCAGTTTTTTAGCCAGAAAATACCACAAAATCCCCGCAAATAAAAGGAAATTTAAAGAACGCTCTATAATATCTGTTTGTGAAATATCCAATCCAGTAGCGCACAAAGGGCTTAAAAGGATCAAAAACCCTAACACCATTTTAACTACAAACATTCATCAACTCCCTAAACCCATAGCCACACGCTTGTTTAACTCGTCTTCAAATACCGGCATTTGTGCTTGCAACTGCTCTTTTAAGACTTGCTTTTCATTTTGTAATTGCTTCGCAAACGCTTCAAACTCTTGATTGAGTTCGTTCTCTTTTTGCTTGATCACAGCGTCATAAGACTCTGCAGCTTTTCGAATCGCTTCTGCTATCACTTCCCTACGCTTTTCAGCTGCTTCTTTAAGAAGAGTCTCAATTTGATGACCAATCTCCACACTTTGGGCATTATCCGTTTTGATTTTAGCCAAGCTATCCTTTATCTCTGCCTGTCTGTTATCCATAAAAGCCAACAAAGGCCTATACACCCAAACATTCATCGCCCACAACAATAACACAAACACCACAAAAACGACCGCCATTAAATAGGGGTTAACCGATATATTCATAACCTATTTCTTTCCTAAAATCCTACAAAATATTTGAAACTCGCATTTGTTATAAAAACATTAACTCTATCTTAACAAAAAATCGCTTAAAATTTGAGAATATTCAAGCGTTAAGACATCATTTTTTTCATAAAAGCCTCTAAAAGAGAATTTTCATAACATCGTAAAACGATTTTATTCCCTTTCAAAGTGGCTTTAAGCTTGTAATGATCCCACAAACTTTGATTGAAGCGTTCTAATTCATCTTCAGCGATGAGCGTTTGGGTTTGCTTGAAACCATGTTTTTTATTGTCAAAATTTGCGTTTATTTTAAAATCACGCGTTAAATCTTCTGTCTGGCGCACGCTGAGTTTCTGCCCTATGATGGAATTTAAGATCAATTCTTGTTTTTCTCCATCTAAACCCACCAAAACTTTTGCATGCCCTGAAGTGATTTTTTCTTCTAAAAGAGCGTTTTGAACCTTAGAAGAAAGCGTCAATAAACGCATGATATTAGCCACATGGGCTCTGGATTTTTTAACGATTTTAGACAGCTCTTCTTGGGTCATTTGATAGCTTTCAAGCAATTCTTTATAAGATCTAGCCAACTCTAAAGGGTTTAAATCTTCTCGCTGGATATTTTCAATCAACGCCACTTCGCGCATTTTTTCTTGCTCAATATCCACAACAATCGCTTTAATCGTAGGCATTTTAGCTAATTTGCTCGCTCTTAAGCGCCTTTCACCAGCGATCAAATGGTAACGCCCGTTCTCACTCACCACCAAAACCGGTTGCAACAAACCATGCTCTTTAATGGATTGCGCTAATTCTTCTAAAGAATCTTCGCTAAAGATTTTTCTGGGCTGGTAGGGATTAGGCATCACCTCATCAATACCAAGCTCCACAACCCGATTCGCTCTTTCATACAGCCCCTGCTCATACACTTCATTGATTTCAGGGAAAATATCCGCTAAACCCCTACCCAACACTTTATTTTTTGCCATATGCTACCCCCGAAGAATGCTTTGAGCTAATTTTTGATAAGCGATACTGCCATTAGATTTAATATCATAGAGCAAGATGGGCTTACCAAAACTAGGCGATTCCGCTAGTTTCACGCTTTTAGGGATCATAATATACTCTCCTGTAGCTGAATCTCTAAAAAACTCTGAGTCAAAATACTTGAACAATTCCGCTAAAACCCCTTTTGTCAAATTGAGTTGAGGGACATGCATTGTGGGTAAAAAACCTCTGATTTTGAGCTTAGGGTTCGTGCTTTTTTGCAGCATTCTAATGGTGTTAAGCAATAATTTAGTGCCTTCAAGGGCAAAGAACTCGCATTGGATAGGAATGATCACCGAATGGGCTGCTGAAAGCGAATTGATCGTGAGAGGCCCTAGAGCTGGCGGGGAATCAATAATAATATAATCATAAAGCCCCACCACACTCTCTAAGGCGTTTTTGAGCATGAGCTCGCCTCGTTTATTCTCATCTTGGCTGTCATAAAAGGTTTTTTCAAACCCGGCCAAACCCAAATTAGAAGGCACTAAATCCAAAAAAGGCATTTGGGTTTTTAAGATCACTTGAGAAATTTGCTTACGGCCAATCAGCACATGATAAATATCATAATCAATTTTATCGCGCCTAAAACCCAAGCTTGAAGTGGCGTTGGCTTGAGGGTCAAAATCAATCAACAAGATTTTTTTTTCATGCACCGCTAAAGAAGCCGATAAATTAACCGCTGTTGTCGTTTTGCCCACACCCCCTTTTTGATTAGCCACTGCAATGATTTCACTCATCATACTCACATCCTATCATAAATCTTACCTTTAATACAAATGCGGCCGTCTTCTAACAATTCCGCATCTTTCAAACTCATCGCTTCATTGCAATCATTATGGAAGCTAAAAGAGTTGCTTCTGTGAAATTCTAACGCATACTTACTTAAAACTTCCCCCCAAAAAAGATTTTCTTCTATTTTTTTTAAAAAGCCCTCTATAATCCAATCGTCGCTCGCGCCAATATCTAAACATGCCCATTTTGTTGAAACCCTATTCACGCCAATGCCGCACACCCGCATGCCTTTATAAATATTAACCAGCACGCCCCCTATTTTTTGACCCCCCAAATACAAATCGTTAGGCCATTTAAGCCAGGTTTGAGAGCCTAGCTCTTTTAAAACTTCTTTGAATAAAAACCCTAAATACAAAGCGTTCGCTTGCACGGGTAAATCGTTAGGCAAATCGCTTGCGTTTAAAGCGAGTGAAAAAGTCAAAGCGCTTTTTGTGCTCTCCCAAATATTCCCCCTACTGCCTATCCCAGCGCTTTGGTTTTTAGCCACAATCAAAATGGGGGCTTTAAGCGCATCGTTTTTAAGTTTTTCTAAAAGATAAGTTTGCGTGGAAGGCAGGCTATCAAAAACCCTTTTTTCACATTTTCTCATGCTTTTTCTCATGCCAAAATATCGCCCGCTTTCAAACGCTTGCCATTCAAATAATCCTTCGCTTTCAAAGGCTTTTTACCCACCGCTTGCAACCTTGCTATACGCACGCTGCCTTTCAAGCAGCCTACAAGAACGCCTTTTTCATCAATTGCTAAAATCTCGCCTTCCTTGTGGCTCTTTTCGTTCTCCACCAATTCTACATCTAAAAGTTTAAGGCTATTTTCTAAAAAGATTTCTGGCCAAGATTTAAACGCAAGCGATTTTAAAAACAAATTTTTAGCGTCTTTAAAACCCACTAAACCATCGGCTTTGGTGATTTTTTTACAAAAAGTAGCCTGCGTGTGATCTTGAGACTTTCTTGTGATAGAAGAGAAATTTTTGAGCGTTGAAAGGAGTAAATCCGCTCCCATATGTGCTAATTTTAAACTTAAAGTTTCTAAATCCAAATAATCTCCTCTTAAAAAAGAAGCGCTTTCTAAAATATCCCCGCTATCCAATTCCAAATCCATAAGCATGGTGCTTATGCCATAAATCCTATCGTCATTGAGTATCATCTCATGAATGGGCGAAGCCCCCCTGTATTTGGGCAATAACGACGCATGCACATTAATGCAAGGAGCGATGGCTAAAACCTCTTTAGGCAAAATCTTACCATAAGCCACCACCACGATAAAATCAGGCTTCAAGTCTTTTAAAATTTGAACTTCAGGCTCTTTCAAACTTTGCGGTTGGAAAATGGGGATGTTTAAATGATTTTCTAAAATGTATGTTTTAGTCTCTGGGACTTTCAATTCTTTTTTGCGCCCAAAAGGTTTATCTATTTGAGTGAATAGCCCCACCACTTCTATATGGTTATTTTTATTTTCAACCAACGCCCTTAAGATCACTTCAGCAAACCCCGGCGTTCCCATAAATAAGATGCACATGTTATTCCTTGTTTTTAGTTTTATCTTTTGTAATGCCATACTTTCTTTCACGATCCTTAAAAGCTTTTTCGCCTCCCTCTAATTTTAATAAATCCTCTTTATATGCATCGCTCTCAATCATAAAAGACTGTGCAACTATCTTATTATTCTCATTTTTTAACTGAATAATTAGCTCTGCATCAGCGTTCAAAACAAAATTAGCGTTATGGGTGGCAAAAATAATTTGTCTTTTTTGTTTCTGCTTTTTAATTAAAGCAACTAAATAATTAGCGATTAAAGCACTATCCAAGTGCGCTTCTGGCTCATCAATGATGATGGGGTTATTCCCTAAAGATAAAAGGACAACCAATACAGCCGTGCATTTTTGCCCAAAGGAAGTCTCGTTTAAAGCTCTTTTGTCATAACGGACTTTAAAAATTTTATATTTTTCAACATTCCTTAAATGTTTGAGAATGAGAAGCCGATAGATTTGAAAATGAATTTCTCTATCCAATATATCTTTCATGGTTTCATAAAATGCCGCTTTTTTATTTTCAATTCGGCTATCAAGCTCTTCTATAAATTCTGCGTGTTGCATACCTGTAACATTTTTTAATTCAATTTCTTTTAAATATTCCTTGATTTTTGATTGGTGTCTTTGGGCATTAAAACCCTTATCCACCAACTTATCAAAATCCTCAAAAACCTCTTCAAAAATATCTTCATTCAAACGATATTCTATGGTAATTGGTTTCACTTCTTTGTGATTTTTTGAAATTTCTTCAAAAGCCGAATTGATTTTGCTTAATTCCTCATTGATTTGATCTTTAAATTCTTCAATATTTTTATCAATATCTCCATAAGAAAAACCCTCTATTTTGTTAGTAGTCTCTTCTATTTTATACTTTAAATCATTAATATTCATTTTTATGTTTGCCAAATGGTAATTAGCGTTTCTAACATCTCCTATACTTTCATCGCTCACGCCTTTTTCTTTAAGAAATTCCCCAATCTCTTGGAGTAATATCTGGTGTTCTGATTCTAGCTTTTCTATATTCTCTTCATCGCTTTTGAAACGCCCGTTTTTTATATCTGCATCTATCTCTTCAAGTTTCTTGCAAATATCTTGTTTGAGCTGGTTATAGACCTTATCATAGCTATTCTTTTCTTCCATGTTTTCTTTTGATTCAAAATTCACAACCCGTTTTAATTCTTTAATAAAAGTCAAAAACCCCTCTTTGGATTGTTTTAAATCAATGAGCGCTTTGCGTTTTGCTTGCAATTTATCTCTTTTGTCCAAATAGTCTTTATCGGTATAAGCATCTACAATACTTTGGTATTTCTTTCTTATTTTTTCGCTCTCTTTTAATTGTTCTTCTAGCTTGGTCTTTTCTTGCCAATATGCGATTTGCTCATCAAACTTTTCAATGCTTTTTGTAATTTGCTTTTCTAACTCCTTAAGTTTTCCACTTAACTTGCTATCTATTCTGTTAAAAATAGCCTCTGTGAATTTTGAAACATTAGTTGCAAATTCTTCTACCTCATTTTGAGCCAAATACTCTACGCTATCCACTGTGTCTGGCTGTATCTCTATACATTTTTGAATAGTTTCATGTTTTAAGCCTTTCACAAAACTATTATTTTTAATTGCTGAGGCTATCAATTGCAACAAAGTGCTTTTACCGCTCCCTCTACCCCCTATCACACAAGTAAAGTTAGGACTAAAAAATAGTGTTTCATTAAATCCTGCATAACAAAAAGGAGTATCGCCTTTTTCATTGGTGATTTTTACCTCTCCATCAAAGCACAACCCCACACAATCTATCTTATACAAAGGATCTTGAGGTTTCTCTTTATCAATACTCACTCTTGTTTCTGGCTCATAAATAATTTGTTTTAACCCTTCAAAGGTTTTTTCAGCCTTTATCCAAGTGTATTTTTCCCCTATTGAATCCTCTTCGTGGGCATCGCTACTCTGTAAGAGAGGTTTGTTATATTTAAGCCAAAATTCTCTATCCTTTTTAAGGTTTTCTTGCTTATTTGATGAGTGGATTAAAAAATGGACTTTTTTAACTATTTTTTCATAATTACTGCTACTGCGAGAACTGCCGTGCCCGCTTGATAAAAACCCTAGCAAATACTTGCCCATCAAGTTTAAAGACTCTTCCTCTAAACATTCCAACAATTGATCAAAATTGACTACCGCTTTATCAAAATCATCTTTTTCTAAATCTGCAAGTTTTTTCTCAATCCCACAAACATTGGCTTTCATATTTAATAAAAACTTTTTGATGCCATCACTTGAAACCTTATCTGAAAAAATAATATGGAAATCCAAACACTGATCTTCCTTATTTTGATAATCCAACCTGACTTCTAAATTATAAAAAACCTTAATGCCCCTCTCTTCTATTTTTTCTTTTAATTCAAATTCTTTCTCATTAAACTTAAAATAGTTCGTTAATCCAATACAATCAATCTTGCCATCGTATAGTTTTTGTATAAACTTCTCTTCATAACATTGATACTCCATATTTAAATGTGTGTATATCGTATGCACATGCAAATCCCATTTATGCCAACTTGAACCTTTATTCTGATCTTTATTGCCCATATTTTCTCCTAATATCATACTATCTCAAAGCACACCATAAAAACTAATCTTCTAAATCTTCCTCATCATACCCAAGCTCTAGCGCCTTCACTTGCCCAATAGCATTACCCGCAATGCCCTTAATAGAGCCATACATGTTAATCGTACCCTCAAACACTTTGTCAATTTGTTTTTCCCTGCTTTTCCAAATCTTATTCATCGCGCGTTTTTCGCTTTCTAAATCCGCTCTCAATTGCTCAAACCCCTCTATAATCGCATTCACTTGCATAGAAAATTCAGAGCTTGTCAAATAACGATAGAGCAAATCCACTTTATCGCCCTTATTTTCCTGACTCTTTTTAGCCAAACTCACTTGAATAACCCCCTCTCTTAACACCGCGCTCAACCCCTTAAACTCTTCAAATGAACACACCCACACCCCTTCAAATAACCCCATCCTCTCCATCTCTTTAGGCAGCGCTTCACTCACAATGACCCCCACATCAGCCCCAATCTCTCGCATGTCGCTTTTAAGCTTTTCCACCCAAGCTTTTTGGAATTCTTTAGTGCGTTTGCTCTCATAATAAATTTTCCCGCAATTTTGAAATTCCCTAGTATGCACCACTTGAATGCAATCGCCCCCTCTTTGCCCTTTTTTGATTTCTTCAACACTATCTAGGGGGAATTTTTGCCTCAAAAACTCTTCAATCGCCAATTCTTGCACCTCGCCTTGGAATTGCTGCGAGCTTAACTCCGCCTTTCTTTGAGCGTTTTTCAACTCGTTTCTTAACATTTCTAATTGCTCTTCTTGCTGCTTGAATTTCAATTCATTTTTTTCATGCAAGGCTTTTTCTATTTTTTCCCTTTCCAGATCCAATTTTTCATTCAATTTTTTTTCATTTTCAGCTTTCAATCGGCTCTCTGCTTCGTTATTTTCTCTTTTGAGTCTTTCAATTTCCGCTTCTTTCTGGTGCAATTCCTGGACTTGTTTGGACTTCTCGTCTAATTCTTTTTGCAACAATTCCAAGCCCTTTTGCTGTTCTAAAAAAGCGTTTTTTCTGGCTTCTTCAATGATCTTAGCCCTTTCATCTTGCAAGGCTAAAGCGCTCGCTTGTTTGACCGCATCATCAAATTGAGCCTGTTGCTCTTTTGCCCGCTCTTTTAGGGCCTCTTCTTTTTGCTCTAACATTTTAAGATGAGTGTGATACTGCGCTCTTTTTTCATTCACTTCTTTTTCAAACTCTTTTTGCTGGGCTAAAAACCGGCTTTGATTTTCTGATTCAATCTGTTTGTATAGCGCTTCATTCACATCAATTGGCTCTTGACACTTGGGGCATATAAAAGGGCGGGTTTGATTTTCTTGCATGATTTTCCTTTAAGATTTGATTTTTTATATTTTATAATAGAATGAGATCAATTTAGCTTAAGCAGGTTTTATCCAATAAGTTCAGTAAAATAGGGATTTAAATAAGGAGTTATTAACATGGACATTTATTATAAAAACAGACATAATAAAGGTCATGAGCAACGAGAAAAACGCCCTTATTTTGTCATCTATGAAGGTAAGGACTTTTTCTTAGCATTCCCACAAACAACAAAAAATAAAAAAGGCAAAAAATACCCTTCGCATAAAAACTACATTATAAATGAAGCAATTGAGATAATGATTGATCAGTTGCAAGTTGTCCCAAAAGCGCAAGTTTTAAAGAATAATACAATGGGAAGAAGTCTTGCATCAGCATTACAAAAGGCGTCTATCTCTAGACCCGCATCAGCGCATAGAGTGCCACTCATCAATCATTTTTTAGAACAAGTTATTTTACAAAGCCCATCTGATGAAAACAAAAATATAAAAACAATTGCTTTTGGAAGTATTATCAAACTCAATCCACATAATGAAAATCCCTTATTAAAACCCTACAGCGCATTTATTACACTTTCTTGCGCTCAATTCCATTATTCGGGCATGCGCCTAGTTGCCCCCTATGAAAACGATTCTATTATTTTTGAGTTATTGCATTGCATTGATTTTCAGGCACGCAATTTTGAACGCCAACAACTTGTTCAATTAGATCCGAAAGAAATTAAAACCCAAATCCTTGAGCGTTTAAAACTCTAGAAATATAGGGCATTAAAAATCAAAAATAACCCCCACCCCCTTATGAATTTCACTATAAAATAAAACTTAAAACTATAAAAATAAGACTTTAAACACCAATACTTGATAAGAACAGAATTTTCAAATCCAAACGCATTCATAATCAGCTCAGACCCACCAAAAACACCAAAAGCAAAAATCAAACATTAAGAAATAAGAAACAACAAAAACAACAAGCAAAAAACCATAAGCAGTAAAAATCCAAATCAAGCGATTAAAATCATTAAACATTAAACAACAAGAAGCAATAAATCTAAACAAAAGAATTAAGAAAGCTCAACGCTAAATCCAACACAAGCAAACTAAACACATTAAACATTAAATATAAAGACACTAACAACTAAAAATATAAGTATTAAGAAATAATAAACAATAAGCAAGCAAATATTAAAAACAACCAAGAAGTAAATAAGAAAGAATAAGCTCAATCCTTCAAAACTAAGCAACAAGAAGCTCTTTTGTCAGGTAATACTCTTTGGCTTTTAACAAGCGAATGTTAAAAGCTTTTCTCTAGAAAGGAGGTGATCCAACCG
>NZ_JACTGH010000017.1:0-27404 GCF_014498195.1 Helicobacter pylori | reverse complement strand
GCGATCATGCCGCGCAGCATGGCGTGGAATTAGGTGTGAAAATCCCTACCATTAACACGGATTATTATTCTTTCATGGGCGCTGAACTCAAATACAGAAGGCTCTATAGCGTGTATTTGAATTATGTTTTTGCCTATTAAACTCTCTTTAAAAAAAGGGGCTTGAAAAAGGGGGCTTATTTAAAACGCTTAAAGGCATTTTTAAAATTAAACGCTAAAAAGAGGGCTTATCTCTTGTAATCGCTCTCAAGCTATAAAACTAATCAAAACCCTATTTTTGTAATCATTAAAGAAAGATTTTTTAAAGATTATCACTCTTTTTTGATAAAGTAATAATTTAGAATTTAGGGAGTTTTTCATGGAAGAATCAACAGCGTTTATTTTGGCTCTTGTGGGGCTATTCACCGGCATTACCGCCGGGTTTTTTGGTATTGGTGGGGGGGAGATTGTCGTCCCTAGCGCGATTTTTGCGCATTTTAGCTATAGCCATGCGGTGGGTATTTCGCTCATGCAAATGCTTTTTTCTTCAGTGGTCGGCTCTATCATCAATTACAAAAAGGGCTTATTGGATTTGAGAGAAGGCTCATTTGCCGCGCTTGGAGGGCTAATGGGGGCGATTTTAGGGAGCTTTATCTTAAAGATCATTAACGATAAAATTTTAATGAGCATGTTTGTGGTGGTGGTGTGCTACACCTTTATCAAATACGCTTTTTCTAACAACAAAAAGCCAGAGCATTTTGAAGAAATGCATTTTGATTTGCATGCGAATAACAAAACGCCCGAAAAAAAGCGCGCAATCCCCTTTGTGTCTATGGATAGAACGCATGGGGTTTTGATGCTCGCCGGTTTTGTTACCGGCATCTTTTCTATCCCGCTAGGCATGGGTGGGGGGATTTTAATGGTGCCGTTTTTAGGCTATTTTTTGAAATACGATTCTAAAAAAATCGTGCCTTTGGGGCTATTTTTTGTGGTGTTCGCTTCTTTATCTGGGGTCATTTCTCTTTATAATGGGAGGGTTCTTGATGATATAAGCGTTCAAGCGGGGGTGATTACCGGTATTGGAGCGTTTTTAGGGGTGGGCATTGGCATTAAACTGATTGCTTTGGCTAATGAAAAGGTGCATAAAATCCTGTTGCTCCTCATTTATGCCTTAAGCATTTTAGCGACTTTACACAAGCTCATTATGGGGTAAATCTAAAAACACTCAAGGGCATTTTTAAAATTAATATCAAAAAGCTTTCATCAGCAAGCGATAATCTCTTAAAAAGCGCTTCTTTAGGGTTAGGGGAAATTAGTTGGGGGTTGTAATGGGATAACCCCCTACCCCCTTAAAAAATGAGTTTGAAACAAAAAATAAAATTAAAAACCCCATTTTTAAAAAAATAAAAAGTTTTAGTTATCCTTATTTGATGAGAACAAAAACATAAAACTTAAAAAAGAATATTTTCAAAGTAAGGGTAATTAAAAAATGAATTATTTAGGGCGGATTTTAGCGTTTTTAAGACAATCCAAACGCTTTAACCCCCTTTAGGGGGCTTAGTCATTACCCCTTA
Organism: Helicobacter pylori; assembly: GCF_014498195.1. GTDB lineage: Bacteria > Campylobacterota > Campylobacteria > Campylobacterales > Helicobacteraceae > Helicobacter > Helicobacter pylori_DO. Next base: position 25,852 of record NZ_JACTGH010000017.1, on the reverse strand, counting down.
ATGCGACTTTTTATCTTGGATGTATTTTTTCAATTCACCCTTTTTGATATAAGGGATAAACTCGCCATAGCCCTCTTTTTCCATGTCTTTTAAGGGGATAAACCTTAAAGCCGCGCTATTAATACAATACCTTAAGCCTCCTAATTCTTTAGGCCCATCATTAAACACATGCCCTAAATGCGCCTTACCAATACGGCTTAATACTTCAATGCGTTTCCTGTTAAGGCTCTCATCGTCTTCGTATTTCACCACATCTTTATTGATGGGCTTAGAAAAGCTTGGCCACCCGCAACCGGAGTCGTATTTATCCGCTGAAGAAAATAACGGCTCGCCGGTGGTAATATCCACATAAATGCCCTCTTCTTCTTTGTTGTAATACTCATTTTCAAAAGGTTTCTCAGTGTGTTTGTTTTGAGTCACCTCATACTGGAGTTTGGTGAGTTTTTTCTTTAAAACTTCATCGCTTGGTTTGGTGTATTTATCGTCATCCACAATCACTTCATCCGCCTTTTTCAAATCAATATGGCAATAACCACCAGGGTGTTTTTTCAAATAATCTTGGTGGTATTCTTCAGCCCTCACATAATTTTTTAACGGCTCTACCTCAATGGCGATTTTGCCTTTCACTTCTTTTTGTAACGCTTTTAAGGCGTTGTCTATCACTTCTTTATCCGCGCTATTGACATAGTAAATCCCTGTGCGATACTGCCTGCCCACATCATTACCCTGCTTGTTCACGCTCACCGGATCAATCACCTTAAAATAATAGCGCAGCAACTTGTCCAAACTGATCTTTTTAGGATCATAAATCACTTTCACGCTTTCAGCATGATCGCTCTCATGCAACTTTTCATAATTCGTGCTTGAAGTCTTACCATTAGCGTAACCAGAGCTTGCGTCTATAACGCCATAAATCCTCTCCATATACGCCTCTAGCCCCCAAAAGCACCCCCCAGCCAAGTAAATCACTCTTTCATCGGTTTTTGGGTGTTTAGCCCCCATGTTTTCATTCGCTTGCATGATCGCTCCTATTAGTAAAAAAAGATAAAAATTTTTCAAGTAAGATAATACTTTCATTGACAACCTTTGTTTTAATTTTAATGGTTTCCGCCATTATAACTAAAAAAGATGATAATTGTTCTTTAAATTGAGTTTAAATTTCAATAAGGCTTTGTTCTACTAGGTAACAAAAGTTCATCACATCCACTCAACAATCTTACCCACCACATTGGCTTCATAGCATTTGATAGAGGTTTTTTGACTAGGCTTTTTGGGCAAAATGGCTTTTAAAAACCCGTAATTTTCCATTTCTTTCAATCTAGCGTTCAAATTAGGGGCTTCTAAAATCCTGCCATTCAAACTCACTTCGCCCAAAAACGCCGTTTTATTGTCAATTTTTCTGTTTTTAAAGCTTGAAAGGATACTGGCAATGACCGCTAAATCGCAAGCCGGCTCGCTAATCTTAATGCCCCCGCTCACATTAATGAACACATCATGGCGGTTTAAGGGGATTTCTAGCTTTTTTTCCAACAAAGCAATAAGCATGTTAAGGCGGTTAGTGTCAAACCCGTTCGCTAATCGTTTGGGCGCTCCAAAACTGCACTCGCTCACCAACGCCTGAATCTCTAAAATCAACGCCCTTGAGCCTTCTAAAGTAATGGTAATGGCACTCCCCTCCATAGGCTCTTCTTTGGAAAAAAACAAGCTTGAAGCTTCTTTAGCGCTCACCAAACCCTGCTCTTTCATTTCAAACAAGCCGATTTCACTCGTAGGGCCAAAGCGGTTTTTAAAACTCCTCAAAATCCTTAATTCCCTACTGGGATCGCCCTCAAAATACAGCACGCTATCTACCATATGCTCTAGCACTCTAGGCCCTGCGATGCTCCCTTCTTTAGTGATATGACCAATGATAAAAATAGCAACATCTCTTGTTTTTGCCAAACGCATGAGCTCAAAAGTGATCTCTCGCACTTGCGAAATAGAGCCGGGGGCTGAAGAAATCTCTGGCGAATAAAGCGTTTGGATAGAATCAATCACGCAAGCAAAATAATTTTCGCTTTCTATATTAGCCTTAATCACAGGCCAATTGATTTCATTGAGCAGATACAATTCTTTTTCTATGCAATCTAATCTAGTGGCGCGCATTTTAATCTGGCTCAAGCTCTCTTCCCCGCTCACATACAAAACCTTTTGCTGGTTTTTGGCTAAGCCAGAAGCCACTTTTAAAAGCAGAGTGGATTTCCCCCCCCCAGGACTCCCCCCCACTAAATACAACCCCCCTTTAGCGATCCCCCCACCTAAAACAATATCCAACTCGCTTTGAGTGGAAGAAAACTTGATGACTTCTTCATGTTCAATTGCAGCGATAGAAACGCTTTTTTGCACTTGTGATAGCGGTTTTTTAAGCGCGTGTAAAACTTCCTTTTGAGCTTGGTTCAATTCTATAAAACTCTCCCATGCGTTGCATTGAACACACTTGCCTAACCACTTAGGGCTTGTAAAACCGCAATGCTGACACTCAAATAAAGAAGTTTTTTTAGCCAAAATACCACTCTTTTTTAAAATCACACAGCTAAAGACCAGATAAAAATGGGGTTTTGGTTTTATTCTGTAGCAAAACTCATAAAGCTAGACTAAAACCAAGTTAAAAAGTTATCAAGCGCCATTTTGCTCTATTTTTCTTAAAGCCTTCAAAATATAGCGTTTGATATAAGATCCCACGCTTTCTTCTTCTTCGTTAGCCATTTTCTCTAGTTTTTGGTATTGCTCATCAGAAAAATACAAGCTTACCGCGCGAGTTTTTTTATTAGCGTCTGCTTTTGGTTTGCGTCCTAGTTTATTTTTAGTTCCCCTTAAGTGAGTTTCATCTGTGTTTTCTGTCTTTTCCATCAAGTTCCTTCAATCATCATCGCAAATCGCTTCAAAATAGCATATTAGCATAAAAGTAGCGCGTAACGAACAATGTCGCAAGCGCTAATCGTTCCTCATTTTGAGTTTATTAGCGCTTCGCTCAAAAAAGGCCTCCACCCCCTAAAAAGAACAAATCAAATCGGTAACACCCTGATACTGCGATCCAATAATTCCTGCAAAGCGTTTTCAATGGCAAATAAAGTCCCGGTAGTCGCGCTCATGCACCCATCGCATGCCCCCATGTAGCGGATATACACATCAATGTAATCATCGCTTTCTTTAATGTCTAAAATCTCTAAATCCCCCCCATCCATCATAAGCATAGCGCGGATATTTTCATCAATGACTTTATCCACGGCTTTAATCTTTTGAACCATAGTCATTTCCCTAAAAGCCAATTCCCCATTTTGGGATTTGTTAGCGGTGGCTTTAAGTTTTTCAACTTCCATTTCTTCGCGCACTTCTTTAAGAATATCCACCAAATAATAATCCCTTTTTTCATGCCCTCCAGGCCTCACACAGCTTTTACAAAACGCGCCGGCTTTGGTGTAGTTAGTGATTTCTTCAACGCTTTTTAAATCATTGAGCTTAATCACTTCTTTAATCGTGCCTAAACTCACCCTAGCGCACTCGCACACGATGATTTCTTCTTCAAAATCTTCAGCGTTTTTCCCCAAATACATGCCGGCAGCTTTTTTAATCACATCATATGCCATCACCGAGCAGTGCATTTTTTGCCCAGGCACCGCCGGCGTGTCCGGATCGTCTCTTAAGCCTCTTTCCACGTCTAAATTCGTGATTTTTACCGCATCTTGGACTCTTTTATTCAAACACAATTCTACCATCATGTCTGAGCTTGCGATTGCTGTCCCGCAACCAAAGCTTTTAAACTTCGCATCAACAATTCTATCCGTGCTTTCATCTACAAGCCAATACAACCTCACCGCATCACCGCATGCCTCTGCGCCATAATCCGCCACAATGAGCTTAGCGTTTTTGGCTTTAGCCTGCTCTTCGGTGATGACCCCTAAATGCGTGGGGTTATCCATGCGCCTTTGAACTTCTTTAGAATACGCATCCCAGAGAACCGAACCCACTAAATCATGTTTTGCCATTTTGATTCCTTTATATTCTTTTTAATAAGAGCTTGAAATGTTTCTCAATCTTACAGCCGCTTGAGAGAAAACTTCAATCGTTTTATCAATTTCAGCTTCCGTGTTAAAACGGCTCAATGAAAGCCTGATAGCGGTATGAGCTAATTCCTTACTCGCTCCAATCGCTACCATGACAGGATTAGCCTCTAAATCCTCACTCGCGCACGCGCTCCCTGTGGAAGCGGCGATATTAGAGCGGTTTAAATCCCACAGCATGGCCTCTCCTTCAATCCCTCTCACGCTGACTAAAGTCGTGTTAGGCACACGATGGACTCTATCGCCTACCACCATCACATCAGGGATTTTCAAAAGCGCTTCTTCTAATTTGTCGCGCAATTTCCCCACCACTTCTTTTTCATAGTCTAAATGCTCTACGGCTAATCTCATCGCTTCGCCCATGCCCACAATATAAGGCACATTCAAAGTCCCGCTGCGCCTGCCATTCATATGCTCCCCGCCATGAAAAAGAGGGGTCAATCTCACCCCACTTCTAATATACAACCCCCCAATGCCTTTAGGCCCATGAAACTTGTGTGCACTAAAAGAAAGGAAATCCGCATTCGCTTTCAACACATCTACAGGGATTTTACCAATCGCTTGCACGGCATCGGTATGGAACAACACGCCCTTTTCTTTACAGATAGCCCCGATTTCTTCAATGGGGAAAATGAGACCGGTTTCATTATTCGCCCACATCACGCTCACTAGAGCGGTTTTTTCTGTGATCGCTTCTTTGACTTGCTCTGCGGTGATGCTCCCATGCTCATTAATGGGCAAGTAAGTAACCTCCACCCCCAAGCTTTCTAAAAAATTGCAAGTGGATCGCACCGCCGGATGCTCTGCAACCGTGGTTACAATATGGTTTTTGCCCTTTTTCAAGCATTCATCAAAATACACGCCCTTTAAAACCCAATTATTGCTCTCTGTCGCGCAAGAAGTGATGATCACATCATCTATATCCCTAGCGTTAATGCCTTTATAAAGCTTATCTAGCGCTTCTGCAATGGCTGGGTGGGTTTCTGTGCCAAACTGGTGTAACGAGCTAGGGTTCCCGTAATGATCCCTTAAAAAAGGATCCATGATTTCTTTGACTTTAGGGTCAATCCTAGTTGTAGCGTTATTGTCTAAATAAATTCGTTGTAACAAGGTTAATATTCTCCTTAAAAATTTTACATAGATTTCTTATCTAAGTCTAAATTATGATTAAATACAAGATATTTTCTTAATTTTAACTTAAAATAAGATGAATTTTTGAAAACATTTTGAGAAATGCGAACATCCTCCTATCAAAAACCAACAACAGCCGCTACCAAGTCGCTTAAGGTTTTTTAAGGGGTCTCCCACGCCTGTCTTTTAAAGCGTCTATCCCCCCTTGTTGGTAACGCTTCTCCCACACATAAAGTTTTTGCAATTGTTTCGCGACTTCTTTTTTAGTGGGTTTAATGCCCCTAAGGTTATAAAGAGCGGTAATGATAATGGGCTTTGGGACATTAAACCTTTGGATAAATTCCAAACAATCTTTTTTGAGTTGGGAGTCTTGCTTGTTTTTAGTGATATCCACGTGGCTTAAATATTGCAACACGTAAAGGCGTTTTTCTTCATCTTCTTGCGCGATTTCTGGGGCTAACTCCATCCCTTGACTAACGCCTTTAAAAAACTTATTTGAAGCCTCTTGGGCGGGATAAACGCTCAAATAAGTTTCTAGTAAAGAAATCACTCTTTTTTGCTGTTCCAATAGTGCGTCTATCTTGGCGCTCAAACGATTTATTTTACTTTCCATGCGTTCAATGGTAACTAGTAAAAATAAATAACTATTTAATCATTAAAAATGATTATTCTAATACCATGCTCCAAATTAAGATGTATTTTTAAGATCATGCTACAATAAGAAAACGCGAAACGATTTCAAAAAAAAGGCTTAAAATGAAAACTTTTGAAGTGATGATTCAAACCGATTCGCAAGGGTATTTGGACGCTAAATTTGGTGGCAACGCCCCTAGAGGGTTTCTTAACCCAAACGGCTTACCCACTTATTCGCCTAAAATCTCATGGCAAAAAGTGGAAGGCGCTAAAAGCTACGCTTTAGAATTAATAGATCATGACGCACAAAAAGTGTGCGGCATGCCGTTTGTCCATTGGGTCGTGGGCAATATTTCTTACAATGTCTTAGAAGAAAACGCCTCCATGATGGATAAAAGGATTACTCAAGGGGTCAATTCGCTCACTCAAGGCTTTATCCGTTCACCGCTCAATGAAAGCGAAAAACAACGCTCCAATCTCAATAACAGCGTCTATATCGGCCCCATGCCTCCTAATGGTGATCACCATTACTTGATTCAAGTGTATGCTCTAGACATTCCTAAACTGGAATTAAAAGCCCCTTTTTTCTTAGGCGATTTGCATGATAAAATGCGCAACCATATCATCGCCATAGGGAGAAAGGAATTTCTATACAAGCAGTTTGTGAGGAAATAGGCTACATGCTTGTAGCTATTCTTTGGCTAAATTGAATTTTTGATACATTTCTAAAATCCTCTTTTCGTCTAGCATGCTTTCTTCAATCCTTGTGCCTATCAAATCGGCATGGCGTTTTTTAAATTCTTGTAAAGGGATCAAATCGTCATAAACGATAGCGTTTCGCCTCTTTTTAGCTAAAGGGAAGTGCCATTGCACCATTTCCTTATCTTTAATATGGTGTTTATCTTTAAGCTTTAGGACTTCATAACTTTCATCATTGTGTTGCCAAATTTCAAAAGGCTCGCAATCGTTATACAATAACCAATGATCCCCCCATGCGTCTAAAAACCCAAAATCCCCATCGTTACGAATAAACACTTCAAAATCCTGCACCACAAAATTAATGCGCGAATACATCACAACCTCTTTAATGCTCTTAGGGATATAAAAACTTTCATAAAGTTTTTTAGCGTCATAAATATGATCGCAATCAATTTTGACTACCCACTCATTTTTAGGGATAAAAGAAAGCGTATAATTATAGTAATGATAAAGTTGGTGCCACAAACTCGGGCAATCCTTTAGCATGACTTCATAAGGATAGCTGATAGGGATAAATGAAGGGAACTTTTTACAAAACTCTAAAACCACTTCTTTAGAGCCATCATCGCAATCATTAAAACCAATGACCCCCCTTTGAACGGCAGGAAGCATAGAAAACAAACTCTCTTCTAAAGTAACGATTTCATTTTTGACCCTGATAAAAGCCCATGGGTTTAAAGGGCTTTTAGGGTTTTGACTTTTTTTATCATAGTCAAAATAACCCGAATGCGTGGGATTGGGTAAAGTTAAAGTGGGATGGATAACCCTATCTTCTAAATGCCCCCCCCCCCCATAATTATAATTAAGAGAACTATTTTTATAAATACTCTTGTTGCGTTCCATGAAACTTTCATTATTTAAAGAGGCGATAGCCAAAAACACGCTTTCTTGATCGTCGTGGTTGAATAAAGCTTTTTCTTGAAGAGAATGAAGTTTTTTAGCCTCTAGCATTTCCTTAATTTCATGATTGATTCCATAATGAGCGTCCCCATCATGGGCGTTTTCATGGGCGTTTTTTGCCCCCTTAAAACCATGAACGCACCTCATTACAAAAGGCATTCTCTCTTTAACAAAACCCTTGATTTTATTCTTTAACCCCATAAAACTCCTAATTGAAATAAAACGCTATCACAAAGCGAAACCTTATTATACTACACTCTCGCTACACTTCCAAAACGCTCCCTAACTTCCTTATCTAACGCTAGCACTTCATCTAAACTAGAGAGCTTGAAAGGCGTTTTAGCGTATGATTCTAATGCTTGAGAAATGATTTGGATAAAGCCTCCAAAGGCGATTTCTTGATTCAAAAACTTCTTCATCGCCACTTCATTGCTCGCATTCAGCACCACGCCAAGCTTTGGGTTTTCTAACAACAAATCTTTATAACGCCACAAAGTGTAGCGCTCCACGCTAATGGGTTCGAATTTAATCGCGCTTAAAGCGTATAAATCTAAGGGCTTAATGGAAGCGTTCAACGAAGCGAATTTGGGGTTAATGGCATAGCTTATGGGTAGTTTCATGTCCGTGCTCGCTAAATGCGCGATGACAGAGTTGTCTTCAAACTCCACCAAAGCATGCACGATAGAACTTCTTTCAATCACAGCGTCAATCTTTAAAGACGCGCCAAAAAGCCAGTAAGTTTCTAAAATTTCAAAAAGTTTATTGACCATGCTCGCTGAATCAATGGTGATTTTATCCCCCATGCTCCAATTAGGGTGCTTGAGCGCGTTTTGCGCGTTTTGAATAGCAATAAGATCTAAAGGCGTGTCCCTAAAAGCCCCCCCACTCGCGCTAATGATTAAAGATTTAGGTTTTAAAGTCTTGTTTTGCAACAACGCCCACAAACCAAAATGCTCGCTATCAATGGGCGTGATTTGTGAAATGTCTAACAAATGCCCCGCGCTCACTAAACTTTCTTTATTCGCTAGGGCTAGTTTTTTGTTCCTTTGTAAGCTTTTAAAGCTCGCTTTCAATCCGGCTACGCCCACAATGGCGTTAAGGACTAAATTGGAAACGCACTCCTCTATCATCGCATCAATGCCGTCTAACCCCACAAACACTTTCGCACCCAAAGGCTCTAAACCATTCAAATCGCTAGGATCTAAGATCGCCACTTTCTTGGGTTTGAAAACTTTGATTTGCTCATTGATTAAAGCGATATTCTTCCCACAGCTTAAGGCTTCTATTTCTACGCCAAATTTTTTTGCGATTTTAAGGGCGTTTTTCCCGATAGAGCCGGTACTTCCTAAAACAACCATTCAATCCCCTAAAAACACCGCCGTCTCTTTCCAAACTTCCAAAAAATACAACAACACATGCAAGCTTAAAGCCCCAAAAAGCATGGAATCCAGTCGGTCCAAAACGCCCCCATGCCCGGGTAAAATCTTACCGCTATCCTTGATCCCAACTTTTCTTTTCAAATAGCTTTCATACAAATCCCCAAACACCGCCATAAGCGCGATTAAGAAACTGAATAAAAGTGCCATAAGAAAGCCTCCGCTCAATTTCCCCATGCCCACAAACGATCCCAAAACGCTCGCCAAAACAACGCCAATCAACGCGCCCTCTAAGGTTTTATTCGGTGAAGTGGCTGTGAAAGGGGTTTTGCCTAAAAGCTTGCCTCCAAAAAACGCCCCCACATCGCTTGCCACCACCACGACTAAAAGCCAAATGATCGCCACTGCGCCAAAATCCTTATAAATCCCAAAAAGCGCAAAAAACCCAACGCCCGGGTATAAAAAGGGTAAAATGGATTCACTGTGGTGCGCTTTTTGATAAGCGATGACGCTAGCCATGACCATGGCACTGATAAGAGCGCATTCTATGGGGCGCCCGTTAAAATACGCCGCTACCCATGATAACACTAAAATGAGATACAAACTAAAGCTCGCTTTAACCTGAAACAACCTTAACGCTTCAAAAAACCCTACCGCATAAATCCCCCCTAAAACCGCCCAAAACAACAACAAATTGTCCGCATACAAGATCAAGCCCGCTACAATGATTAAAACAAACCCTGTAATGTAACGAGACTTTTCCTTAAATAACTCTTCTTTCACTTTTTTCCTTAATCAATTAAATATTAACGAAACCAAAAAATAGCTAAACATGCTAATCAAAACAACGCCCACCAAATTAAGCCACAAACCAGCTTTAATCATATCCGTTATTTTAACATACCCAGAGCCATAAGCTATTGCATTGGGTGGGGTGGCTACAGGGAGCATGAACGCGCAAGTCGCGCTCAAGGCTACAGGAATGGTCAATAACAAGCTCTGATGGTTTTCATAACCCATGCCCATCGCCACTCCCCCAATCACCGGTAAAAACGCGGCAGCGGTGGCGGTGTTAGAAGTGATTTCGGTTAAGAAAATGACCATTAAAGTTACCATGACAATGATGAATAAAATCGGTAAATGCGAAAAGCCAGAGACTAAATGCCCGATCCACAAACTCAACCCGGTTTTAGAAAATTGCGCGCTCAAGGCTAACCCACCGCCAAATAAAAGCAACACGTCCCAAGGGAGTTTTTTAGCAACACCCCAATCAATGAGCCTATCGCCCTGATTGTTAGCGGGCAAAATGAATAAAAGTGCAGAAACCCCCATAGCGATCACGGAATCAATTTTATCTATTTTAATGCCCCAAGATTTTAAAATCGTATCTAAGAAAATCCACCCTAAAGACGCTAATATAAAAAGAATCCCCACCGAGATTTCCGCCTGACTCAAACGACCTAGTTTTTTTAACTCCGATTTAACGACTTCCTTACCCCCTGGGATTTCTTTAATCTTTAAAGGGAAAATCACATAAGTGAGCAAGAGCCACGCTAAAATGAGCATGATAAAGGCTAATGGTGTTCCAAACACCATCCACTGAGCGAAATCAATTTCAATATTGAAAGCGGTTTTCATATAGCCGGCCAATAAAGCGTTAGGCGGCGTGCCAATCAAAGTGCCTAAAGAGCCAATAGAAGCCGCATAAGCGATGCCAAGCATCAAGCAAATACTGAAATTCGTGCGATAGATAGTAGTCTTTTCTTGAATGACTTGGGTAATGTCTTTGCCCTTATGCACGATATTACTCATAATACCCCCATGCGCTTTGGTGATTTCTTCTTTTTGATAGAATGCATTAGAGGCGTTTTCTTTGCCCACAAGTTTAGCGACTAATTGCAAAACGCTCATGCCAACAGGAAACATCATTACCGCCGTTGCGGTATTGCTCACCCACATAGACAGAAAGCCTGTAGCGATCATGAAACCTAAAATCAACCTCCTAGGGCTTGTGCCTACCAATAAAATAATGCTTAAAGCGATGCGCGTGTGCAAGTTCCATTTTTGCATGCTTAAAGCTAAAATAAACCCTCCCATAAAAAGAAAGATAATGGGCGATGCGTAAGAAGCGCTAACGCTAGCGAATTGATCCACGCTAAAGACGCTAAAAAGCACCAAAGGTAAAAGCGCGGTTGCGGGCAGGTCAATGGCTTCAGTCATCCACCATATCCCCATTAAAACAGCCACCCCAGCCACAACAGGCATCGCCTTATAATTCAAAGAACTGAGCTTGGGGATTTCTTCTACAATATGAGACATTTGAGCGTTTAAAGCGTAATAGATAATGAGTGCGATTAACGCCCCCCCTATGAGACCAAACAAACGAACGATCTTGGTGCTTTTGTCATCAGCGTTCGTATCGGCATGCGAATGATTTTCCATTTTATTTTACCCTTTAAAATTACTAACCTACATGCTACAATAAAACTTTTTTAAAACTAGGGTTTTAGAAGAATAAAATCAAAACAGGAAAAAGAGTGGTAAAAGAAAGTGATATTTTAGTGGTTGGTGGGGGGCATGCGGGCATTGAAGCGAGCTTGATTGCGGCTAAAATGGGGGCTAGAGTGCATTTAATCACCATGCTCATAGACACGATCGGTTTAGCGAGCTGTAATCCAGCCATTGGGGGCTTGGGTAAAGGGCATTTGACTAAAGAAGTGGATGTTTTAGGGGGAGCTATGGGGATTATTACGGATCATAGCGGTTTGCAATATCGTGTGTTAAACGCTTCTAAAGGGCCGGCGGTTAGGGGGACTAGAGCGCAAATTGATATGGACACTTACCGCATTTTTGCAAGAAATCTTGTTTTAAACACCCCTAATTTGAGCGTCTCTCAAGAAATGACCGAAAGTTTAATCCTTGAAAACGATGAGGTAGTGGGCGTAACCACGAACATTAACAACACTTATAAAGCTAAAAAAGTGATCATCACCACAGGCACTTTTTTAAAAGGGGTGGTGCATATTGGCGAGCACCAAAACCAAAACGGGCGCTTTGGGGAAAACGCTTCCAACTCTTTAGCCTTGAATTTAAGGGAGCTTGGCTTTAAGGTGGAGAGGTTAAAAACCGGCACTTGCCCAAGAGTGGCGGGCAATAGCATTGATTTTGAAGGCTTAGAAGAGCATTTTGGGGATGCAAACCCTCCCTATTTCAGCTATAAAACCAAAGATTTTAACCCCACCCAACTCTCATGCTTTATCACTTACACTAACCCCATTACCCACCAAATCATTAGGGATAATTTCCACCGAGCCCCCCTATTTAGCGGTCAAATTGAAGGCATAGGCCCCAGGTATTGCCCTAGCATTGAAGATAAAATCAACCGCTTCAGCGAAAAAGAACGCCACCAGCTGTTTTTAGAGCCTCAAACCATCCATAAAAGCGAATATTATATCAACGGCTTAAGCACCTCTTTGCCCCTAGATGTGCAAGAAAAAGTCATTCATTCTATCAAAGGCTTAGAAAACGCTTTCATCACGCGCTATGGCTATGCGATAGAATATGATTTTATCCAGCCCACAGAATTGACCCACACTTTAGAAACCAAAAAAATCAAAGGGCTTTATTTGGCCGGGCAAATCAATGGGACTACCGGCTATGAAGAAGCGGCGGCTCAAGGTCTTATGGCTGGGATTAATGCGGTATTAGCCTTAAAGAATCAAGCCCCCTTTATTTTAAAGCGCAATGAAGCTTATATCGGCGTTTTGATTGATGATTTGGTTACTAAAGGCACGAATGAGCCTTACAGAATGTTTACCAGCCGGGCCGAATACCGCTTGCTTTTAAGAGAAGACAACACGCTTTTTAGGTTAGGCGAACATGCCTATCGTTTAGGGCTTATGGAACAGGATTTTTATAAGGAATTAAAAAAAGACAAACAAGCAATACAAGAAAACTTGAAACGCCTTAAGGAATGCGTCCTTACCCCTAGTAAAGAAGTGTTAAAACGCTTGAATGAATTAGATGAAAACCCCATCAATGACAAGATTGATGGCGTCAGTCTTTTAGCACGCGATAGTTTTAATGCAGAAAAAATGCGCTCCTTTTTTAGCTTTTTAGCCCCTTTGAATGAGCGGGTTTTAGAGCAGATTAAAATTGAATGTAAGTATAATATTTATATTGAAAAACAACACGAAAATATCGCTAAAATGGATAGCATGCTCAAGGTGTCTATCCCTAAACATTTTGTGTTTAAAGGCATTCCAGGCCTTAGCTTAGAAGCGGTAGAAAAATTAGAAAAATTCCGCCCCAAAAGCCTTTTTGAAGCCTCAGAAATCAGCGGGATCACCCCGGCGAATTTAGATGTTTTGCATTTATATATCCATTTGCGAAAAAACTCTTAAAGGATTTTTAATGGACGCTTTAGAAATCACCCAAAAACTCATCAGCTACCCCACCATTACGCCCAAAGAATGCGGTATTTTTGAATACATTAAATCGCTTTTTCCCACTTTTAAAACCCTAGAATGTGGGGAAAATGGCGTGAAAAACCTTTTTTTATACCGCATTTTTAACCCCCCCAAAGAGCATGCAGAAAAAAAGCATGCAGAAAAAGAACATGCAAAAGAAAAGCATGCAAAAGAAAATGTTAAGCCCTTGCATTTTTCTTTTGCAGGGCATATTGATGTCGTGCCTCCTGGAAACAATTGGCAAAGCGATCCCTTTAAACCCATTATTAAAGAGGGGTTTTTATACGGCCGTGGGGCGCAAGACATGAAAGGGGGCGTGGGGGCGTTTTTGAGCGCGAGTTTAAATTTTAACCCTAAAACCCCTTTTTTGCTTTCTATTTTACTCACGAGCGATGAAGAAGGGCCAGGGATTTTTGGCACAAAACTCATGCTAGAAAAACTCAAAGAAAAAGATTTATTACCCCATATGGCGATTGTGGCTGAACCCACTTGCGAAAAAGTCCTAGGCGATAGCATCAAAATTGGCCGAAGAGGCTCTATTAATGGCAAACTCATTTTAAAAGGCGTTCAAGGGCATGCGGCTTACCCGCAAAAATGCCAAAACCCCATTGATGCGCTCGCTTCGGTTTTGCCCTTGATTTCAGGAGTTCATTTAGACAATGGCGATGAGTGTTTTGACCCTTCAAAATTAGTCATCACCAACTTGCACGCAGGGTTAGGGGCTAATAATGTTACACCAGGGAGCGTAGAAATTACCTTTAATGCGCGCCATTCTTTAAAAACCACTAAAGAGAGTTTGAAAGAATATTTAGAAAAGGTTTTAAAAGATTTGCCTCACACTTTAGAATTAGAATCAAGCAGTTCGCCTTTCATCACGGCTTCTCATTCAAAGCTTACCAGCGTTTTAAAAGAAAATATTTTAAAAACATGCCGCACCACCCCCCTTTTAAACACCAAAGGCGGCACGAGCGATGCGCGATTTTTTAGCGCTCACGGCATAGAAGTGGTGGAATTTGGCGCCATTAATGACAGGATCCATGCCATTGATGAAAGGGTGAGCTTGAAAGAATTAGAGCTTTTGGAAAAAGTGTTTTTGGGGGTTTTAGAGGATTTGAGCGAGAAATAAAATAAATAAACATTAAGTAAGGCTTATCAATATTTGATTACAATTATAAAGGGTTACATTTTTTTAATAGGAGATATATCATGCTAGGAAGCGTTAAAAAAACCCTTTTTGGGGTCTTGTGTTTGGGTGCGTTGTGTTTAAGAGGGTTAATGGCAGAGCCAGACGCTAAAGAGCTTGTTAATTTAGGTATAGAGAGCGCGAAGAAGCAAGATTTCGCTCAAGCTAAAACGCATTTTGAAAAAGCTTGTGAGTTAAAAAATGGCTTTGGGTGTGTTTTTTTAGGGGCGTTTTATGAAGAAGGGAAAGGAGTGGGAAAAGACTTGAAAAAAGCCATTCAATTTTACACTAAAGGTTGTGAATTAAATGATGGTTATGGGTGCCGCCTACTAGGAAATTTATACTATAACGGACAAGGCGTTTCTAAAGACGCCAAAAAAGCCTCACAATATTACTCTAAATCTTGTGAATTGAACCATGCTGAAGGGTGTACGGTATTGGGAAGCCTACACCATTATGGCGTAGGCACGCCTAAGGATTTAAGAAAGGCTCTTGATTCGTATGAAAAAGCTTGCGATTTAAAAGACAGCCCCGGGTGTATTAATGCAGGATACATGTATGGTGTGGCAAAGAATTTTAAGGAGGCTATCGTTCGTTATTCTAAAGCATGCGAATTAAAAGATGGTAGGGGGTGTTATAATTTAGGGGTTATGCAATACAACGCTCAAGGTACAGCAAAGGACGAAAAGCAAGCGGTAGAAAACTTTAAAAAAGGTTGCAAATCAAGCGTTAAAGAAGCATGCGACGCTCTCAAGGAATTAAAAATAAAATTTTAGTTTTAATAAAGTTAAGCTAAATATGGCGTTTAGCTGGCTTTTACGCTTTTTAATGTTTTAAAGAAAACATAAACCCTACAGAATAATCATTTTTAATGATCATAAAAAGCGTTTATCGCACCCATTCATTGCCGTTTTTAGATTGGCGCTTGAAGGGTTTAAGCGAGTTTATTCCAAACCCTTAAAAGGGTTTTTAATCTCCTACAACGCTTTCAACAGCACGCTATTCAAACGCTCGTTAAAGCTTTTAGCGTCTTTTAAAGCCCCTTTTTCTAAAAGCTTCGCCCCATCATAAAGCAACCAGATAAAAGCGCTCAACTGCTCTTTATCTTCGCATTTTAAGAGTTTTTGCAAAATCGCATGGTTAGGGTTTAATTCTAGCGTTTTCTTGCTTTCAGGAACGCTTTGCCCCATTTGGCGCATCCAATTAGCCATCATCGCATTTTGTTCATCGCCTATTAAAGCCACCGCTGAAGTGAGATGACCAGAAAGCTCTACGCCCTTAATCTCATCTTTAAGATTTTCTTCAAACGCTTTGATTAAATCTTTAAACTGATCTTTTACCTCATCATGGATTTCTTCCAAACCAAGCTCTTTCAAGCTCTCGCTATGGCTAGCGTCTCTAAAGGGCGTTTTATCGTATTCATTCACGCCTGGCATCACAAACGCATCAATTTCATCGCTCAACAACAAAACATCATAGCCTTTTTGAGCGTATTTTTCTAAAAGCGGGGACGCTTTTAGTAAGTCTAAATTTTCGCCTAAAAGGTAGTAAATGCTTTTTTGATTTTCTTTTAAATTTTCTTTGTATTCTTTTAAAGAAATCCATTCTCCTTTATCTTTAGAATAGAATCTCAACAATTCTAAAAGTTTTTCTTTGTTTTCAAAATCCCCATACAAGCCTTCTTTTAACACTTTACCGAAAGGCTCATAGAATTTATGGTAATTCTTGCTATCCTTGCTCAAGCGCTCAATCTCGCTTAAAATCTTTTTCACTGAAGCCGAACGGATATTGGCTAAAATCTTATTCTGCTGCAAGATTTCACGGCTCACGTTCAAGGGCAAATCTTCGCTGTCAATCACGCCTTTAACAAACCTCAAATAAGACGGCAACAATTCTTTGTCATCATCAGTGATAAACACCCTTTTAACATAAAGTTTGACCCCGCTTTTATAATCCACCCTAAACAAATCAAAGGGCGCTTTGCTAGGGATGTAAAAAAGCGTTGTGTATTCTAAAGAGCCTTCCACTTTATTATGGATATAGCTCAAAGGCTCGCTGTTGTCATGTGCAAACGATTGGTAGAAATCTTTGTAATCCTTGTCTTTCAACTCGCTCTTATTCATTTTCCATAAAGCGCTCGCTTGATTGATTTGCTCGCATTTTTCTTCTTTAACTTCTTTTTTATTATCCCCTTCGCCCTCATATTTCGTATCGGTGTAAGTTAGAAAAATAGGGAAAGGGATATGCTCAGAATACTTTTTAACAATGCTATCAATCTCCCAACGGCTCGCAAAATGAGAATCTTCATCTTTTAAAAAGAGAGTGATTTCTGTGCCTTGCTCCTCTTTGACGCACTCGCTGATTTCAAACTTGCCCTTACCATCGCTCACCCATGCATAAGCTTGATCACTATTTACCTTTTTGGTTTGAACGACAATCTTACTCGCTACCATGAACGCCGAATAAAAGCCCACGCCAAATTGGCCAATCAGTGCGCTATCTTTTTTCTTATCCCCGCTCAAAGCGCTTAAAAAACTCTTCGTGCCTGATTTAGCGATCGTGCCTAGATGCTCAATGAGATCGCTTTTATCCATGCCTATACCATTGTCTTTAATCGTTAAGGTCTTTTTCTGGCTATCAAAACTCAAATGAATGCTAGGCGTGGTATTCAGCCCTTTTAATTTCTCATCGGTTAGCATCAAATAATTCAGCTTGTCCAAAGCGTCGCTCGCGTTAGAAATCAACTCTCTTAAAAAAATCTCTTTATTAGAATACAAAGAATGGATCATCAAATCCAAAAGCTGGTTGATTTCAGTTTGGAAGGTGTATTCTTGATTAGACATTGAACTTTTCCTTTAATAAAATTTTTAAGATTATACAATAAAAGCGCGCTTAAAAGGGGCATGCTATGGCTTAAAAGATAACATGAAAGGATGTTTAATTCCTTAAAAATGATAACTCATAGAGCTCATCAAATAGCTTCTATCTTGAATGGTTTGAGCGAAATCAGGGTTATAACCGCTTGTAAAAAACCCTACCTTATAACCCTTATGCATCGTGATTTGATAGCCATTAACCATTAGTATGAAATAGATATGTTTTTTAAGGTTATATTTGAGAGTAACCCCTAAGCTTTGCGAATCAGCCCTCGGGGAATAGGTCAATTTCCCATACAATTGCACCAAAAGGTTTTTAATACTCTTCCCTACAAAAGCGTTAATCGTTATGGAATTAGCGTTGTAAAAATTGGAATAAGCGTCTTCATAAGGGGTGTCATCTTTCGTGTCATAAAAAGGATCAATGGGTGAGCCATTCCAGCCTAATTGAACGCTCGCGTTCCCAAAATTCTTATACACGCTCCAGCCAAAACGATAAGAGCGGAAATTGATCCTTTGAAACACAAACAAAGCCGCGCTTTTTTTACCCACTAAAGCGGCCCTATAATAATCTTTAGACAGATAATCGCTATAAAGGGGGAACCATGCGTAAAAAGTCGTTTGGATGCGCCAAAGAGATTTCCAATAAGACTTTGTGTCATGGGTGATTTCAAATCCAGGAGCGTTAAAATTCTTAGGGTAAAACCAAATAAAAGGCGCAACTCTAATGTATTTATTTTCGTAAATGAGGTTGAAATTGTGCATGCCGTAGTTGGTTTTTTGCTTGTAATTGACAGGGGCGTAAAAATCCCTAATGTATTGCTCATTGGCTAAAGCCCTTCCAAAGGTGCTAAACCACTCTATTCTAAACTTTTTCCACCGGTAAAAAAGCTCAAACCCTTGATTAAACCCGCTCAAAAACAAAGCTTTAGAAGGGTAACGCCCTAGTTTAATCCCAAAAATATCCTTATATTGATAATCTAAATACAAATTGTATAGCACATAAGGCCTGGCGTTTTGAGCCTTTTGCTCTCTGGTCCAATTTTGGCTGTGTTGCATCAAATAGCCCTCCCATCGCCCCATGTAATACCAATTCGCCGGCTGAAACCCTGCCTTAGGGTTGGCTTCATCAATCAAAAATTTCGTGGAATCATAAGCTAACGCTCCTATTTCGCCCCCCACCCCAAAACCCAATTTGTGGTTTTCAATCCCTTTAGGGAGCAAACTAACATCAATTTGTAAAGCCCCGGTAGTGGTTACATAACTCCCTGTAGGATAAATCCCTTTTTTTGAATTGATAACCGACTGGTTGAAAGCGATGCGCGAAAATGATCCCACTCTCGCACTGATTTGATACTCAAAAGCGTTGAGAAAAACCCCATTCAAAGCTAAAAACCCTAGCCAAACTTTTTGATTAAGCACCCTTTTATCAAACACCTTTTTATTGAATTCTAATATTATGCCATAAAACAAACTCACCATTTTGGTTTTGAAAAAAAAAAAAAAAACGATAAGATTACAAATCACCCCCTTTTTTACAAAAAACGGGTTCAATTTGAAGATTTAAGGACTGCGCATGCAAGAGATTATCCCTATTGTGGTGGCTTTTGATAATAATTATTGTATCCCTGCTGGGGTGAGCTTGTATTCCATGCTAGTGCACGCCAAACGAGAGAGAGAGAGAGAGAGTAAAACTCTTTTATCAAATCCATTGTTTGGTGGAGGATTTAAGTGCTGAAAATATAGCCAAATTAGAAGAAACGATCGCTCCTTTTAGCGCTTTTTCCAGTATAGAGTTTTTGGATATTTCTAATGAAGAATTAGAACCACGCCACAATCATTACAAGCTTGATGCTTTAATAGCTAATGAAATTAAAAAATTGTATTTAAAACTCAATGCTTTTTCGCAAAAACGCTTTTCTAAAATGATCATGTGCCGTTTCTTTTTCGCTTCCCTTTTCCCCCAATACGAAAAGATGATCATGTTTGATGCGGACACTTTGTTTGTGAATGATATGAGCGAGAGCTTTTTTATCCCCCTTGAAACGCATTATTTTGGGGCTGTGAGGGAAAAAGATTTGATCGCTATGGATAGGAATTCGGCTAAGGATTTATACGAATTGCACCAAATGCACGCAAAATCTATCGGCGTTGCTGACGCTTTCCCTAATTTAGAAGAAGCTCAAATCCTTTTTGAAAATTACTTCAATGCAGGGTTTTTAGCCTTAAATTTAAAATCATGGCGTGAAGAAAATCTGGAAAACCAATTGATTGAATTTTTCATTGTGAAAAACGAAAAACTTTTATTTCCCGAACAAGATACTTTGTGTTTTGTGTGCCGTGGTAGGATTTTAGAACTGCCTTATTCCTACAACGCCCACCCCAGCTTCCTTGATACGCCATCATTCCCTAGCATCAAAGAAGCGCGCATGCTGCATTTTTGGGGCGATAAACCCTGGAAACTCTTAAGCGTCATTGGTGCGAAAAAATGGCATGAAATTTTGATCCAAACGCCTTTTAAGGACACTTATTTTAACGCCCCCTTTTTAGATCACCTCTTTGAATCCCTTCAAAATAAAGACAAAGAAACCCAAGAAATCCACGCTTTCAATAAAGCCCTATCCTTTTCAGACAAGCGGCATTCTTTTGAATTTCTTCTGCCTAGGCTTTCTTCTAAACTCCTTGTAGAATTTTTGCTTTTTAAAATCAAACAAAAAGTGAAGCGATTGATTAAAAGGGTTTTTTAACCCTTTTAAAACTAATGCGAGCAAGCATGCGTTTGCGTGGGCTGGATGTCCTTGTTATCGGCTAATTTCTCTTTTTCCACTTTGTCTAAAAAAGCGCTTAAATCCTTTGCCATTTTTTCAAAAATCTTAGCGCTCACGCTATCAGGGTGAGAAATCACAATCGGTTCGCCCCTATCCCCCCCTAAACGCACTTTAGGCTCTAAAGGGAGCTTGGCTAAAATCTGCGTGTGATAAGCTTCTAATAATCCGCTCATGGAATTTGAGCCAAAAATCTCGCTCTCTTTCTTGCAATGTTCGCACACAAAACTCCCCATATTTTCTACAATGCCCGCAATAGGAATGTGTAGTTTCTTAAACATGTCCAAACTCCGTTTAGCGTCATCTAAACTCACTATTTGAGGCGTAGTAACGGTGATTCCTGCGCTCAAAGGCACGGCTTGGGCTAGCGTGAGCTGTGCATCGCCTGTTCCTGGGGGCATATCCACCACCAGCACATCTAAATCCCCCCAAATAATATCGCTTAGCATCTGTTCAATCGCTCGCATGAGCATGGGTCCTCTCCAAATGAGACTCTGCCCCTCATCATACAAAAGCCCCATGCTCATCACAGAAACGCCAAAAGCCTTTAAAGGAATGAGTTTTTTACCGCTAGGATCCATGATCACATCAGCGTTTTGCAAGCCCATCATTCTAGGGATATTAGGGCCATACACATCAGCGTCTAGTAGCCCCACTTTTTGGTTTAAATTCGCTAAAGCGATGCTTAAATTCACGCTGGTGGTGCTTTTACCCACACCGCCCTTGCCTGAGCTTATCATGACCACATGCTTGATGTTTTTAGCCAGATTTTTAGTGGTGGGCTTTGGGGCTTGCGGTTTAGGCGGGGTTTTAATATCCAAATTCAAAGCCTTCACGCCTTTTTCTTGCATCGCTTTGGAGATATTTTCCCTTAAAATCGCGCTCGTTTCTTCAGAGCTTGAGGGGATTTCTATTAAAAGCCCTAATTGGTTGTCATGCAAAGTGATATTTTTAACAAAACCAAAGCTGACAATATCCTTTTCAAAATTAGGGTAAATAATCGTTTTTAACGCGTTTAAGACATCTTCTTGGGTGAGCATTTTAATCCTTAAAATGATAGTATTTGAATTTTCTTTATAGCATGTTTTGTTTAATTTTGCATTATAAATTAAATTTGCGTTTTTAAAGGATAGGGCATGGAATTTTATAAGCGTGTTTTGAAATTGCACCATTTTAGGAATTTGGGTAAAAACTCGCCTACAGAATTGCTTTTAAATTCAAGTTTTGAAAAACATGGGGGGTTGGTGGTTTTAGTGGGGGAAAATAATGTCGGCAAAAGCAATGTTTTAGAAGCCTTGAAAGCGTTTAATGATGATACTAATTCTCTATGCACTATAGAAAATCATGAAGAACAAATTAAAAAACCAACCATATTAAGTCTTATTAATACAATTGAAAATAACCAACAACTTGAAACGCTTTCTTGGGTAGAACTCAAAGAAAGCAAAGAGAATGAACAAAATAGTTTTGAAATGAATTTCTGTCCGTTTGAGAGACATAAGTCATTTTATAAACAATTTTATAACCATACAGATAATTTTACAAAGGAAATTATACAATCTGTTAGAGAAGCCCTAGAAGAATTATTGCCTGATACTGATGATACTCTAAGCCATAAGAAATATTGTGAAGATCTTAAAAACTCTTGTGATAACTTTTTAAACCAATACAAAGAGACATTAAGGTTAAACGAAATGAATTTCAACAAATGTATAAAGTCGATAGAACACAAAAAGATAAGAAAAAAGCCAAAGTAGCGTATAAAAATCTTAAAGAAAAACTTTTATTACACATTCTCTTAACTTTCAAAGAATATAGCTTGTCAAAATTAATAGAAAGTTCTGATGAGAATAATGAAACATTAGAAAAAATGAGATCAAAATTTAAAGAGCGATCAGATAGAATAAAAAATAGATTAGAACAATCTCGCAACACCATTCCAAAAGACCCTAAAAAACAAGCTTTCTTGTTCCATTTGTTACCAGAAATTACCAATTGCGATAATCCTTTTGAGCTTAAAGATGAAGATTTGTCTATTGATGTATCAAAAATAAGCTTTTCAGCAATTAAAAACATGCCTAAATGCAATAAAGTGTGGCAAGCAATGTGTGAATGGTGCGATAAACATTGGCTATTTGTCGGTGCAATAATTAAACTAACCGACATAGTAAAAGAACCACCATTCCGTGCAAGAATGTAAGTTTTAAGCGTTCTCTAAGTTTCAAGTTAAATTCAATTAAAAATCATTTGGAAATATAACACAAACTTTCTAAACAAAAGCTTAAAGAATAATTTCATTCCTTTAGCATTATCTACAAGTTCTTATGAAATGAACTGAAAGTTCTTTGGTTCTAGCTGTAAGTTATCAAGCGAGTTTCTAGTAAGTTCTAATGTGGTGTCATTCTAGTTTTTAATCGTGTAGGCAACCTAGTTCTCTGATTTTTGCTTACAAGTTCGTATCTATCTAGCCCATTAGTTCGTATCAGTGGGCTGTAAGTTCTTTTTTGTTAGCAACTAAGTTCTTATCATTTAGCTATTTAGTTCTAATATTTGGCTGTAAGTTCTTTCAGTGAAAGTCTCTAAGTTTTCACAGCATTGCTAACAAGTTCTTGCTCTTAAATTTTGTAGTAAGGGAAGTAAGTTCTTGAACGAAATTTTTATCCCTTGACTAGATTAAAAAAATATCTCATCTATCAAAGCACTCTCTTTAAAACTTTTTGAAAAAAGTTAGCAAAAACCCTTATTTTTTAAAAATCTAGCTCCAAGCCCCTTAAATACGAAGTTTTAACCTAATGTGTACGCACACATGGTGTTATCCTGCACCTATTTTTGATTTAGGTCTTTTTTCAATTCTTTGTGCTATGCTAAAAAGATAAGCATTTAGCATTAAGCTTGTTTAAAATTTGGGCGTTTTTAACGCTCTTCTTAGTAAGGGAAATGAAGTCAATTTGAAAGCGTGCGAATTAGATAAAATTTTAACTTTGTTATTAAGTCTTGAAGGGCTCGTATGCTAGATGGAGCTATAAAAGATACTAAGCTGGATAATCGCCCTATGGATTTATCTTTTTTAGATGATATTTTAGAGCATATGCGAAAGCCTAGACCCAACGATAGCGATAAAGTGGATAAAAGATTGCTCATCAAATTCAATCAATTTAGTTCTAATCCAAAGTCTATTAAATCTAATTTAATTGGCACAAAGAGCGCTAGTCCTGTGCTGATTAAAAACATAGGGCAAATGAAACGATCCCATTTAGAAAATGCCCTAAGCTATGCTTTAGAAAACAGCGAAACAGCCTATAATGAAATGTTTATGGAGTGCGACAAGCAATTCATCTTAGAGACTTGGCTCAATGACTTTGATTTGACTAACGACTACAACGAAGCTATGCACTTAGTTTTTTCTATCAAAGACAAGCCAGATAAGGAGATAATGCAAGGGCTTTTATATTCCACTTGGGAAAGTTTAAAAGTAAGGTTACCTGAATATAAATTTGCTCTAGTCCCCCATACACACCAAGACCACGCCCATATCCATTGTTTCATCAACAAGACTAATCAACTAACACGAAGAAGACTGCGTTTTAAAGGGCATGAGGATTGCAAAGAATTTTTTAACGAATTAAGAAATGAGTTTGCTTACCGACTGAATAACCATTTATTAAGCGAAGAATACCTGTATGTCAATGAGCATAAGCTCAAAGAATTAGACAATATCAAACAGCAATTACAAGACTTGGAAAAAGAAGAAAAAGCCTTAGAGCAAATTAAAACCCCACAAGATGAGTGGGATTTAAACAAGGCTTTACAAAAAGAATACCTACAAGAACTAACAGCTAAAAACAAAGCAAAAGCCCTAGACATTCAAAACAACCAAAGCACCCCTTTAAAACAAAAGATTTCTGCATTTAAAATCGCTCTCTTTAACCATAAAGACACAAGCAATAAGGAAAAAGAAAGCCTAAATATTGACAGAATAGACAAAAGAAAGCCAGTAGGCGAACACTTAAAAAACACCAGCAAGCAAGAGCTATACGAACTCTTAAGCTTTTATCAAAAAGAATTAGATAAAAAACAAAAACATTGTGCCTTTAAGAATTTTCATATTCTCGATGATTTAGACAAAAACTTTGAAAGAGAGACTAAGGGCTTTTCTGTGTTAAAGAAAAAAGAAATGCTACTAAGTAAGCTAGAACGCCTAGATAAACGCCTTTTGGATAAAAACTCACACCTACTATTAGCTCAATTAAGAAATGAAGTGAGAACTAAAAACAACACACAATACAATAATTTAACTAATCCTATTTTTTTAGCCAAAACATTAGAACTTCCTAAGGACAAGCGCCCCACTCTCAAAACCTTTAAAAACGCTTATTTTAGTGCTAGAAAATATCAATTTATGCTAGAAAGCTTTAAAGCCAAACAAGATGACCCCACTTATAAGCTTAATGACAATACTTGTGAGTTAGTGAGTAAGCAATTACAAGACTATCAAAAGACTATGCTCTTACTCGCCAAAGAAAGACTACTCTTTTTAGAACAAGATTTAAAGCAAAAAGAAGAAGAGTTTAAAAGAGCCAAAGAGAGCTATTTCAAAGCCCTAGAAAGCTATAAAGAGACTTTTTCATTACCCTTAAAAGAAAAACAAGACTTTCTCAAACAAACTAAGCAATTTTCTAAACTTTCTAAGGATATTGTCTATATCTGTAATGAAATCATAGGGGCTAATCGGTTCTTAACCCACTATGACAATCTAAACCTTGAAAAAGTCCTAGAACACGCCAAAGACACTAATCTAGAGCAAAAACAAATTCAAGCTATTACCAAAGAACCTAACAACGATGAGCCTTGGATTGAGTTTGGTAAAAAAGAACAAGCTAGAGCTAAAGCACACTATCAAGCTATGATAGAAAAAGAAAAAGCTAAACAATTAGCTAAAGAGCCAAAGAAAACCTTACACCCTAATGAGCTTGATTATGACCCCAAAGCTCATGCTGGATTGAAAGAAAATGACAACACAAACTTTAAAGGGCGTAATAGATAATGCTCTCAAGCGATGATTGCCTTTAATGTTCTTAATAAAGAATATACCCTTTGATTAAAGGGGTTTATTCTTGTTCTTTTCACAAATTAGCTTATTTAAACAGATATACAAATAAAGCACTCTAAAATGCCCCACAATCAAAATAAAGCCATAAGATAAGACAAACTATTAACCTAAAAACAAAAACGCTTTAAAACGCCTTGTAGAGCTTAAATTTTTCTTAAGTAGCACGCAAAAATTTAAAACCTTAAAGTTTTCTTAAACATAATCATAAAGCAAGTTTAAACCTAACCCTTGAACCTACTATCAAATCAAACTTAACTCTTTTAATACTAAGAGCTAGAAACAAACCTTAACCCTACACACTCTAAACAAAAACCTTTCTAATCCTAAATGCTAATGAGACAAACCGCTTACAACCTAACTTAAGTGAAACCACCCCTTGCTAAAGCAAGGAGCTTCCTAACTAAAGCGCCCTAATGGACACTAACACGAAAGGCTTTGTTCTTTAAAGTCTGCATGGATATTTCCTACCCCAAAAAGACTTAACCCTTTG
>NZ_JACTGH010000016.1:0-28174 GCF_014498195.1 Helicobacter pylori | reverse complement strand
CAAAGGGTTAAGTCTTTTTGGGGTAGGAAATATCCATGCAGACTTTAAAGAACAAAGCCTTTCGTGTTAGTGTCCATTAGGGCGCTTTAGTTAGGAAGCTCCTTGCTTTAGCAAGGGGTGGTTTCACGGTTTATTTTAAGGGTGGAAAGCGTTTTTTAGGGTGGCTTGCATTTAAGAGCTTTAAAGCGCGTTGGTTGCAAGATTTTATCGCGCCTTATAGTCGCAATATGGGGCAAACAAGGAGCATGCCATAAAGCTAAAAGGAAGCGTAAAAATAGCAAACGCTCTTTTAAACGATTATGCCTTGAAATTTCTTTTTCTTGGTTTAAGGTAGTGTTTTTGATGGAGCGCTAATTTATGAAAAGTTAAAAAGCGAGTGGAAAGTCAGCGTAAAAAGATTAACCCTCCCAAAAAAGAGAGGGTTCAAAAAAACCCCCTTAAAAAAGGGAGTTTAAAAAGGGAGTTTTAAGCTTTTAGTAAGCGAACACATAGTTCAAATACACGCTATAAAGCCTTCTGTATTGCAAGGTAGTGCCTAGCAAAGAATAGTAATTCGTGTTGATCGTGGGGATCTTCACGCCTAATTCCATGCCATGTTGTGCGCTATGTTCAGCGCCTCTTCTTTTATTTCTGGCGAGATTGGTCCTTAAGCCCAGATTGAATAAGAATTGGAAGTTAGAGGTGTTGATTTTAGCTTTATAGTAATTGTTCACATTCGCTAAATTCACATACTGAGAATTAAGCCATGAAGTCCCGGCTAAGGCGATACCGCCAAACGCGCCAAAAGAAATCTTATTGTGTTTAGTGGCTTTATCGTTGATGAAATTCACTAACAAATCGCTCCCCACGCCATAAGTCCAAACATCAGAATCGGAGTTGAAAAATTGGGATTTGTTATAGGTGTGGTTGTAATCCACAAAGCCGTAGTATCTCGCGCCCCATCGTTTGTTTTTCCCAAAGAATTGCTTATAGCCCACTTGAAAGCCGATCCCGTTCATCGCGCCGTTATTGGTGGTAGAAGCGGCGATTAGCCCAGCGCGTCTGAAAGGGTTGCTGCCGAGTTCTTGGCTCCTAGATTGCACTTGAGAATGGATGTTGGAGTCAATATAGTAGTTGTCCTGTATGCCTTGCGGGCTATTAGGGTTAGTCTTTTTGCTCACCACATTTTGTAAAGATTGCGCATCAGGCAAGCTTGAAATGGCTGCTGTGATGTCATCATAATGTTCTCCTAGCTTTTTGTATTGGCCGCTAAAATTCGCTAAAGTGTAGGCGAGGTTTTGTGCGTTATGGATTCGCTCCGCTTGGTCGCCAAAATGAGCGATGCTGTTTTTTAGATTCGTTACGGTCTCTCCCACATACGCGCAACCGGCTCCCCAAGTGTTAGAAGTAACCGTGCCAGATGGCGTGCCACGGAGATTGCCGTCGCTACCCTTTTCATGGCATACTCCTAAAGAGTCTTTCACAAACTCTGCAGGGATTCTTTCAAAGTCTTTCACCACTGCTTGAGCGCGGTTTAAAATCTCTGCTTGCGCTCTAGCGTTAGCGAACATGCTTTGAGAAAAGCTAGCGTCTTTATAGGGGTTGAATGTCTTCCCAGTGTCCAAGTTGTGCTGGTTTTGCGCGTTGGCAGCAACGATTTTGGATTGCTCTACGGCTATTGCAGCGTTTTTGATCATGTCTTGAATCGCGCTGATTTCATTTTTAAAAATCCCGCACGCGCTCCCATCGCCTTTCAAATATATTCCTTCCCATAAACTACCACTACTCGCACCACCTGCACCACCATTATTGATCCATGGGCATGCGCTATTAAGGGTAGTTATAATGGTGCTAGCCTGTTCTAAAAGAACTTGAGCGTTATTTTTTGTAACAATTTCTTCTCCATTATTACTACTCGTGTTTCCATTACTTTTATTGATTGTAAATTTGAGTTCTGTGTTGGTGTCGCTTAAAGCAGGAATATCTTTTCCGCTGCTCCCAAAAGCCTTTTGGATGATTTGATAAGCTTTATTGATTTTCGCGTAATTTTCAGTGGATAAAATGCTGTATTGTCCTGGTTCATAATTGGTAGTGTTACAAGTAATGGTAGTGCCTCCCCATTGATTTGAAGGTGTGTTATGAAAGGTTTGAACACCCCCATTTTTGCTGCTGTCTTTGCCAGGGCCACAAGGGCTGATCGCATAGCTCATGACTTGCCACAAGCCCGCTGCCGCATTCAGCGCTAAAAGCACCGCTTGATACGCTGGGGAATTCTTTTTATCATTGATCAAATTCTTCGCGCTCGCGTTCAAATTGCCCCTTGCGTTGTTGATGGCGTTGGGGTCGGCGGACTGCCTGATGAGAGTGTTTAGGACGCTATAATTCGTTAAAAGATTGTTCAATCTTTCATAGCTGTCTGAGAGTTCTTGAATGCCTTTAGTGTTTTTCACCATTTGAGCGGATTCACCGATTTGATAGCCGGCGCTCACAAAAAAGCCGTTCTCTTCAGCGCTTAAAGCGGAAACTAAAAGCGAACCTAGGGTTAATGACAGAAATTTTTTCTTCATGTTTTCTCCTTTTCTTTTTAAAATAAGATTGATTTTGTCCGTCAAATCTTGCGGAAGTGTGTCTTTAAGTAAGACTATACCGCAAGCTTTCGTTAATATAGTATAAATTAATGGGATTTTGATATTAATTAGGCGTTTTTGCCCTTTCAAAAAAAAAAAGGTTTTTGTAGCGTTTCTAAACAAATATTAAACCAATAAAGGTCATTTTAAAAGAAATGAGGTTGTTTGAATGGGGGTAGTTACAAAAAGGGTTTTTAACTTGGATTGTTTTGGGTTTGTTGCAAGAATGATTTCTTAAATTGTAAAAAGGATTTCCTTAAATTGTAAGAATGATTTCTTAAATTTTCTTAAGAGGCGTGTTTTGCCAATCGTTTCCCCCAAAAACTCAAGGGTTTTTTAAAAAGTGGGGTTATCCTTGAGTTTTGGGGCGTTTGCATGCGGTTATTAAAAATTATCGCTCGCTTGATGCGAGATCCTTACTCTTTTAAACAAGGCTTTAAGCGTTTCTTAAAGCCTAACCAACGCTCTATTCAAACAAAGCCTAATCCCCTACATAGACTTGTCTTGGGCGCGTGATCCTAGCTTGCGGGCTTTTGACATGCTCTAATAATTGAGCGCACCAGCCCACGGTTCTGCCAATGACAAACACCGGCGTGAAAAAACGCACTGGGATTTTTAAAGCCCTTAAAATCGTGCCGGAGTAAAAATCCACATTAGGGTAGAGATTCCTTTCAATGAAATACTCGTCTTTTAGCGCGATTTCTTCCACTTTCGCGGCGATTTCGCTCAATCTCTCGTCCATTTTAACGCCTTTTTGGTGCAGTTCGTCTTTCAGGCCTTTTAAGATTTTAGCGCGCGGATCGTAGCTCTTATACACCCTATGCCCAAAGCCCATGAGTTTGAAACTGTCGTTTTTGTCTTTCACTCGTGCAATATATTTATCCACATTTTTCACATCACCGATTTCTTCTAATTGTAAAAGCACTTTTTCATTCGCTCCGCCATGCAAATGCCCCCATAAAGCGCTAATGCCCGCGCTAATGGCCGCATAAGGATGCACGCCGGTGCTAGCGACATTCCTTACCGTGGTAGAAGAGGCGTTTTGCCCATGGTCAGCGTGCAAAGTTAGGATTTTATCAAAGGCTTCCACTTCTAGGGGCGTGATTTCTACTTCGCCTTGAGTGGTGTGTTTTAAGCGGCTATAAGGATACCCTCTTAGCATGAAAAGGATATTTTCCACATAAGAGCGTGCGATATCCGGATAAATGATAGGCGCTCCCACTTCATTACGATAGCAAATAGCCGCAAGCGTAGGGATTTTAGCGACAATCCTTCTAGCCATAGTCTGGTAATCTTCTTCAGTGTGCATGTTTTGGTGCGCGGAATAAAGGGTGGATAAAATAGACACCCCGCTAGAGAGTTTCGCCATAGGGTGGGCGTTACTAGGGAAAGCTGAAAACATGTTCAATAAGCTCTCATGCACAAAGCTTCTGTGACGCAATTCCAATTCAAATTCCAAGCTTTCATCTTGATTTTTGGGTAATTCCCCTGTGAGTAATAGCCTGCACACATCTACATATTTGTATTTGGCGACTAAATCCTCTATTCTATGCCCTCTGTAATATAATTCGCCTTTTTTGCCGTTGATATAGCTGATCTTAGATTGGCACCCAGCGGTAGAAGAATACCCTGGATCGTAGGAAAAAAACCCAGTCGTTTCAAAAAGCTTGGAAAAATCCACCGCTTTTGGCCCACGGGTGCATTCAATCATCTCAAATTCATAGCGTTCATTATTTTCATTATTGATTAAAGTAACAGACATTGTGATTCCCTTAAGTTTTGATAGTATCCAACTCCTAATTATAAGCCAAAAAATTAAATGATTTCTTTTTAAAAACATTCCGTTTTTTCAAGTTATTTCCAACCGCTACTTTTAAACACGCATTCAAAAAAAAGATTTTTAGGGGTTATATAGTATTTTTGCGCTAGTATAGTTACTCAAACTTTAGAAAAAGGATAGACAATGGCTTACAACCCTAAAATTTTACAAAAACCTAAAGAGGGCGAAGAGATTACGATTAAAGACGGCAAATTGCATGTGCCAAACCACCCCATTATCCCTTTCATTGAGGGCGATGGCATTGGATCAGACATTACCCCAGCGATGATTAAAGTCGTGGATAGCACGGTTCAAAAAGCGTATAAGGGCGAGAAAAAAATCGCATGGTATGAAGTGTTTGTGGGCGAAAAATGCTATCAAAAATTCAAAGATCATAAAGAATTAAGCCCTGAAGAGCAATGGCTCTTACCGGACACTATTGAAGCGATCAACCATTATAAAGTCTCTATTAAAGGGCCTTTGACCACGCCTATTGGTGAAGGGTTTAGATCTTTGAATGTGGCGTTACGCCAAAAAATGGACTTGTATGTGTGCTTGAGACCGGTAAGGTGGTATGGGAGTCCAAGCCCGGTGAAAGAACCACAAAAAGTGGATATGGTGATTTTTAGAGAAAATTCTGAAGACATTTATGCGGGCATTGAATGGCAAGAAGGCAGCGCGGAAGCGAAAAAACTCATCCATTTTTTGCAAAATGAACTAAAGGTTAAAAAAATCCGCTTCCCTGAAAGCAGCGGCATAGGGATAAAACCCATCAGCAAAGAAGGCACAGAGAGACTAGTGAGAAAAGCGATTGAATACGCGATTGATAACGACAAGCCAAGCGTGACTTTTGTGCATAAAGGCAATATCATGAAATACACTGAGGGGGCGTTCATGAAATGGGGCTATGCGCTCGCTCAAAAAGAATTTAACGCTCAAGTCATTGATAAAGGCCCATGGTGTTCTTTGAAAAACCCTAAAACCGGTAAAGAAATCATCATTAAAGACATGATCGCTGACGCGTTCTTGCAACAAATCTTATTGCGCCCTAGCGAATACAGCGTCATTGCGACCATGAATTTGAATGGGGATTATATCTCTGATGCGTTAGCGGCGATGGTGGGGGGCATTGGTATCGCTCCTGGGGCTAATCTCAATGACACAGTGGGCATGTTTGAAGCCACCCATGGCACCGCTCCTAAATACGCTGGGCTAGATAAAGTCAATCCGGGGTCTATTATTTTGAGTGCGGAAATGATGTTAAGGCATATGGGTTGGGTGGAAGCGGCTGATTTGATCGTCTCTACTATGGAGAAAGCGATTAAGAGCAAGAAAGTTACTTATGATTTCGCTCGTTTGATGGATGGGGCTAAAGAAGTCAAATGCTCTGAATTCGCTAGCGTGATGATTGAAAACATGTGAAAGAGCGTTTTTTAAGCTCTGGTGTTTGATGCGATTATTAGGCTAATACTATCATAAGGAATGAAATTGATAAAATTTGTGCGTAATGTGGTTTTATTCATTTTAACAGCGATCTTTTTAGCACTCATGCTTTTAGTGAGCTATTGCATGCCCCATTATAGCGTGGCTGTCATTAGCGGGGTGGAAGTCAAAAGAATGAATGAAAATGAAAACACGCCCAATAATAAGGAAGTAAAAACCCTTGCTAGAGATGTCTATTTTGTGCAAACTTACGACCCTGAAGATAAAAAAAGCGTAACCGTTTATCGTAACGAAGACACGCGCTTTGGCTTCCCTTTTTATTTTAAGTTTAATTCGGCTGATATTTCGGCCCTCGCTCAAAGTTTAGTCAACCAGCAAGTGGAAGTGCAATACTATGGCTGGCGGATCAATTTGTTTAACATGTTCCCTAATGTGATTTTTTTAAAGCCCCTAAAAGAGAGCACTGACATTTCAAAACCCATTTTTAGCTGGATTTTATACGCTTTGCTGTTAGGGGGCTTTTTTATCAGTGTGCGTTCTGTTTGCACTTTATTTAAGGGCAAAGCCCATTAATTCTTTCAGGCTTTGTTGGAAAATCACAATGGGGTTATTGGAGCGTGTATTAAAAAGCTCAATATAGGGCAAACTGATGCTGTGAAAAGCGGTGTTATTTTCCCTCAAATTGATAGCGATTTTATAGTCTAGCTGGTGGGATTTCAATAAAAAATCATTCAGCAAACAATCATTAATCAAGCCCAAATTGTCATGGCTAATCAAAAGCATTTTGGCTTTTAATTTCAGGGCCAAATCCAGCATGTTTTCTTCTAAAGTGATAGGCACGCATAGCCCCCCAGCCCCTTCAACGATGACTAAATCGTAAGTTTTGGTGAAATTGTGAAGGCGTTGGGTTAAATTGTCCGTGTCAATGGGGGCGTTTGGATATTCTTCTTGTTGGGCGATGAGGGGGGCTGAAGCTTTATGATAACGATAGAATGAGATGTCTTTTAAGGTTAAAGAGCGATCCAAAAGGCGGTTATCTTGCAAGAACAAATGCGCGTCGCTAAAGTGGTTGGTTGCATCATTAACGCCTGTTTCAATGGGCTTTAATAAAATCGTTTTAACGCCACAAGCGTTGCAATATTGGGCTAATAGCCTAGCGCATGTGGTTTTTCCGGCATTGGTGTTAGTCGCGCTGATAAAGAGCATGGTTTAACTTTTAAAGTGGTAAGCGCCCTCAAAGATTTGAGCGGTCAATACATTTTTGATTTGTGGTAACTTCACATTTTTAAGTGCTTCTTTTGGGACTTCAATGACTAATTCTTGTAAGTCTTGGTCGCTTAAAGGGTTATCAATATCAAAAATGAAACTTAAGATATTGTGGAGCGAGTTATAGGTAACCTTGTCAATTAACGCATAATTTAGTCTAACGCCCTCTGCTTGCTCTATGGCGGTAACGATGCTTTTAGATAGTCTAGGGCTGATATTGTTAAGTTGTGTCGCTAAATCTGTCGGTGAAATAAAGCAATAACCTGCATCGGTGTCTATGGTGTTAGCAAGCACTTTAGCCAATAATGTCCTACTCACTTTTTTGCCTTGTCGTAAAGCGTTGGCAACCTTGCGGATTTTAATATTGTGGTTATAGCTCTGCCTAAAGCTTTTGCTTGTGATACATTTTAGTTTTTCTCTGTCAAAAATGCCTTTTCGTTCCCAATCCTCTATCTCATCAATAGAGAATGATTGTTGATACCCATTAGTCCTAGAACTATTCTGTCTTGCTATAATGCTAGATTTAACAAAGTCCATAACTCCTAACCCCTCTGTAAAACCTCTAGGTAGTCTTATCGCTTTTATTTGTGTCTTAACGATGTCTTTAAAATACACACCATAATTGTCTTTGTCTTCTT
Source organism: Helicobacter pylori (assembly GCF_014498195.1). Lineage (GTDB taxonomy): Bacteria > Campylobacterota > Campylobacteria > Campylobacterales > Helicobacteraceae > Helicobacter > Helicobacter pylori_DO. The sequence continues at coordinate 20,402 of NZ_JACTGH010000016.1, read as the reverse complement.
TTTTAAAGAAAGTATAGACTTTGTCTTGTAATCTTGTAAGAGATTGTGGCAATTCATTAGGAGCAGAGAATGTGATGCCTGTAAAAGTCCAATCCACTTTACCAAAATCCTTTTCTGTCGCTAATACTAAATCTACTTTGCCTGTCTCGGCGTTGTCGCAATAACAAATCGCCGATTGATTGAAATAATTTGCCAAATCTAATAATTGGTCTTTCAAGTTAAATGAGTTACTAGGTTCGTTTTGAAACACAAAGAAACTGACTTCTTTGCTTGGTAATAATGGGTCATCTAACCTATCTTTCCAATAACCTGTTACTTGTAGATAACCTAAAAAGTGTCTCTTTTGGTCTAATAGAGATTTTAGCTGTTGTGTCCTTTTAATATTGTCTTTTTGAGTGAAGCGGTATTTTTTAACAAATTTATCACTAGACATAAAGTCTCTCATTGTCGCATTGCTGTTTATGAACTCATCAACATAATTTTTACCTAACTTCCTACTCAATGTCTCATAAATTCCTTTAACTAAAATCTTATATTGTGGGATAACTTTACCTGAAGGTCTAAAAAATTCCTTAACTTTAATAGATTTTGTGGGGTCAATGTCATCAGTTGCCTCTCTAAATTTAGTCTTATTCTCTTTCATTTGAGCTAAATAAAGCTTTGATATTTTGTCTTTTTCATTAGGTCTTAATCCACTACTATAAGCTTTTTTTAACAAGGCTTGTTGGTCATCAGTGAATGTGGCTTCAAAATAAGGTTTAAAAACTCTAAACGCAGAGATAGTCCCAAAAGGTAGTCCGCTTTTGATTTTATTAACAATGCTGTTAAGACTAGTAGCTTTAATAGTCGTATCTTGTTCTCTTTTAAGTCGTGAGAGTTCCTCACCAAACGCATCTAGTGTCGCTCTTAAAGACAATCCACCTTTTATCCTTACTCTAGGTTTATTTTGTCTAGCTAACTTCCTGTCCGCTAACGCTTTATCAATAGATGCTGTCAAGGAAGTGCTTCTATTATGTGGTTCATCAACAAATTCTAAAAAATCGTAATTCAATAGCATTTTGTGTCCTTTTCTTTAAGCGAGATTGTAGCGCTTTATCTTTGAGCCTTCAGCGGGTCATTAGGGTTTATTTGGTATAATACCAAAACTCCATTTAAGGTTGGTTCTTATGAATATTTTATTTGGGATTAGCGACACGCAAGAATGTTATAATGCTATTAAATTCGCTGTCAAATTAGCCCATTCGCTTAAAGAGGTCCGTTTCACCTTGTTGCATGTGAGCATGGAAGTGTTTATTTATAGCGAAAGCGGGATGATGGATTATGGCCAAACAGAAGCCTTAGAAGAAGAAAAAGCTAAGGCTTTGTTAAAGCAATTTGAAGACGCTTTCAAAAAAGAAAACATAGAGTGCGAGAGCGTTCTAAAAAGCGGCGATTTGATTGATGTGGTCTTGGATATGGCTAAGGATTATGATTTGTTATTGATCGGAGCGAGCGAATCTAATTTGTTGTATCGTTTGTTCATTTCGCACCAAAATAGCCTTGTTGAACAATCCAGTATCCCCGTTGTGATCGCCAAGTAGCATGGATAAGCGGCATGAAAATGTATGACATACCCACCCCCACCATGGCGCAAGTGATCATGGTTGATGACCCCATTACGACAGCGGAATTTGTCATCTCTGCTTTGAGGGATTTTTTTGACAAATCTTTAGAAGAAGCTCAAGCTCTCACATCAAGCATCCATCGTGATGGCGAGGGGGTTTGTGGCGTCTATCCTTATGATATTGCCAGACATAGGGCAGCATGGGTTAGAGATAAAGCCAGAGAGCTAGATCTCCCTTTAAAATTATTGGTAGAAGAGATAAGATAATGGCTAAATTCAATCAAGATCTCAATGAAGTCCTAAACCGAGCTTTAAATTTAGCCTTAGATCTTAACCATGCCCTTTGCACCACAGAGCATGTGCTATTGGTCATTTTAGAGCATGAGAGCGGGGCAAAGATGATTGGCGCTTTAGAAAGAGATGACTATGATAGATTAAAACAAATCCTTAAAGACTATTTGTTGCAATATGTGCCTTTAAAGAGTGATCCAGCCAAAATGCCTGCTAGGAGTTTTGTGCTATTAAGAATGCTTAAAAGAATGTATGCGAGCGCTTTTGAGAGCGTGGGCGTGGAAGAATTGCTTATTTTAATGCTAGATCACCCCGATTGTTACGCTTCAAAACTCATGGATAGTTTTGGCATCGCTCGTTTGTATTCTAATCCTGCTTCATTGGATTTGGATAACCATGGCATTCCTAATGACACCAATGAAGAAGAAGCGCCCAAAAACACTCCCCTAAAAAAATACGCTAAAAATTTGAGCGCTTTAGCTCAAGACAACGCTTTAGATCCAGTCATTGGCAGAGAAGAAGAGATTTTAAGAGTGATAGAAATTTTAGGGCGCAGAAAAAAGAATAACCCGCTTTTAATTGGCGAAGCGGGCGTAGGGAAAACCTCCATCGCTGAAGCTTTGGCTTTAAAAATCGCTCAAAAAGAAGTGCCGGAGTTTTTGCAAGAATATGAAGTCTATTCTTTGGATTTGGCTTTAATGGTGGCTGGGGCAAAATACAGAGGGGATTTTGAAAAACGCTTGAAAAAAACGCTCAAAGAAATCCAACAAAACGGCCGCATCATTTTATTCATTGATGAAATCCACACCCTTTTAGGCGCAGGGAGCAGTAACGCTGGGAGCTTGGATGCGGCGAACATATTAAAACCGGTTCTAACGGATGGGAGCTTGAAGTGTTTAGGAGCGACCACTTTTGAAGAATACCGCAGCGTGTTTGAAAAAGACAAGGCTTTTAACAGGCGCTTTTCAGTCATAAAAGTTGAAGAGCCTTCTAAAGAGGCGTGTTACTTGATTTTAAAAAAGATCGCTCCCCTTTATGAAGAACACCACCAGGTGCGTTATGATGAGAGCGTGTTTAAGGCATGCGTGGATTTAACGAGTGATTACATGCATGATAAATTCTTGCCGGATAAAGCGATTGAATTATTAGATGAGGTGGGATCGAGGAAAAAAATCAACCCTAAAAAGGGCAAAAAAATCGGCGTTGATGACGTGAAAGAAACGCTCGCTCTCAAGCTTAAAATCCCTAAAATGCGTTTGAGCAGCGATAAAAAAGCCCTTTTAAGGAATTTAGAAAAATCGCTTAAAAATAAGATTTTTGCCCAAGCAGAAGCGATCAGTCTCGTCAGCAATGCGATTAAAATCCAGTATTGCGGGCTTTCTGCAAAAAATAAGCCTGTGGGGAGCTTTTTATTCGTGGGGCCTAGTGGGGTGGGGAAAACGGAATTGGCTAAAGAATTGGCCTTGAATTTGAATTTGCATTTTGAACGCTTTGACATGAGCGAATACAAAGAAGCCCATAGCGTGGCAAAGCTCATCGGGAGTCCTAGCGGTTATGTGGGGTTTGAGCAAGGGGGGTTATTGGTGAATGCGATTAAAAAGCACCCGCATTGTTTGTTGCTTTTAGATGAAATAGAAAAAGCCCACCCTAATGTGTATGATTTGTTGTTGCAGGTGATGGATAACGCCACTTTGAGCGATAATTTAGGCAATCAGGCGAGTTTTAAGCATGTGATACTGATTATGACTTCAAATGTGGGGAGTAAGGATAAGGACACGCTAGGGTTTTTTAGCGCTAAAAACGCCAAGTATGATAGAGCCGTTAAAGAGCTTTTGACTCCTGAATTACGCTCTAGGATTGATGCGATCGTGCCGTTTAACGCGCTCAGTTTGGAAGATTTTGAACGCATTGTTTCTGTGGAATTAGACAAATTAAAAGCCCTAGCGCTAGAGCAAGGCGTGATCTTAAAATTCCATAAAGAAGTTGTGAAATTTATTGCGCAAAAAAGCTACCAAACGACTTTAGGAGCGAGAGAAATTAAAAAAATCATTCACCATGAAATCAAAACTAAATTAAGCGATATACTGCTCTTGCAATCGTTTAAAAAACCTTGTAAGATCACTTGCTTGCTAGAAAAAAACCAATTGGTTTTAAAAGAAATCAAGCGCGCACAAAAGGTGAAAGAAAATGACTTTTGAAATGCTTTATAGTAAAATCCATAGGGCTACTATCACAGACGCTAACCTCAATTATATAGGCTCGATCACCATAGATGAGGATTTAGCCAAGCTCGCCAGGCTTAGAGAGGGCATGAAAGTAGAAATCGTGGATGTCAATAACGGCGAACGCTTCAGCACCTATGTGATTTTAGGGAAAAAAAGGGGCGAAATTTGCGTCAATGGCGCAGCGGCCAGAAAAGTGGCCATAGGCGATGTGGTGATCATTTTAGCTTATGCGAACATGAATGAAGATGAAATCAATGCACACAAGCCGAGCATCGTGCTAGTGGATGAAAAAAACGAAATTTTAGAAAAGGGTTAGAGATGGATTTTAGTCAATTGGGCGGGTTAAGCGGGTTATTAGACGGCATGAAAAAAGAGTTTTCCCAACTAGAAGAAAAGAATAAAGACACGATCCACACTTCCAAAAGCGGTGGGGGAATGGTGAGCGTGAGTTTTAATGGGTTGGGGGAGTTAGTGGATTTGCAAATTGATGACAGCCTGCTAGAAGATAAAGAAGCGATGCAAATCTATTTGATGAGCGCTTTGAATGACGGGTATAAAGCCGTAGAAGAAAACCGAAAGAATTTAGCCTTTAACATGCTAGGGAATTTTGCCAAGTTGTGATGCTTTATAAAGCCTTTATCATTCTATGGTTTTTTTTGAATGGCTTAGGGGCTTATGATTTCAAGCATTGTCAGGCGTTTTTTAAAAAAGCGAGCCTTCAAAAAGGAGGCGTGGCTTTAAAAGAATTGCCTAAAGGCGTGTATTTATATTATTCCAAAACCTACCCTAAACACGCCAGAGTCATCAAATCCGATCCTTTTGTAGGGTTGTATTTGTTGCAAAGCGTGCCAAGCGAGTATGTTTATATGTTAAGGGATTTAGACAAAGACGCCCTGATAAGGCCAATGGCTAGCATAGGGGATAAAGAAGCCCTAGAAGCGCGATTATTAGTGGGGCAAAAAGGCTATGACCGCTACGCTCAAATTTCGCAAAAGACTCAAAAAAATGGCGTTATCAGCAATATTTGCTATCAAATGCTAGGGCTAGGGGTAGGGGGGAATGGCTTTATAGAAACGAAATTTATCAAGCGCTTTTTAAACCAAAAAGAGCCTTATTATGGGGATATTGGGGTGCGTTTAGAAGAACATCATAAGCGTTTAGTGGTAGCGCAATTTGATCCCTTTTTCCCTAAAAACCCTTTTTTAAAAAACGATGAAATCCTAGCGATCAATGATTACAAGATCCGCTCATTAGCGGAGTTTGAATGGGTGGTGAGCAATCTTAAATACCAAAGCCTTGCCAAAGTGAAAATCAAACGGAATCATCAAATCAAAGAAGTAACGCTCAAAGTCAATAAACGCTATGGGGGGTTTTTACTCAAAGACACTTTTTTAGAGCGCTATGGCATCGCTTTAGACGAGCGTTTTATCATCACTAAAATAGGCAGTCATTTGCCTAAAGGCTTGGATTTTTTAAAGCTTGGGGATAGGATTTTATGGGTGAATTCTAAAAGCGTGGCATTCAGCCCGAAGGCTTTAAGGGAAGCGTTAAGCGCACTTAAAATTGAATTATTAGTTTGGCGTAAAGGCTTTGAATTTTACATTAAAGTCCGTTGAAACATTGATGAAACATGACGCTTATGAAATCATTCTTTCTTGGTTTATCACGCCTCTCACGGCGATTTTAGGGCGTTTCGCTGAATTTTTCCTCTACACCTTGCATGCGCAATTGGTGTTTAATAGCGCAGTCGCTTTGGCGTTCATGCTCTTTGCTTATAGGAGTTTGAAAGAACAGAATTTCTTCAGCGCTAGCGCGCTTTTAGAAGCGTTATGGTTTGTGGGGTTTTTTGCGCTGTTTAACTACGCTTTAAAAAACCCTTCGCGCTTTTATGAATTGTTTCAAAACGCTATCTTTATTGCGCCTAACATGATCGCGCAAAGCCTTTCTCAAAGCTTGAGTAACTTTTCTAACCATGCGCTTTCTTTAGATTTTATCTTCAATCATGGTTTTTATGCCCTTAGCTTTATTAGCGATTTGAGCCATAATGAAATGTCCGTGTGGCTTTTTTTAAGCGTTTTGCAAGCGCTTTTTTTGAGCGTGCTGTTTGCGATCATCATTTTAGTGTATTTGGAAGTGCATGTGTGGTGCTCTTTAGGGGCGCTGTTTTTAGCGTTTGGGTTTTTCAAAACCTGGAGGAGCGTTGTGGTTATATGCCTAAAAAAATGCTTCGCTCTTGGGTTTTACAAGCCTTTTTTGTTGTTGGTGGGGTTTTTGAATGTGTCGGTTACTAAGGCTTTAATAGACGCTAGCATGCAAGAAAAACAAGATTTAAGCCTTTTGTTGGTGGTAGCGTTATTTTTGTGTTGCGTTTTTATCATAGGCGTGCCTTTTTTCATCAACGCTTTGTTTAGGGTGCAAAACAGCCTTAAAGAAACTTACAAACTCGCCACCAATTTGAGCGCTAACCTCAGCCAAAACGCTCTCAATTCCTTACAATATATCACGACCTCGCCCGCTCCCTCTAGCGTTTCTACTTCTACAAGCGGTAGCGTTTCTAAAGAAAAAGAAACGCATTCCCCCACATTTAAGGTAGAAACCACTCAATTAGATGTAAAAATCCCAAATTTCAAGCAAAAAAAGGTTAAAAAGGATACAATAAATACAAAAAATGAAATTTAAATAAATAGGAATTTAATGAGAATTTTTTTTGTTATTATGGGACTTGTGTTTTTTGGTTGCACCAGTAAGGTGCATGAGATGAAAAAAAGCCCTTGCACCTTGTATGAAAACAGGTTAAATCTCGCATGAGAGAAAAGCCTTTCAACAGCGAGCAGTTGATCTATTTAGAAGAGCTTTTAAGCCACCAAGAAAAGCATTTAGAAAACAAGCTTTCTGGTTTTTCGGTGAATGATTTGGACATGCAAAGCGTGTTTAGGCTGGAGAGGAACCGCTTGAAAATCGCTTATAAACTCTTAGGCTTGATGAGTTTTATCGCTCTTGTTTTAGCGATCGTGTTAATCAGTCTTCTACCCTTACAAAAAACCGAACACCATTTCGTGGATTTTTTAAACCAGGACAAGCATTACGCCATTATCCAAAGAGCGGATAAAAGCATTTCCAGTAATGAAGCGTTGGCTCGCTCGCTCATTGGGGCGTATGTGTTAAACCGAGAGAGCATTAACCGCATTGACGATAAATCGCGCTATGAATTGGTGCGCTTGCAAAGCAGTTCTAAAGTGTGGCAACGCTTTGAAGATTTGATTAAAACGCAAAACAGCATCTATGTGCAAAGCCATTTAGAAAGAGAAGTCCATATCGTCAATATTGCGATCTATCAGCAAGACAATAACCCCATTGCGAGCGTGTCCATTGCGGCTAAACTCACGAATGAAAACAAGCTCGTGTATGAAAAGCGTTATAAAATCGTATTGAGCTATTTGTTTGACACCCCGGATTTTGATTACGCTTCCATGCCTAAAAACCCTACCGGCTTTAAAATCACTCGCTACAGCATCACTGAAATCGCGCCGACTAACAGGAATGATTGATGCGGAAATTTTTATACGCTCTCATGAGCTTTTTGTTGGCTTTTAGCGCTTTAAAAGCCGATGATTTTTTAGAAGAAGCGAACGAAACAGCCCCGGCGCATTTAAACCACCCCATGCAGGATTTAAACGCCATTCAAGGGAGCTTTTTTGACAAAAACCGCTCCAAAATGTCCAACACTTTGAACATTGATTACTTTCAAGGGCAAACCTATAAAATCCGCTTGCGTTATGCGATGGCGACCTTATTGTTCTTTTCAAAACCCATTAGCGATTTTGTTTTGGGGGATAAGGTGGGCTTTGATGCGAAAATCTTAGAGAGTAACGATCGCATTTTACTCATCAAGCCTTTACAAATCGGCGTGGATTCCAATATCAGCGTGATTGATAGCGAGGGTAAGATTTTTTCTTTCTATGTGTTTTCTACCACTTTCACCAGCTCCAAACACCCTAATTTACAGGTTTTCATAGAAGATAAAAATTATTATTCTAACGCTTTTTTGAAGCCCCAAAAAGAAAATAAAGAAAATAAAGAAAATACCCTTGAAAACGCTCCCACAAACAACAACAAACCCTTAAAAGAAGAAAAAGAAGAAACCAAAGAAAAAGAAGAAGAGACTATAACTATTGGCGATAACACTAACGCAATGAAAATCGTTAAAAAAGACATTCAAAAAGGCTATAGGGCTTTAAAAAGCTCTCAAAGGAAATGGTATTGTTTAGGGATTTGTTCTAAAAAATCCAAACTCTCTTTGATGCCTAAAGAAATTTTTAACGACAAGCAATTCACTTATTTCAAATTTGACAAAAGATTAGCGCTTTCTAAATTCCCCGTGATTTATAAGGTCGTTGATGGCTATGATAACCCGGTAAATACTAGGATTGTGGGCGATTATATTATCGCTGAAGACGTTTCTACTAAATGGACTTTAAGGTTGGGTAAGGACTATTTGTGCATCCGTTTTGTCAAAAGGGCTAGAGATGAATAAGTGGCTTAAGGGGGTGCTTATTTTTATAGGGGGTTTTGCAACGATTACAACCATTTCTTTAGTCTATCATCAAAAGCCAAAAGCCCCCTTAAATAACCAGCCTAGCCTTTTAAATGACGATGAGGTGAAATACCCCTTACAAGACTACACCTTCACTCAAAACCCACAGTCAACTAACACAGAAAGCTCCAAAGACGCTACCATCAAAGCCTTACAAGAACAGCTCAAAGCCGCTTTAAAAGCCCTAAACTCCAAAGAAATGAATTATTCCAAAGAAGAAACTTTTAAGAGCCCTCCCATAGATCCAAAAACAACCCCCCCTAAAAAAGATTTTTCTCTAAAGCAATTAGATTTATTAGCCGCTCGCATCACCCCTTTCAAACAAAGCCCTAAAAATTACGAAGAAAACCTGATTTTCCCTGTGGATAACCCTAATGGCATTGATGGTTTCACTAACCTTAAAGAAAAAGACATCGCCACTAATGAAAACAAGCTTTTACGCACCATTACAGCGGATAAAATGATACCCGCTTTTTTGATCACGCCCATTTCTAGCCAGATCGCTGGTAAAGTGATTGCGCAAGTGGAAAGCGATATTTTCGCTCACATGGGCAAAGCCGTCTTAATCCCCAAAGGCTCTAAAGTCATAGGTTATTACAGCAACAATAACAAAATGGGCGAATACCGCTTGGATATTGTATGGAGTCGCATCATCACTCCCCATGGCATCAATATCATGCTCACTAACGCTAAAGGGGCGGACATTAAAGGCTATAACGGCTTGGTGGGGGAATTGATTGAAAGGAATTTCCAACGCTATGGCGTGCCGTTACTGCTTTCTACGCTCACTAACGGCTTGTTGATTGGGATCACTTCGGCTTTAAACAACAGAGGTAATAAAGAAGAGGTGACTAATTTCTTTGGGGATTATCTTTTGTTGCAATTGATGAGGCAAAGCGGCATGGGGATCAATCAAGTGGTCAATCAAATTTTAAGAGACAAAAGCAAGATCGCCCCCATTGTGGTGATTAGAGAGGGGAGTAGGGTTTTCATTTCGCCCAATACTGACATCTTCTTCCCTATACCCAGAGAGAATGAAGTCATCGCTGAGTTTTTGAAGTGACTCAAAAATCCCAAATTAAAAACGCTATAATAACCCTAAAAAACAAAAGAGAGCCTGACAAGAAAACCCATGAAAATTAAAAATATCTTACTGAGTGGGGGGAGCGGCAAGCGCTTATGGCCTTTAAGCCGTAGCCTATACCCTAAGCAATTTTTAAAGCTTTTTGACCATAAAAGCTTGTTTGAATTGAGTTTTAAAAGAAACGCTTCCTTAGTAGATGAAACGCTCATTGTGTGCAATGAAAAGCATTATTTTTTAGCCCTAGAAGAGATAAAGAGTGAAATCCAAAACAAAAGCGTGGGTTTTTTATTAGAGAGCTTGAGTAAAAACACCGCTAACGCCATTGCTTTGAGCGCTTTAATGAGCGATAAAGAAGATTTACTCATCGTTACGCCAAGCGATCATTTGATTAAAGATTTTCAAGCGTATGAAAATGCAATCAAAAAAGCGATTAATTTAGCCCAAAAAGGTTTTTTAGTCACTTTTGGGGTGAGTATTGACAAGCCCAACACCGAGTTTGGGTATATTGAGAGCCCTAATGGTTTAGATGTCAAGCGATTCATTGAAAAGCCAAGCTTAGAAAAAGCGATAGAATTCCAAAAAAGCGGGGGTTTTTATTTCAATAGCGGCATGTTTGTTTTCCAAGCGGGCGTTTTTTTAGACGAACTAAAAAAGCATGCCCCTACTATTTTAAAGGGGTGCGAAAGAGCGTTTGAATCGTTAGAAAACACGCATTTTTTTGAACAAAAGATCGCGTGTTTGAGCGAAAAGAGCATGCAAGATTTAGAAGATGTGAGCGTGGATATTGCTTTAATGCAGCAAAGCCACAAAATCAAAATGGTAGGATTAAACGCCAAGTGGAGCGATTTAGGGAATTTTAACGCTCTTTTTGAAGAAGTGGCTAACGAGTCTAAAGAGAATGTCAGCTTGAATCAAACGCCTGTTTTTGCCAAAGAAAGCGCAAATAATTTAGTGTTTTCTCATAAAGTGAGCGCTCTTTTAGGGGTTGAGGATTTAGCGATCATTGACACTAAAGACGCTCTTTTAGTCGCTCATAAAGACAAAGCTAAGGATTTAAAAGCCCTAGTGAGCGAGATAGAAACGCATAATCAAGAATTATTACAAACGCACACTAAAGTCTATCGCCCTTGGGGGAGTTATGAAGTCTTGCATGAGAGCGGTTGTTACAAGGTTAAGATTTTAGAAGTCAAACCAAACGCAAGGCTTTCTTTACAAAAGCATTTCCACAGGAGCGAACACTGGGTGGTGATTAGCGGAATGGCGAGCGTGGAGTTGGATCACCAATCGTTTGAATTGCAAGCTAATGAGTCCACTTATATCCCTAAAAACACCTTACACCGCCTGGCTAATTACGGCAAAATCCCTTTAATCATCATAGAGGTCCAAGTGGGCGAGTATGTCGGCGAAGACGATATTGTAAGGGTTGATGACGATTTTAACAGGCAGAATCAAAACGCCTAATAAAGAAAATTTAATAAAGGAACAATAATGAAAGAAAAAATCGCTTTAATCACCGGGGTTACCGGGCAAGACGGGAGCTATCTGGCTGAATACTTGCTCAATTTAGGTTATGAAGTGCATGGGTTAAAAAGGCGCTCTTCTAGCATCAACACTTCTAGGATCGATCATTTGTATGAAGATTTGCACAGCGATCATAAAAGGCGTTTTTTCTTGCATTATGGGGATATGACCGATAGCTCTAACCTCATCCATTTAATCGCTACCACTAAGCCTACAGAGATTTATAATTTAGCCGCTCAAAGCCATGTGAAAGTCTCTTTTGAAACCCCAGAATACACCGCTAACGCTGATGGTATTGGCACGCTAAGGATTTTAGAGGCCATGCGGATTTTAGGCTTAGAAAATAAAACACGATTCTATCAAGCCAGCACGAGCGAATTGTATGGCGAAGTCTTAGAAACCCCACAAAATGAAAACACCCCCTTTAACCCACGAAGCCCCTATGCGGTCGCTAAAATGTATGCCTTTTACATCACCAAAAATTACAGAGAGGCTTATAACTTGTTTGCGGTTAATGGCATTCTTTTTAACCATGAGAGCAGGGTAAGGGGCGAAACTTTTGTCACTCGTAAAATCACACGAGCCGCTAGCGCGATAGCGTATAACTTAACGGATTGCTTGTATTTAGGGAATTTAGACGCTAAAAGAGATTGGGGGCATGCCAAAGATTACGTGAAAATGATGCATTTAATGCTCCAAGCGCCCATCCCACAAGATTATGTGATCGCTACAGGAAAGACCACAAGCGTGCGCGATTTTGTGAAAATGAGCTTTGGATTTATCGGTATCAATTTAGAATTTCAAAATACAGGGATTAAAGAAATCGGTTTGATCAAAAGCGTTGATGAAAAAAGAGCGAACGCTTTAAACTTAAACTTAAGCCATTTAAAAAAAGGCCAAATCGTGGTGCGTATAGACGAGCGCTATTTCAGGCCTACTGAAGTGGATTTGCTCTTAGGCGATCCCACTAAGGCTGAGAAAGAGCTAGGCTGGGTTAGGGAATACGATTTAAAAGAGTTGGTTAAGGACATGTTAGAATACGATTTAAAAGAATGCCAGAAAAACCTTTACTTGCAAGATGGGGGCTATACTTTAAGGAATTTTTATGAATGAGATTATTTTAATCACCGGTGCCTATGGCATGGTGGGGCAAAACACGGCGTTGTATTTTAAAAAAAATAAGCCTGATGTTACTCTACTCACCCCTAAAAAGAGCGAATTGTATTTGTTGGATAAGGACAATGTTCAAGCTTATTTGAAAGAATACAAACCTACAGGCATTATCCATTGCGCCGGGAGAGTGGGGGGCATTGTCGCTAACATGAACGATCTTTCAACTTACATGGTTGAGAATTTATTAATGGGCTTGTACCTCTTTTCTAGCGCTTTAGATTCGGGCGTGAAAAAAGCTATTAATCTAGCGAGCTCTTGCGCTTATCCTAAATACGCCCCTAACCCTTTAAAAGAGAGCGATTTGTTGAACGGCTCTTTAGAGCCAACGAACGAAGGCTACGCTTTAGCCAAACTCTCTGTGATGAAATATTGCGAGTATGTGAGCGCTGAAAAGGGCGTTTTTTATAAAACTCTAGTGCCTTGCAACCTTTATGGCGAGTTTGACAAGTTTGAAGAAAAAATAGCACACATGATACCAGGGCTTATCGCTAGGATGCACGCCGCTAAATTAAAAAATGAAAAAAATTTTGCGATGTGGGGCGATGGCACGGCCAGAAGAGAGTATTTAAACGCTAAAGATTTAGCGAGGTTCATCGCTCTCGCTTATGAGAATATCGCTTCAATCCCTAGCGTGATGAATGTCGGCTCTGGAGTGGATTACAGCATTGAAGAGTATTATGAAATGGTCGCTCAGGTTTTAGATTATAAGGGCGTGTTTGTGAAAGATTTATCCAAACCAGTAGGCATGCAGCAAAAACTTATGGATATTTCCAAACAAAAGGCTTTAAAGTGGGAATTAGAAATCCCTTTAGAGCAGGGCATCAAAGAAGCTTATGAGTATTATTTGAAACTTTTAGAGGTTTGAAATACAATCAAGGCTTTTATAGAGCTATAAAAACGCTTTGCTATTAAGCGTTGGGCTAGCGATTTTACGATATTGTGCTTATCAATTCGCTTCAAACAAGCTTGAGCCATTAAAAGGGGTTTGGTCGCTTCGCTCTCAATCTCAAACGCTTTCAAAAAGCAAGGCGTGTTAGCATTTTAATTTTTCATAAAGAGCTAGGGAAAGTAAGGGGCTTTTATTGGGCTAATCATCAATATCTTTACGCTAAAAATAAACTTTTACAAGAGATAGTTTTGAATAGCATGAAAATCTGTCTATTATTCTATGTGAGCGGGCAATTCTCTCTATTGAACTGAATGTCCTAGATTTCTATGCTGTCTGTTTTAGAGATGATTATCAGTTGGTTTTTATCTTCTTCCAATTCCAAAATCCCAAGTCCCTTTATCAGTCTTTATACTAACTTCTTTTATATGCTGACAACGAAGTATATAAAATTGATAGCTATCGCCAAATCTTAGCGTTTTATTAATCTTGAAATAAGGAAATCCATCGTTATCACAATTCCCACGATTGATTTTTGCACTCATTATAGTGATACTACCAACATTTGAAATGATGCTTATCCAATAAGGATTGTATCCAAAAGTCATTCTAAGATCTATTGGTGGTTTTTTTGGCAGTTTTTCATCAAACGCTTCTCTTATCTTTTCCTTTATCTTTTCTTTTTTTATTGTCTCTTCCTCTTTTTTATTGTCTCTTCCTCTTTTATCTTTTTTTTAATTCCTTTCTCTTTTATTATCTTTACTATCTTTTTTTTGCGTAATCACTCTTACACCCAGAAAAAAACACAGCAAACCCAAAAATGACTGCTAATATCAAGCCCGCTTTTTTATAACCCACCACTAACACCCTCTTATTGTAAGTTTTCTCAAATGGATTGAGTATAGTAGACTTAGCTTAGGTGATCTCTAAAAAATTTTAGAGGGCAAAGGCGGTAGGGTTTTAAAAAGCACTCTAGCTTTAACAAATCCTAGGCAATAATTCGCCCTCTGGCATCTCTAAAATTCTTTCAAAACCCCATGCGTTCTTTAAAACCACGCTAGGATAAGGGTTTTCAAACACTTTGCCGATCACGCAAGCGTTTTTCGCTTTCTCATTACTTTTTAAAATTTCTAAGGCTTTAGGGGCGTCTTTTTGATTGAGCGCTAAAACAAACACCCCCTCATTGGCTAGCGCGTAGGGTTCTAGCCCTAAAATCTCGCAAATCCCTTTCGTTTCTTCTTTTAAGGGGATTTTTTCTTCTTCTATAACGATTTTCACTCTAGAGCTGTTCGCCCATTCGTTCAGCACGCTCGCTAACCCGCCCCTAGTCGCATCTCTTAAAGCATCAATTTTGAGATCGCTTAAAAATAGGGGTTTTAATAAGGGGTAGAGCAGTTGGCAATCGCTTTCTAGATTGGTTTTAAGCTTGATTTCATTACGCATCGCAAACAGGCTTGCCCCATGATTGGCGATCGTGTCGCTTAGGATAATGGCTTGTCCTTGTTTTAAATGGTGCGAAGAAATCCCTGGCTTGATGATTTTACCAATGCAGGTTGTGTTGATAAAAAGCTTATCCACGCTCCCCTTTGGCACGACTTTAGTGTCTAGGGAGAGGAGTTTTAAGTTGGCTTTAAACAATTCTTTTTGTATGGATTGTAAAATTTGTTTTAAAAGAGGGATTTCTAAGCCTTCTTCTAAAATAAAACCCATATTCAAATACAAAGGTTCGCCCCCTTGCACGCTCACGTCATTCGCGCTCCCGCAAACGCAAAGCTTGCCTATATCGCCCCCATTAAAAATTAAAGGCGTGATGACAAAACTATCCGTGCTTACGCAATATTCCCCACTAGCTTCAAATTTAGGGGCGTCTTCACCAAACGCAACAATCCATTCTTTTAAATAGGGCATAAAGACCCGCTCAACTAAAGCGTTTGTTTCTTTCCCCCCGTTCCCGCATGCTAGAGTTACGCTATCCATTTTTATCCTTTTTTGATGATTGTAGGGTTGAAATACGCCATTAAGGCTTGACCGATAGGGATACTGCTGTCATTAGGGGGGAAATGCTTGTGGAAAAAATACTCCCTTTGAAGCTTTTTGAATCGTTTGGCTAATTGTTCGCATAATAATTGGTTGCAAAACACGCCCCCACTGCACACCACGACATGTTCTTTAAAAGGCACAATCAAAGCGGTAATGATTTCTACTAGGCTGTTAAAAAATTTCTTAGCGATGCGTTCAGGCTCTAAAACGCCCAAATCCTTTTCAAACGCTTGATAAAATTCTTTTAAACACACCACGCTGTTTTTGATTTTAAAAGGGTAAAAAGCGATCTCATCGCTTTGTAGGGCTAGATTTTCTAAAACCTGCCCGCTCTCGGCTTCAAAGCTAATCGTTCCCACTAGATCCAAACTAAACGCTACTATATCAAACAAACGCCCTATGGAATTGGTAGCGACGCTTTGAATTTTTTTGTCATGCATTTGTTTAAAAATTTCTAATTCGTCTTCTTTAAAATGCTTTTGAACGCGCTTTAAAAGCTTGTTGAGTTGGTGTTTTAAAGCGATTTCTAAAACCAAGCGTTTAGGCTCTTTGATCGCTTTTTGCCCCCCTAAAAGCAGAAATTCTTCAAACCTGGCGGTTTCTTCAATGTGCTCAAAATCCCCCACAAAACACTCCGCCCCATAAATCTTATTTTCATAAGCCCCACTCCCATCCCAGACAATGCCTATAAAAGGGTGATTTAAATGCGGGTCTTGTAACAATGCGTCTAAGATACTCGCTAAAAAGTGGGCATGGTGGTGCTGGACTTGCAACAAGGGCGTATTAAAATCAAAAGCCATTTGAGTGGTGGTGTAGTTTTTATGTTTATCGCAAGCTAAGATGGTGGGTTTAAAATCATAGGTTTTTAAGAAAAAATTCAAAGTTTCTTTAAAGTGTTTTTCATTTTCTAAAACGCTCAAATCCCCACAAAAAGGCGAGAGTAAAAGAATGGAAGTCCCGCTATCCAATAAGCTAAAATGCCCTTTTTGCTCCGCTCCAAGCGCTAAAATCTTTTTGGGCGGATGGTTAGAGCGTTTGGGCAAAGTGAGGTAAAGGGGGGCAAACCCCCTAGCCAAACGCATGGGGCGAATGATATTATCCATGTGCTGCACGATACTATCATCAATCCTATGGATGATAGCACGATTGTGCGTGAGCTTAAAATCAAAAATGAAACTCAAGGCGTCAATCTCAACCTCATCGCTCGCTAAAGGGAGGGAGTTGAAATTCGCGCTCGTGAATACAATAGGGGAATCCAATAAATCCAGTAATAAAGCATGCAAAGGGGTATAGGGCAAAATGACGCCATAAAAGGGGGAGTTTTTGGCGATATTGGGGGCTAATTTTATGTCGGGTTTTTTACGCGCTAAAAGAATGGGGGTGCTTGTAGAATTCAAGCTCTCGCATTCTAACGCGTTCAAAAACGCATGCTGTTTGGCTGCGTTTAAGTCTTTAAACATGAGCGCAAAAGGCTTTAGGGGGCGGTTTTTTAAAAGCCGTAATCTTTCTATGGTTTGAAAATTCCTCGCATCGCACAAGAGGGCAAAGCCTCCCAAACCTTTAAGAGCGATGATTTTACCTTTTTGAATGTCTTTAGCGCATTCTAAAAGAGCGTCATCATTTTTGAACCGCTTGTAATTGAGCGTAATACCGCACTTTTTGCAGCTGATGCCTTGAATGTGGAATCGTTTGTTGGTGGCGTCTTTATAAACGGATGCACAAAATTTGCAGAGCTTGAAAGGTTTTAAGGCGGAATTTTCTCTGTCATAGGGCAGGGCGTTTAAAAGGCTGTATCTCGCCCCGCACTTCGCGCAAGAATTGAAAGCGTAATGAAAATAGGGGGAGTTTTTATCTCTAATTTCGCGCAAGCAATCCTCACACACGCCTAAATCTTTAGGGATTTGACTGAGTAAATTTAAAGGGTGGTTCTTGCTTTCTAAAATCCTAAAATCATTAAAATGAAGCGCCTTATCATAGGGGCTAATAATGATTTTTTCCACCAACGCTAAGGGGGGCAATCCTTTTTTTAGAGCGTTTAAAAAAGACTCTGTTTTGTGAGCGGGTAAGACGATCTCTAAAGCCGCTTGGGCGTTACGCGCAAAGCCTACAAGCCCTAATTTTTGAGCCAGGGTATAAACAAAAGGGCGCATGCCCACGCCTTGAACCACGCCAAAAAGCGTGATTTTGTTCAATAAAGTTGCATCGTTACACAATGCAAACTCCCATGCTGTTTGATTAAGGTATTGCAATCAACCCCTATCACTTCTAGGGGCGTGTGTTGTTTTAAGGTTTCTAAAATGAGTGCGTCTTTAGGGTCGTTGTAGGTAGGCACGATGAGAGCGTTATTGCACAATAAAAAATTCACATAAGTCGCCGGCAAGCGTTGTTGGTTTTCATCAAAAATGGTTTTGGGGATTTCTAGGGGGATGAGTTTATAGGGCGTTCCATCTAGTTTTTTAAAGGTTTTTAATTCTTCTTGCATTTTCTTTAAGGCTGTGTAATGCTCATCGTTTTTATCCTCGCATGCGCTATAAACAATGGTGTCTTTATCTAAAAAGCGAGCGAGCGTGTCGGTATGGCTATCCGTATCATCGCCTTTTAAATAGCCATAAGAATACCACAGCACTTGTTTAGCCCCTAATTCCTTTTTAAGCATGTTTTCTATTTCATTTTGATTCAAATGGGGGTTACGATTTTTTTCTAGAAGGCATTGGGTGTTGGTTAAAATGCTCCCGGCCCCATCGCTTTCTATGCTCCCGCCCTCTAAAATATAGGGCATCGTTTTTAAAGGGTGTTTTAAAAACCCTAAGTTTTTGAGCTTGAAATTCACCTGATTGTCTAAATTGGACGGGTATTTTAACCCCCAGCCATTAAAACCAAAATCCAAGCACTCTAAAACGCCATGATTTTCAATACTGATCGCTCCAAAATCCCTAGCCCATGTGTCGTTAGTGTCGACCTTTGCGATTTCTACACCAGATAAGTTTTTAAGCATCTCATAGCCAATAGTATCGCTAGTATGGACGCACACTAACACTTTGGCGTGTTTGGCTATGGCTTGAATGATGTTTAAAAAACTTTCCCTAGCCTCCTTGATGCAATACGCCCAGTCGCCAAACTCATGGGGGAACGCCATTAGAATCGCTTGGATTTTTTCAAACTCCGCTAACATTCTTTTCATTCAAAATATCCTTTTAAATAACTATAACACAATCTCATTCAAATAGCGTTTTTAAAGCGAATTCAAACGCTTTTTGGCGGTTTGAAAATATTCTTTTTCTGATTCTATGCCGATAAAATTTCGTTCTAAACGCTTGCACGCTAAGCCGGTGGTGCCGCTCCCCATGAAAGGATCTAGAACGATGTTATTAGGGTTTGTGTGGATGGAAATGATTTTTTCCATTAAAGCCAGGCTTTTTTGCGTGGGGTGTTTGGTCTTTTCAAGCCCGCTTACCACAGGGCTTTTTAAAATCAAAGGCCGTAAGTATTTTTCATTTTCGGGCTTGTTAAACACCCATTTAGCTTTCTTTTTAACCGCCCACAGGGCAAATTCCGTGTCCTGGACATAGCGCCGGTGAATGTTTCTTGGCATGGGATTAGTTTTAACCCATTGGATAAAGTCTTTGACCACAAAGCCGTTTTCTTCTAAAAAATCAGCGATATAGCTTATAAACCTGTAAGAGCAAAAAATAATTATGCAGCCGTTTGGATTGACTAAGGGGGCGTAGCGCTTGATCCATTCTAAAATCTTGAAATTTTTATCCCATTCCCCAAAATCTATGCCTTGCCTTTTAGCGCTCTTTAGGGTGGAAAAATTGTTTTTAACCGAAATGTTGTAAGGAGGGTCTGTGATGATCGCATCCACTTTTAAATTTTGCTGGTAAAAGTCTTTGATGATTTCAAAAGCGTCAGCGTGGTGGATTTGTATCATTTTCTTAAGTTTTTTAAGATCGCTTTGCCTAAAGCTAGGGCTAGAAGAGGAGGCACAGCGTTACCGATTTGCTTGCAAACGCTCGTTTTATTGCCATAAAAGATATAATTATCGCTAAAACTTTGTATCCTGGCGGCTTCTCTGGGCGTGATAGAGCGGTGCAATTTGGGGTGGGAGTTGGTGCCATTACTGGGAGTGTCAAAGCGTGTGTCTATGGTGGGGCTGATTTTATTCCAATTTAAGCGCCCCCATGTGCTTTTGAATTGCTGTTTGCCATGCAAGTTTTTAGGCAAGCATTCTTTACCTTGCTCTTTGTTAATGAGTTTTAATTTCTCTAAAGCGGCTTGGGAGTGGTTGGTGGCTTGGTGGTTGTATAATTTAGGGCTGTTTTTTCGCATTAAGGCTTGATAGCTTGATTGGATAGGGTTTAAATAATCGCTCTCAAACGCCCCTTCATTAGAACAAAGATAAGCTAAATCGCTTATGGCATCTTGAATATTCACGCTTTGAGAAGGCTCTAAAAGATTGAAATCAAAACTAAAACGACTAGCCCTTACAATAAAAGCCCTCTCTCTGTCTTGAGGTACGCCATAATCTTTAGCGTTTAGGATTTGATAGCTCAATTGATACCCTAAAGCGTTCAATCTTTCTTTGATTTCTTCTAAAAAATAGCCTTTAGTGCAAGAGATTATGTTTTTCACATTCTCAATGATAAAAATTTCTGGCTTTATGGCTTTGACTATTTCTATATATTCTAAGAATAAAAAATTCCTAGGGTCTTTTAGCTCTAAATTTTTCCCTTTATTAGAAAAGCCTTGACATGGAGGCCCGCCAATGATCATGTTGATTTCTAATTTTTTAGCCAACTCTATAATTTTTTCTTTAATTTCGGTTTGAGTGATGTCCCCACAAACACCTATGGCGTTTTTATCCCACTAGCACGAAAAACTCCGTCCTTTAGGGCGGAGATGTAAGTGCATATCTGTTAGGTATTTGAATATCGTTTCACCTAGATCCATTCGCTTTTTAGTGCATTCTATTAAAAATCAAAGTT